>NZ_VJZD01000093.1 GCF_009377175.1 Streptomyces adustus
GTTCGGGGGCGGCGGGCCCGGGGGTCTGCGGCAGTGTCGTGGTGGTCTGGGGTTCTTCCGGCATGGCAGCAGGGTGTGGTCCGCCGCGCGGACGGCCGTAGAGTTTCGGCTCAGACCGAATCGAAGGCCCGACGAGGAGAGGTGGTGGGGTCGTGCCGGTGCGGCTGCACTTCGGGGAGGACGACTTCCTGCGCTGCCGGTTCGCGCTCTCGCCGCTGTGGGAGACGCAGGAGGCGGTGCGCACCCTCAAACGGCCCGACCGGCACGGCTACCACGCGCACTGGCTGCGCCGGATCCGTGCGGCGGCCGACACGCTCGACCTCAGCGGGCTGTGGCTGGTGATGCCGCGCCGCGGCCACTCCCCCGACTGGCTGGGCGCGCCGCCGATCGGCCCCGCGGCCGGTTTCGAGGAGGAGATCGCCGCGGTCCGCGCCGCCGATCCCGAGGCGGCCCGCGCGGACACCGCCCGCTCCCTCGCCGACACCCCGGGCGCGCTCGACTCACCGCGCGGCCGGGCCTGGCTGGCGGACCCGGTCCGCATGATCCGGGAGCTGTCCGACGCGGTCGAGGAGGTCTGGCACACCCTGCTGGCGCCGGACTGGCCCCGGCTGCGGGCGCTGCTGGAGGCGGACATCGCCTTCCACTCGCGCCGGCTGGCCGAGGTCGGTCTGGGCGGCCTGCTGCCGGAGGTCAACCGGCGCTGCGGCTGGCGCGCCGGGACGCTGACCGTCGAGACGCACGTCGAGTACGAGCGGCACCTCGGCGGGCAGGGACTGGTGCTGATGCCGAGCGTGTTCAGCTGGCCGGACGTCATCAGCGGCTTCGAGCCGCCCTGGCAGCCGACCCTCGTCTACCCGGCGCGGGGTATCGGCGGCCTGTGGGCCGAGCCGGCCGACCGGCTGCCCGACGCGCTCGTGCGGCTGCTGGGCCGCGGCCGGGCCGCCGTGCTGACGGCGCTGGACGAGCCCGCCGGCACCTCGGCCCTCGCGTCCCGGCTGGGGCTCGCGCCGTCGTCGGTGTCCGCGCATCTGACCGCGCTGCGCGACGCGGGCCTGCTGACCTCGCGGCGGTACGGCCATCAGGTGCTGTACGAGCGGACACCCCTGGGAATCGCCCTCGCCTCGGGAGGTTGAGAGCCCTCGGGGGCAGCCCGTCCTCAGACCAGGTCGAGCAGGCCGGCCATGAGGTCGTACAGCGTCTTCTCCGGGTCGGCCACCGCGTCCTGCGACCGCCACGCCACATAGCCGTCGGGCCGGACCAGCACCGCGCCCCGCGGCGTCGTGCCGTGCAGCACGGACCAGTCCGTGCCGTCCTGGGGGGCGAGGTCCGCGAGCGGGCCCCGGCCGACGCGGTACGACTCCAGGCGTACCGCGAGACGTTCGGCGACCCGCTGCGCCGCCGTGTGCCAGGCCATGTCCTCGGCACCGCTGAGCAGCACGAACGAGGTCTCGTACAGGTCGACGGTGGAGGTGCGCACGCCGGAGCGCAGCAGCCACATGTGCGGGGCGCGGCTGCCGGGCTCGCCGGTCATCGTCATCTCGTCGGGCACCACCGGGCTCTCGGGGTCGGTGCCGACCACGGCGCCGCGGGGGTAGCGGTAGCCGAGGGCCACCTTCAGCACGCCGCCCTGGCGGGCGCCGCCCGCACCGCCCGCACCGGGGGCGGGCGCGTAGCCCGGGTGGCTGTGCTCCACCGAACGGGCCGCCGCCCGCGCGCTGGTGGCCACAGCCACCGGCTTGCGCTCCGCCTCGTAGGACTCCAGCAGGCCGGGTCCCGCCCAGCCGTTGAGCACGGCGGCGAGTTTCCAGGCGAGGTTGTGCGCGTCCTGGATACCGGTGTTGGAGCCGAACGCGCCGGTCGGTGACATCTCGTGGGCGGAGTCCCCGGCGAGGAAGATCCGGCCGGCCGAGTAGCGCTCGGCGACCCGCTGCGCCGCGTGCCAGGGCGCCTTGCCGGTGATCCGCACGTCCAGGTCGGGGACGCCGACGGCCCGGCGGATGTGGGTGACGCAGCGCTCCTCGGTGAAGTCCTCCAGCGTCTCGCCGCGCTCGGGGTGCCAGGGCGCGTGGAAGACCCACTTCGCCACGTTGTCCACCGGCAGCAGCGCGCCGTCCGCGTCCGGGGCGGTCAGGTAGCAGCAGATGAAGCGCCGGTCGCCGACCGCGTCCGCGAGTTTGAGGGAGTCGAAGGTGACGCTCACGTTGTGGAACAGGTCGCCCGGACCCGTCTGGCCGATGCCCAGCCCCTCCCGGACCGGGCTGCGCGGACCGTCGGCCGCGACGAGGTACTCGGCCCGCACGGTGGTGTGCTGCCCGCTGTCCCGGTTCTTCACGACCGCGGTGATCCCCTCGCCGTCCTGCTCGACGGAGAGCAGCTCGGTGGAGAACCGGATGTCGCCGCCCAGCTCGCGGGCGCACTTGAGCAGCACCGGCTCCAGGTCGTTCTGACTGCACAGGCACCAGCCGCTCGGGCTGAAGCGGGCCAGGCCGCCGCCCGGGTCGATCTCCTTGAACAGCCACTCGCCCGCGCCGCCGACCAGGGACGGGGCCTGGAGGATGCCGTGGTTGTCGGCCAGGGTCGAGGCGGCCTCGCGGATCTGCTGCTCGGCCCCGGCGACCCTGAACAGTTCCATCGTGCGCACGTTGTTGCCGCGGCCGCGAGGGTGCCTGGAGGTGCCCGCGTGCTTCTCGACGACCAGGTGCGGGATGCCGAGACGGCCCAGGAACAGTGAGGTGGACAGTCCTACGAGGGACCCGCCCACGACGAGTACGGGTACGTGATGCTCGACTTCTTCGGTCATCAATGCCTCCAGCAGCGGACCCCGGCTACAGGGCTTCCATGGACCCCCGGCTACAGGGCTTCCATGCCCCGGCGGGAGGGGTTCGCTCGCCTCATTCACCCGACTGGTCACCCCGAACGTCACCCGCTTCGCCCGGGTGGTCACCCACGTGGTTCACGCGAGTCGCGCCGCCCCGCGGCCCGAACCACGATCGGGGTCCGGGCCGTTCGCCGCTCCCGGCACCGGGAGCGCCCCGGAAGTCACTGAGGAGATGTGTGCTGGATGTCAATCTCGGAACGTGTATCGGAACGTGTGTCTGACCGCGTGTCGGACCGTGTCTCGCACCGGGCTCCGCAGCGGATCTCGGAGCGGGTGTCGCAGTCCGCGTTCGACGGCTCCCGGCTGCGGGTCATCCTGCTGCTGGACCTTCACGACGGCGCCCAGAAGCAGTTCCTGGAGGCCTACGAGCAGATGCGCAACCAGGTGGCCTCCGTCCCCGGCCACATCAGCGACCAGCTGTGCCAGTCGATCGAGAACCCCTCGCAGTGGCTGATCACCAGTGAGTGGGAGAGCGCCCCTCCGTTCCTCGCCTGGGTGAACAGCGAGGAGCACGTCGAGACGGTCCAGCCGCTGCACAGCTGCGTGCGCGACACCCGCTCGCTGCGCTTCAGCGTGCTGCGCGAGACGGGCAACGTCGCCCCGCCGCTGCCCGACTCGGAGAAGGGCCGCTTCCAGGCTACGGCCCGAGTGGGCGACGGCGTGGTACGCCACGCCCTCACCTTCACCGTGAAGCCCGGCAGCGAGCGGATCGTCGCCGATCTCCTCGCCGGCTACACCTCGCCGCAGGCCCAGGTCGACGAGAACACCCGGCTGCGCCGCACCTCGCTGTTCATGCACGGCAACCGGGTGGTGCGGGCCATCGAGGTGGAGGGCGACCTGATGGCCGCGCTGCGCCACGTGTCCCGGCAGCCCGAGGTCCGGGCGGTCGAGGAGGCCATCAACCCCTATCTGGAGCAGGACCGGGACCTCAGCGACCCGGGATCGGCCCGGGTCTTCTTCACCCGGGCGGCGCTGCCCGCGGTGCACCACGTGGCGGTCGGCGCCGGACAGCCCCAGGACGTGAAGCGGCACGCGCTGTTCTACCCGGCCAAGGAGGGCTCCGGCATGGCCCTGGCCCGGCTGCTCGCCCGCGAGGACGAGGCCGCGGCCGACGACCCGGCGAACCCCGTGCACTGCTCCACGATCTTCCAGCGCGACGACATCGTCGTACGACTGGTCGACGTACGGGGCGACCTCGCGCACGACCCCGTCCTGACCCTCGGTCTCACGGGCGGCCGCAACGGAGCGGTCCTCAGCCGGCTGCTCGACGGCGACGCGCTCGGCGTCGACGGCGCGCCGGTCACCGAACGGGACCTCGCCCGGTTCGTCGAGCGGTCCGACATGAAGCTCGTCACCGACCGCACCGCATCGTCCGCCTGACGGCAGGTCCGGCCCGGTCAGCGGCCGGACACGCGGGCTCCGTCGGCACCACCGACGGGCCGGCTGTACCCACCAACCGGAGGAAACACATGACCACGCCCCGCCCACGCATCGTGGACCTGAGCGAGACCGAGCCCAACACCCGGCGCGGAGGTGACCTGCGCGCGATGCTCACGCCCACCGCGGTCGGCGCCAAGTCCGGCTTCATGGGCCTCGCCATCATCCAGCCGGGCGACCGCATCGGCGAGCACTACCACCCGTACTCCGAGGAGTTCGTCTACGTCGTGAGCGGTGTGCTCGAAGTCGACCTGGACGGCGAGACCTTCCCGATCCGGGCCGACCAGGGCCTGCTGATCCCGATCAACATGCGCCACCGCTTCCGCAACGTGGGCAGTGTGGAGGCCCGGATGGTCTTCCACCTGGGCCCGCTGGCGCCGCGCCCCAAGCTCGGCCACGTCGACACCGAGGTGACCGAGGAGACGGAGGGGGCCTGCCTGCACCTGACGCCTGAGCGAGTCGAGGCGGTGTCGTGACCCGGCGCGTGGCGGTCACCGGCGTCGGCATCGTGGCCCCGGGCGGCGTGGGCGTACCGGCGTTCTGGGACCTCCTGGCGAACGGCCGCACCGCGACGCGGGGCATCACGCTCTTCGACCCGGCGGGGCTGCGTTCGCGGATCGCGGCCGAGGTCGACTTCGACCCGGCCGCCCACGGAATCGACGCGGCGACGACCGAGCGTGCCGACCGCTATGTCCAGTTCGCCATGGTGGCCGCCCGGGAGGCGGTCAGCGACGCGGGACTCGACCCGGAGAAGGAGGATCCCTGGCGCATGGGGGTGTCCCTGGGCACCGCCGTGGGTGGCACCACGCGCCTCGAGAACGACTACGTGGCGGTCAGCGAGAAGGGCCGGCGCTGGGACGTCGACCACCGCCGGGCGGCTCCTCATCTGCACCGCGCCTTCTCCCCGAGCGCCCTCGCCTCCGAGGTCGCCGAGCAGTTCGGGGCGCACGGCCCGGTGCAGACCGTCTCCACGGGCTGCACCTCCGGTCTCGACGCGATCGGCTACGCCTTCCACGCCGTGCAGGAGGGCCGGGTCGACGTCTGCATAGCCGGCGCCTCGGACTCGCCGATCTCCCCGATCACGATGGCGTGCTTCGACGCCATCAAGGCGACCTCTCCGAACAACGACGACCCCGAGCACGCGTCCCGCCCGTTCGACAAGGACCGCAACGGGTTCGTCATGGGTGAGGGCGGAGCCGTCCTCGTCCTGGAGGAACTCGAACACGCCCGCGCCCGCGGGGCCCACGTGTACTGCGAGATCGGCGGCTACGCCACCTTCGGCAACGCCTACCACATGACCGGTCTCACCCGGGAGGGCCTGGAGATGGCACGCGCCATCGACGACGCGCTCGCCCACGCCCGGCTGGACGGCTCGGACATCGACTACGTCAACGCCCACGGTTCCGGTACGCAGCAGAACGACCGGCACGAGACGGCCGCGGTCAAGCGGTCGCTGGGCGATCACGCCTACCGGACGCCGATGAGCTCGATCAAGTCGATGGTGGGCCACTCGCTGGGTGCCATCGGGGCGATCGAGGTCCTGGCCTGTGTGCTGGCCCTGGTCCACCAGGTCGTGCCGCCGACGGCGAACTACACGACCCCGGACCCCGAGTGCGACCTCGACTACGTGCCGCGCACCGCGCGCAAGGCCGAGCTGAGCAACGTGCTGTCCGTCGGCAGCGGCTTCGGCGGCTTCCAGTCCGCGGTGATTCTCACCCGGCCCGACGGGAGGACCCGATGACGTCACAGCGAGCCCGGCGCGCCGCCGTCACCGGCATAGGTGTCGTCGCCCCCAACGGGCTGAGCACCGAGACCTTCTGGAAGTCCACCCAGGAGGGCGTCAGCGTCCTGGACCGGGTGACCCGCGAAGGATGCGAGCACCTGCCCCTGCGGATCGCGGGCGAGGTCCGCGGATTCGATCCCTCGGAACTGGTCGAGGAGCGGTTCCTCGTCCAGACGGACCGGTTCACCCACTTCGCGATGGCCGCGGCCGACCAGGCCCTGGCGGACGCCCGGCTGGGCCGCGCCGACACCGACCGGGATCCGTTCGCGGTCGGCGTGGTCACGGCCGCGGGCTCCGGCGGCGGCGAGTTCGGCCAGCGGGAACTCCAGCGGCTGTGGGGCCAGGGCCCCCGGTTCGTGGGTCCGTACCAGTCCATCGCCTGGTTCTACGCGGCGAGCACCGGCCAGGTGTCCATCCGCGGCGGGTTCAAGGGACCCTGCGGGGTGGTGGCCAGCGACGAGGCCGGCGGCCTGGACGCGCTGGCGCACGCGGCCCGCGCGGTCCGACGGGGCACCGGCGTGGTCGTGGCCGGGGCCGCCGAGGCCCCGCTGGCGCCGTACTCGATGGTCTGCCAGCTCGGCTACGACGACCTCAGCACCGGCGACGACCCGACCCACGCCTACCGGCCCTTCACCGCCGCCGCCTGCGGGTTCGTGCCCGCCGAGGGCGGCGCGATGATCGTGGTCGAGGACGAGGGGGCGGCGCGGGAGCGGGAGGCCACCGTCCGGGCGTTCATCGCCGGGCACGGGGCGACCTTCACCGGCGCGTCCCTGTGGGAGCGGTCCCGGGAGGGGCTGGCCCAGGCGATCCGGGTCGCGCTCGACGAGGCCCGGTGCGCCCCGGAGGAGGTCGACGTCGTGTTCGCGGACGCGTTCGGGACGCCGGAGGCCGACCGTGCCGAGGCGCTGGCGATCGCCGACGCCCTGGGCGCGCACGGCCGGCGGGTGCCGGTGACGGCGCCCAAGACCGGGATCGGCCGGGCCTACTGCGGGGCGCCGGTGCTGGACGTGGCGGCGGCGGTGCTGGCCATGGAACACGGCCTGGTGCCGCCCACGCCGAACGTCTACGACCCCTGCCACGACCTCGATCTGGTGACCGGGCGGGCCCGACCCGCACCGCTGCGCACCGCCCTGGTCGTCAGCCGGGGACTCATGGGCTCCAACGCGGCCCTCGTGCTGCGGCACGGCGCCCATGCCCTCTGAGGAGAAGGAGAGACAGATGGACAACGAACTGACCGCACGGGAACTGGCCGCGCTGATGAAGAAGGCGGCCGGCGTCACCGTGGTCGCCGACGAGCTGGAGCTCCGGCTCGACGCCGGCTTCGACGAGTTCGGGCTGGACTCGCTCGGCCTGCTCGGCATCGTCGGCGAGCTGGAGAACAACCACGCCATGGTGCTGCCGCCCGACGCGGAGCGCTGCCGGACCCCGCGCGAATTCCTCGACCTCGTCAACAGCAACGTAGTGGCAGGAGCCTGACCATGGCAGGACACACCGAGAACGAGATCACCATCGCTGCTCCCCTGGATCTCGTCTGGGACATGACCAACGACCTGGAGAACTGGACGCAGCTGTTCAGCGAGTACGCCTCCGTCGAGGTCCTGTCCCGGGAGAACGGCAAGACCACCTTCCGCCTCACCATGCACCCGGACGACAACGGCAAGGTCTGGAGCTGGGTCTCGGAGCGTGAGCCCGACCGCGAGCGGCTCGTGGTCAAGGCCCGCCGGGTGGAGACCGGCCCGTTCGCCTACATGAACATCAAGTGGGTGTACGAGGAGACCCCGGCCGGCGTCCGGATGCACTGGACGCAGGACTTCGAGATGAAGCCCGACGCGCCCGTGGACGACGCCTGGATGACCGAGAACATCAACCGCAACTCGGTCGTCCAGCTCCGGCTCATCCGGGACAAGGTGGAGCAGCGCGCCCGGCTGCGCACGCCCGCCTCCGTCACCCACAGCTGACCTGCCCCCCGTCCCCCACCTGTCGGCCCGCGGACCGTCCGCCCGGACGGTCCGCCCGGCTCGTCGCCCCGAGAGGAACGCCCCCTGATGCACCAGACACTCATCGTGGCCCGGATGGCGCCGGGCTCGGCCCCGGACATCGCGAAGGTGTTCGCGGAGTCCGACGACGGCGAACTGCCGCACCTCATCGGCGTCACCCGCCGCACCCTGTTCCAGTTCGACGACGTGTACATGCACCTCGTGCAGGGCGAGCGCCCGCTCGGCCCCGCGATCGCGAAGGTGGCCGACCACCCGGCCTTCAAGGACATCAGCGACCGGCTCACCGCGTACGTGAGCGCGTACGACCCGATGACCTGGCGCGGTCCGAAGGACGCGATGGCCCAGGAGTTCTACCGCTGGGAGCGCGACGGCCGCTCCTGACGCGTCCGCGGCTCCCGGCCCGTCCAGCGCTCCTGACGCTTCCGGCGCTCCTGACGCTTCCGGCGTGACAAGGGTCCGCCCCCGGCATCGACCGGGGGCGGACCCTTGTCGCGCCGGGATCAGGCGGGTACGACGCACTCGAAGGCGTGCAGATACGCGTTGACCGGCTGGATCTCGGCGACGGTCAGCCCGGCCTCCGTCATGCGGGCGACCAGGCTCTCCTTGGTGTGCTTGGCTCCACCGACGTTGAGGAGCAGCAGCAGGTCCATGGAGGTGGTGAACTTCATCGACGGGGTGTCGTCGACGAGGTTCTCGATGATGACGACCCGGGTCCCGGGGCGGGCCTTCGCCATCACGTTGCGCAGCGTCCTGCGGGTGCTGTCGTCGTCCCATTCCAGGATGTTCTTGATGATGTACAGGTCGGCCTCGACCGGGATGTCCTCACGGCAGTCCCCGCCGACGATCCGGGCCCGCTCGGCGAGCGCGCCGCCCACCCGCAGCCGGGCGTCCGCCTTCTCCACCACCCGCGGCAGATCGAGCAGGGTGCCGCGCACCTCCGGGTGCTTCTCCAGCAGGCTGGCCAGCACATGCCCCTGGCCGCCGCCGATGTCGGCGACCGTCGTCACGCCGGTGAGGTCGAGGAGTTCCGCGACGTCCCGCGCCGACTGCTCGCTGGACGTCGTCATGGCCTGGTTGAAGACGTGCGCGGAGTCCTGCGCGTCCTCGTGCAGGTAGTCGAAGAACCCCTTTCCGTACAGCTCGTGGAAGACGCTGCCGCCCGAGCGCACGGCCTCGTCGAGCAGCGGCCAGGCGTCCCAGGTCCAGGGCTCGGTGCACCACAGGGCGATGTACCGGAGGCTGTGCGGGTCGTCCTCGCGCAGCAGCCGGGACATCTCGGTGTGGACGAACCGTCCGTCCTCGTTCTGCGCGAAGACGCCGTAGCAGGACAGGGCGCGCAGCAGGCGCAGCAGGGGCCGGGGCTCGACGCCGAGCTGGGCCGCGAGCTGCTCCGCGCCGGTCGGCTGCTCGCCGAGGGCGTCGGCGACGCCGAGCCTGGCCGCCGCCCGCACGGCCGCGGCGCAGGCCGCGCCGAAGACGAGCTCCCTCAGCCGCATGGCCGGGACGGGCTGCTGCGGGGCCGCGACGGGGGCGGACGGAGCCTGCGCGGGGGCGGGACTCACAGTGGTCATGTACCGTCTCGATTCGCTTGGTTCGCTGGGGGCGGCAAGGACACGGGTGGTGCGGTCAGCACATTCCGGCGGGCAGTGAGCGCCGGCACGTGTTGCGGGCGAACTTGTTTCCCTTTCCGGTGTCCCGGTTGGCCAGGTCGGCCGTCGAATTACCGATCAGCACGTTGCGCCGGATGATGTTGTTCTGGTTGGGCGCGCCCACGACGCTCTTGAAGAGGACCACTCCGCCGGAGAACGGGGACTTCCCCACGTTGTGGTGGATCTCGTTGCGCTCGACGACCGACCTCTCGATTCCGGTGAGGACGATTCCGGCGCCCTGGATGAAAGGAAGTCGGGCGGTCTTCGGGCAGTACGCGTTGTTGTCGTGGACGTAGTTCCTGCGTACGAGGATGTTGCCGGTGCGCGGCTTGTTCTCGTCGCCGACCACGAACATGCCGCCGCAGTTGCGGTCCACGTCGTTGTTCTTGATCGTGACGTTGCGCAGCCGCCGGACCGTGATGCCGATGCGGTTGCCGGTCAGCCGGTTGTTGCGGACGACGGTGCCGCGCGTATTGATGGCACCCGCCTCGGTGCGGACCGTGTTGGAGAGGAAAAGACCCGACTCGCCGTTCTTCCTCGCGACGTTGTGCGCGAACAGGCTGCGGACCGAGAGCTCCTCGGCGAAGCCCCAGGTGCCGTTCTTCTCCGAGGTCACATGGCGCACGGACAGCCTGTCGGTGCCCGAGGCCCACAGACCGTTCTTCTTGAAGCCGGACAGCACCAACCCCCGGATGCGGGTGTCGACGACCGGCCTGGCGGCGGTGCCCTCCACGCAGATGCCGTTGCCGGCGGCCGCGCAGCCGTTGATCGCCCTCTTCTTGTTCAAGGTCGGCTTCAGCACGGTCAGCGCGCCCGAACCACGCAGGGTGAGGTGCGACTTCGTGATGCGGACGCTCTCGCGATAGGTGCCGGGCCTGATGTAGATGACGTCACCGGATCTCGCGGCGTCGACCGCCTTCTGGATCGATTGCCCCGGGCGCACCACATGGATCGACGAAGCGGCTCCGGCCGTGGGAATACCGGCCAGTCCCGATGCGATCACCAGTGCGGTGCAGCCGAGGTATCCGATGTGCTTTCTTTTCATGGGTCGAAGCTATGGTCCGCATTTCCGACTCGCCAGGTTCACCCACCTCTTTTACCGCGTTTGGAGCACGGACGGCGCAATCCCGAACCCGAAAGGCGGTGTCGGCGAGGACGACCGAGGGTCCGTTAAACCCCTTGCGTGCCACGGGCACGGAAAAGCCCCGGCCGTCGGGGGCCGGGGCTTTTCCGTGTTCGTGTTCCGTGTCGCGTGCCGCGTGTCGCGTCCCGCGTGCTACACGGAGAGGTGGCGCTCCACCGTCTCCACCTTGGAGGTCAGTCCGTCCGTCACACCGGGCCGGATGTCCGCCTTGAGGACCAGGGACACACGCGGTGCCCGTGCCTCGACGGCGGCGACCGCGCGCCGGACGACGTCCATCACCTCGTCCCACTCCCCCTCGATCGAGGTGAACATGGCGTCGGTGCGGTGGGGCAGTCCGGACTCCCGGACCACGCGGACGGCGTCGGCGACGTACTCCCCGACCTCCTCGCCGACCCCGAGCGGGGTGACGGAAAAGGCGACGATCATGCGCTCGCCACTCCTTCCTTGCGGGCCCGGGAGGCGATGACCGCGTCCTCGGCCTCGCGGCGCAGCCGGCGCTCGGCGAAGAAGCCGCCGGTCGGCAGGACCGACAGGACGAAGTAGAGCGCGGCGGTGCCCAGCGACCACTTGGCGCGGTTCCAGGCGTCCGCCCAGAAGAGCACGTAGAGGATGAACAGGACGCCGTGGACCGCTCCCATCACGGGCACCGCGTTGAAGTCGGTGGTCCGCTTGAGCACCGAGCAGACGAGCAGCAGCAGGAAGGAGACGGCCTCGGGGGCCGAGACCAGGCGGAGGCGGCGGAGGGCGGTGGCGGTCTTGAGGTCCACGGGGCACCTTCGGTGGGAGATGAGGACGTCACGCTTTGTGAACGCGCGCACAAGCGTCCGCCCATTGTGACAAACGGGCCGGCGCCACCCGGGAGGGGGGCCGCACTTCCCCTAGGGGCGCATTCAGGGGCGTTCTCCACCCCGGGGACCTGTCCGGGCGACCGGGCGGCGGCTACCTTCGCAGCGTGGCGATGTTCCGAATGCAGGGCAGCAAGGTGCTCGCCGTCGACATGACCGGGGATGCCGTGAAGGCGAAGAACGGCTCGATGGTCGCGTACGACGGGCAGATGGCCTTCAAGAAGCTCAGTGGCGGCGGCGAGGGGCTGCGGGGGATGGTGACCCGGCGGCTCACCGGCGAACAGATGACGGTGATGGAGGTCAGAGGCCAGGGGACGTGCTGGTTCGCGGACCGCGCGAGCGAGATCAACCTCGTCCGCCTCCAGGGGGACAAGCTGTACGTGGAGTCGAGCAACCTGCTCGCGACGGACGCCGGGCTGCGCACCGGCACCACGTTCACCGGACTGCGCGGCGCCACGCAGGGCAACGGGCTGTTCACGACGACCGTCGAGGGGCACGGCCAGGCGGCGATCACCTCGGACGGACCCGCGGTGGTGCTCCGGGTCAGCCCGCAGTACCCGTTGACCGTCGACCCGGGCGCGTACATCGCGCACCAGGGCAATGTCCGGCAGTCCTTCCAGTCCGGTGTGACGTTCCGCACGTTCCTCGGGGAGGGCGGCGGCGAGGCCTTCCAGATCCGCTTCGAGGGGGACGGACTGGTGTACGTGCAGCCGAGCGAGCGGAACACCGTGGCGGGGGATCTCTGAGATGGCCTTCCGTGAGATCAACTCGAAGATGGTCGAGGCGACCGTCGTCCCGGGGCAGCGGCTGTTCAGTCAGCGCGGCGCGATGCTCGCCTACCGGGGCGAGGTGTCCTTCACCCCCAACATCCAGGGCGGCCAGGGCGGGATCATGTCGATGATCGGGCGCCGGGTCGCGGGCGAGGCCACCCCGCTGATGTCCGTCGAGGGCAGCGGCACGGTCCTGTTCGGGCACGGCGGCCACCACGTCCAGGTCGTGCACCTCACCGGCGACACGCTGTACGTCGAGGCGGACCGGCTGCTCGCCTTCGAGGGCACGCTCCAGCAGGGCACGATGTTCATGGGCGCGCAGGGCGGCGTCATGGGCATGGTCCGCGGACAGGTCACCGGCCAGGGCCTGTTCACGACCACGCTCAAGGGGCACGGCGCGGTGGCGGTGATGGCCCACGGCGGGGTCTTCGAGCTCCCGATCACCCCGCAGCGGCCGGTGCACGTCGACCCGCAGGCGTATGTCGCCCATCACGGTGACGTGCGCAACAAGCTGTCCACGGCGCTGGGCTGGCGCGACATGGTGGGCCGCGGCTCCGGGGAGGCGTTCCAGCTGGAGCTGAGCGGCAGCGGCACGGTCTACGTCCAGGCGTCGGAGGAGAAGCTGTGAGCGGGTACGTGACGGCGGGCGGCCCGGTGGTGCACGACCCGATGACGCTCCCCGTCGACGACAACGTCAACGCCTACACCTTCTGCGTGGAGCTCAAGGGGAGCCAGTGGTTCCTCCAGAAGGGGAAGATGATCGCCTACTACGGGTCGATCGACTTCAACGGCGTCGGGCACGGCCGATTGGACCGACTTGTCCGCACGTCGTTTCATTCGCCTCTGCACGCGGCCGAGTGGGTCGTGGCGGAGGGCTCCGGCAAGATGCTCCTCGCCGACCGGGCCTTCGATGTGAATTCCTACGACCTCGACGACGGCAACCTGACCATTCGCTCGGGCAACCTGCTCGCTTTTCAGCCAAGTCTCGCGCTCAAGCAGTCGATCGTGCCGGGTTTTCTGACCCTTATCGGAACCGGCAAGTTTGTGGCCGCATCTAACGGGCCGGTGGTGTTCATGGAACCTCCGATCCGGGTGGATCCGCAGGCGCTCGTCGGCTGGGCGGACTGCCCCTCGCCGTGCCATCACTACGACCATGCGTACATGACCGGCGTGATGGGCGGTCTACGTGCAGTGACGGGCCTGGGCGGGGCCTCCGGGGAGGAGCATCAGTTCGAGTTCGTCGGCGCCGGCACGGTGCTGCTCCAGTCGACCGAGACCCTCATGGCCGAGCAGTCCACGGGGGCGGTTCCGCAGCACGCGGGCGTGCCCGGCGGCGGCGTCCACGGTGGTCAGGGGCAGCAGTCCGGCGCACCGCGCCTTCCCGGACAGCTGGGAGACCTCCAGCGTCGCTTCGGGCTGTGAGCGGTAGTCTGCGGAGTGTGACATCGAACGCGTGCGCACCGTCACACCACCCTCACTAGTTCGCCTTTCAACTTTTTAGGTAGACTTCATTCATGGAGACCGAAACGGCCACGCGCTGGCTGACCGATGCGGAGCAGTGCGCCTGGCGCACCCACCTGGAGGTCAACAGGCTGTTGAGTTACCAGCTCGAAAAGGACCTCCAGCCGTTCGGACTGACAATGAACGACTACGAGATCCTGGTGAATCTCTCCGAGTCGGAGGACGTCAGGATGCGGATGAGCGACCTGGCCTCCGCCACGCTCCAGTCCAAGAGCCGGCTCTCCCACCAGATCACCCGCATGGAGAACGCGGACCTGGTCCGCCGGGAGAACTGCGAGTCCGACCGTCGCGGACTGTACGCGGTCCTCACCGAGCACGGCCTGGAGACCATGCAGAAGGTCGCGCCCCACCATGTGGCGTCCGTACGGAGCCACTTCATCGACCTCGTCTCGCCCGAGGCCCTGGCGGAGCTCGACAAGGCCCTCAAGCCCATCGCCCAGCACCTTCGCGGGCAACGCGGACGCCCCTGACGGCACGCTCCGAGCGAGCGACGCGGGCGGATCCCGAACCGGGCTCCGCCCGCGTCGGCTCCGGGTCAGGAGCTCCGGGTCAGGCCCGCCACCAGTTCGTCCGCCGCGCGGTACGGATCCAGTTCGCCCGCCACGATCCGCTCCGCCAGCGCGCCCAGACGGCGGTCGCCGTGCAGATCGGCGATGCGTTCGCGCAGCGCCGTGACGGCGATCGTCTCGACCTCGCGGGCGGCGCGGGCCCGGCGGCGTTCGGTCAGCACGCCCCGCTCCTCCATCCAGGCCCGGTGCTTCTCCAGGGCCTCGACGACCTCGTCGATGCCCTCGGCCCGCGCGGCGACCGTCTTGACGATCGGGGGGCGCCAGTCGCCCGGGGCGCGGGACTCGCCGAGGCCGAGCATGTGGTTCAGCTCGCGCGCGGTGGCGTCGGCGCCGTCCCGGTCCGCCTTGTTGACGACGTAGACGTCGCCGATCTCCAGGATCCCGGCCTTGGCGGCCTGGATGCCGTCGCCCATCCCCGGGGCCAGCAGGACCACCGAGGTGTCCGCCTGGGAGGCGATCTCCACCTCCGACTGGCCGACGCCGACCGTCTCCACCAGGACCACGTCGCAGCCGGCCGCGTCCAGGACGCGGATCGCCTGCGGCGCGGACCAGGCGAGCCCGCCCAGATGGCCGCGGGTCGCCATGGAGCGGATGTAGACGCCGGGGTCGGAGGAGTGGTCCGACATCCGCACCCGGTCGCCCAGCAGGGCCCCGCCGGAGAACGGCGAGGAGGGGTCGACGGCCAGCACGCCGACCCTCCTGCCCTGTCTGCGGTACGCGCTCACCAGCGCCGAGGTGGACGTCGACTTGCCGACGCCCGGGGAGCCGGTCAGCCCGACGACGTAGGCGTTGCCGGTGAGCGGGGCCAGCGCCGCCATGACCTCCCGCAGCTGCGGGGACGCCCCCTCCACCAGGGAGATCAGCCGGGCCACGGCCCGCGGCCGGCCTTCCCTGGCCTGGGTCACCAGAGAGGAGACGTCCTGCATCACAGCTCCGTTCGCGAGAGGTCGTACAGCGGGACTCAGGCCTTGGGCACCCGCACGATCAGCGCGTCGCCCTGGCCGCCGCCGCCGCACAGCGCGGCCGCGCCGACCCCGCCGCCGCGGCGCTTCAGCTCCAGCGCCAGGTGCAGCACCAGCCGGGCGCCGGACATGCCGATCGGGTGGCCCAGGGCGATGGCGCCGCCGTTGACGTTCACCTTTTCCGTGGACACCCCGAGGTCCTTCATTGACTGCACCGCGACGGCGGCGAAGGCCTCGTTGATCTCGATCAGGTCGAGGTCGGAAACCTCCAGGCCCTCCTTCTTCAGGGCGTGCAGGATCGCGTTCGACGGCTGCGACTGGAGGGAGTTGTCCGGTCCCGCCACATTGCCGTGGGCGCCGATCTCGGCGATCCACTCCAGGCCGAGCTCCTGCGCCTTGGCCTTGCTCATCACGACCACGGCCGCCGCGCCGTCGGAGATCTGCGAGGAGGAACCGGCGGTGATCGTGCCGTCCCGGGTGAACGCCGGGCGCAGCTTGCCCAGGGACTCGGCGGTGGTGTCGCCGCGGATGCCCTCGTCCTTGCTGAAGACGACCGGCTCGCCCTTGCGCTGCGGGATCTCGACCGGGGTGATCTCGGCCTCGAAGACGCCGTTCTTCTGGGCGGCGGCCGCGCGCTGGTGGGACAGCGCGGCGATCTCGTCCTGCTCCGGACGGGCGATGCCCAGGCGGGTGTTGTGCTTCTCGGTGGACTCGCCCATGGCGATGTTCTCGAAGGCGTCGGTCAGACCGTCGTACGCCATCGCGTCGAGCATCTCCACCGCGCCGTACTTGTAGCCCTCGCGGGACTTCGGCAGCAGGTGGGGGGCGTTGGTCATGGACTCCTGGCCACCCGCCACGACGATGTCGAACTCGCCCGCGCGGATCAGCTGGTCGGCCAGCGCGATCGCGTCGAGGCCGGACAGGCACACCTTGTTGATCGTCAGCGCCGGCACGTTCATCGGGATGCCGGCCTTGACGGCGGCCTGGCGGGCCGGGATCTGCCCCGCCCCGGCCTGGAGCACCTGCCCCATGATCACGTACTGCACCTGGTCGCCGCCGATCCCCGCACGGTCGAGGGCGGCCTTGATCGCGAAGCCGCCGAGGTCGGCGCCCGAGAAGGACTTCAGCGAGCCCAGCAGCCGTCCCATGGGCGTACGCGCCCCCGCGACGATCACCGAGCTGTTCGTTCCAGAAGACATGAGCTGCGATCCCCTTACCGGCTTGCACAGCCGAGGAGTGAACGAGGGTTTACTCGAATGTACTGAGCGGTAGTCCACCCGTCATCCGGCTGTCGGTGTGATCGCGCGCACGTTGCGTAACCACTTCCGACGCGCTGCACTGACAACATGCTGACGCGAATCGACCACATCGGGATCGCCTGTTTCGACCTCGACAAGACCGTCGAGTTCTACCGTGCGACGTACGGCTTCGAGGTGTTCCACTCCGAGGTCAACGAGGAACAGGGCGTGCGCGAGGCCATGCTCAAGATCAACGATACGTCCGACGGCGGCGCCTCGTACCTCCAGCTCCTGGAGCCCACCCGTCCGGATTCCACCGTCGCGAAGTGGCTCGACAAGAACGGCGAGGGTGTCCACCACATCGCTTTCGGTACGGCGGACGTCGACACGGACGCGGCCGACATCAAGGACAAGGGCGTACGCGTCCTGTACGAGGAGCCACGACGCGGCTCCATGGGGTCGCGAATCACCTTCCTGCACCCCAAGGATTGCCACGGTGTACTGACAGAACTGGTCACTTCGGCGGCGGTTGAGTCACCTGAGCACTGACCCTCGTACATATGGGCCGGTAGGGTTGGGGGCGGTCGTCGCTCACACCAGGGCGACCGCATGCCGGGGTCCGGGTTTCGGGGGACGAGCGTCGGGGCAGCAGCCCATGCTCCGTCGTTGATCTGACACCATTCCCCGGGGGCCCCGTTCGGCGGATGGACGGAGCTCGTTGGAGAAGCTTGCGACCAGGGGACGGATGGGACCGCGCAGTGCGGGGCTACGAGAGCCAGGAGCGAGAGCCGGCGGCTGACGTCGACCACCTCTCTCGATTCGAAGCCGAGATGAAGCGGCTGAAGACCGAGCGGGAAAAGGCGATCCAGCATGCCGAGGACCTCGGCTACCAGGTCGAGGTGCTGCGCGCCAAGTTGCACGAGGCGCGTCGCACCATCATGTCCCGGCCCGCCTTCGACGGCGGCGATATCGGGTACCAGGCCGAGCAGATGCTGCGCAACGCGCAGATGCAGGCGGACCAGCTGCGCCAGGAGGCCGAGCGCGAGATCAGCCAGGCGCGGGCGCAGACCCAGCGTCTCCTCCAGGAGCACGCCGAGCAGGCGGCCCGCCTCCAGGCAGAGCTGCACCAGGAGGCCGTCACCCGGCGTCAGCAGCTCGACCAGGAGCTGGCGGAACGCCGGCAGACCGTCGAGTCGCACGTCAACGAGAACGTGGCGTGGGCGGAGCAGCTGCGCGCCCGCAGCGAGTCGCAGGCCCGTCGTCTCCTCGACGACTCCCGCGGCGAGGTCGACCAGGCCATGGCCGCCGCCCGCGCGGAGGCCGAGCGGGTCACCGCGGAGACCCGGCAGCGGCTCCAGGCCGAGGCCGACGCGGCCCGCGCCGAGGCCGACCAGCTGCTGCGCCGTGCCCGCACGGACGCCGAGCGCCTGCTGAACGCCGCCTCCACCCAGGCCCAGGAGGCCACCGACCACGCCGAGGCGCTGCGCACCTCCACGGCGAACGAGTCCGACACCGCCCGCCGCCAGGCCACCGAGCTGAGCCGCGCCGCCGAGCAGCGCATCGCCGAGGCCGACACGGCCCTGCGCGAGGCCCGCGCCGAGGCCGAGAAGGTGCTCGCCGAGGCCAAGGAGGCCGCCGCCAAGGCGCTCACCACGGCCGAGTCCACCAACGAGCAGCGCACCCGGACCGCCAAGGAGCAGGTCGCCCGACTGGTCAGCGAGGCCACCAAGGAGGCCGAGGCCACCAAGTCGAGCGCCGACCAGATCGTCGCGGACGCCCGCGCGGAGGCCGAGAAGGTCCTCGCCGAGGCCGCCGAGAAGGCCCGCAGCGCCACCGCCGAGGAGACCGCCTCCCAGCTGGGCAAGGCCGCGCGCACCGCCGAGGACGTCCTCAACCGGGCGGAGGAGGACGCGCGCAACACCACCCGGGCCGCCACCGAGGAGGCCGAGCGGATCCGCACCGAGGCGGAGACCGAGGCCGACCGGCTGCGCGCCGAGGCGCACGACATCGCCGAGCAGCTCAAGGGCACGGCGAAGGACGACACCAAGGAGTACCGCGCCAAGACCGTCGAGCTCCAGGAGGAGGCGCGACGGCTGCGCGGCGAGGCCGAGCATCTGCGCTCCGAGGCGGTCGGCGAGGGCGAGAAGATCCGCGCCGAGGCCCGGCGGGAGGCCGTCCAGCAGATCGAGGAGGCGGCCAAGACCGCCGAGGAACTGCTCGGCAAGGCGAAGGCGGACGCGGACGAGCTGCGCCAGAGCGCCACGACGGACAGCGAGAAGGTCCGCACCGAGGCCATCGAGCGCGCCACCGCGCTGCGCCGGCAGGCCGAGGAGACCCTGGAGCGCACCCGCAAGGAGGCCGAGGAGCAGCGCGACAAGGCCACCGAGCAGGCCGAGGGCATCAAGGCCGACGCCGAGCGGGCCGCGGCCGGACTGCACGAGGACACCGAGCGCGCCATAGCGGCCCGGCAGGCCGAGGCGGCCGACGGGCTGGCCCGGCTGCACACCGAGGCCGAGGAGCGCATCACGTCGGCCGAGCAGGCGCTGACCGAGGCCCGCGAGGAGGCCGTACGGATCCGCCGCGAGGCCGGCGAGGAGACCGACCGGCTGCGCGGCGAGTCCGCCGAGCGCATCCGCACCCTCCAGGCGCAGGCCGAGGCGGAGGCCGAGCGGCTGCGCGACGAGGCCGCCGCCGACGCGTCCGCCTCCCGTGCCGAGGGCGAGACCGTCGCCGTACGACTGCGTACGGATGCCGTGACCGAGGCCGAGCGGCTGAAGACGGAGGCCCAGGAGACCGCCGACCGGGTGCGCTCCGAGGCGCAGGCCGCCGCCGAGCGGCTGGCCACGGAGGCGTCGGAGACGCTGGCCGCCGCCCAGGAGGAGGCCGCCCGTCGGCGTCGCGAGGCCGAGGAGCTCCTCGGCTCCGCCCGCCAGGAGGCCGACCAGGAGCGCGAGCGGGCCCGCGAGCAGAGCGAGGAGCTGCTGGCCTCGGCGCGCAAGCGGGTCGAGGACGCGCAGACCGAGGCCGTGCGCCTGGTCGAGGAGGCCGAGCGGCGCGCCGGCGAACTGGTGTCGGCCGCCGAGCAGCACGCCCAGCAGGTACGCGACTCCGTCACCGGGCTGCACGAGCAGGCGCAGGAGGAGATCACGGGGCTGCGCTCCGCCGCCGAGCACTCGGCGGACCGTACCCGCCGGGAGGCCGAGGAGGAGGCGGACCGCGTCCGCACCGACGCCTACGCCGAGCGGGAGCGGGCCGGCGAGGACGCCGCGCGGCTCCGGCGCGAGGCGCACGAGGAGGCCGAGGCCGCCAAGGCGCTCGCCGAGCGCACCATGGCGGAGGCGATCGCCGAGTCCGAGCGGCTGCGTTCGGACGCGGCCGCGCACGCCCAGAACGTGCGCACCGAGGCCTCCGAGGTGACCGCGAAGGCCGAGCAGGACGCCTCGCGCACCCGGGCGGAGGCCCGGGAGGACGCCAACCGGATCCGTTCGGAGGCGGCGACCCAGGCCGACACCCTCGTCACCGAGGTCACGGCGGAGACGGAACGTCTTCAGTCGGAGACGGCCGCGGAGACCGAGCGGGTCCGGTCCGAGGCGGTCGCCAAGGCCGAGAAGCTGATCGGGGACGCGAAGGGCGACGCGGAGCGGCTGCGTGCCGGTGCCGCCGAGACGGTCGGTTCCGCGCAGCGGCACGCCGAGCGCACGCGCGCCGAGGCCGAGCGGGTGCGCACGGTCGCGGCGGCGGAGGCCGACCGGCTGGTGTCCCAGGCGCGCGAGGAGACCGAGCGCACCCTGGACGAGGCCCGCAAGGAAGCCAACAAGCGGCGTTCGGAGGCGGCCGAGCAGGTCGACACGCTCATCACGGAGACCACGGCCGAGGCCGACAAGCTGCTCACCGAGGCCCAGCAGCAGGCACTTCAGACCACGGCGGACGCCGAGTCCCAGGCGGACACGATGGTCGGCGCGGCCCGCAGCGAGGCCGAGCGGCTGGTGTCCGAGGCGACGATCGAGGGCAACGGGCTGGTGGAGAAGTCCCGTGCGGACGCGGACGAGCTGCTCGTCGGCGCCCGCCGGGACGCCACGGCGATCCGCGAGCGCGCGCAGGAGCTGCGCGACCGCATCACGTCCGAGATCGAGGCCCTGCACGAGCGGGCCCGCCGTGAGGCGTCGGAGACGATGAAGTCGACCGGTGACCGCTGCGACGCGCTCATCAAGGCTTCCGAGGAACAGCTCGGCAAGGCGCAGTCGAAGGCCAAGGAACTGCTGTCGGAGGCCAGCTCCGAGGCGGGCAAGGTGCGCATCGCCGCCGTGAAGAAGGCGGAGCTGCTCCTGAAGGAGGCCGAGCAGAAGAAGGCGTCGCTGGTGCGCGAGGCCGAGGAGCTCAAGGCGGAGGCGATCCGCGAGGCGCGCGCCACCGTCGAGGAGGGCAAGCGCGAGCTGGAGGTGCTGGTGCGCCGCCGCGAGAACATCAACACCGAGATCTCCCGGGTCCAGGACGTGCTGGAGGCGCTGGAGTCGTTCGAGGCGCCGGGCGCCGGCAAGGACGGGGCGGTCAAGGCGGGCGCGACCGTGGGCACACAGCGTCCGGGCGGCAAGCCGTCGGAGAGCTAGCGGGCCGGAGGGCCGGAGCGCTGGAACCGTCGGTCGAGGTCCGCCTTTCGGGGCGGACCTCGACCGCTTTGCTGCCGGTCCGACGCCGGAGCGGTCCCGTGCGTCGGCGGTGTCGTCGGCCCGATGTGACGCAATCGACGATGAGGGCCGTGAGGCCTGAGAGACACTCAGCAGATCGTGAGAGTTCCGTTAAGGTCTGGGGTCTTTGACCGGGTTTTTGGCAAGCCGTCCTGTGGTGAGCCACCCAAAAGGGGTGTCATTCTCCAGATCAAACACGTATCCGCTCGATGACACACCGCTTAGGCCCCTAGGATTCCACCTATCACCTCACCGGTCTCATTCGACAGGAACCCCATGAGCGACACTTCCCCCTACGGCTTCGAGCTTGTGCGGCGTGGGTACGACCGCGCTCAGGTGGACGAACGCATCTCGAAGCTCGTCTCCGACCGCGACAGCGCTCTGGCCCGTATCACCGCTCTCGAGAAGCGCATCGAGGAGCTCCACCTCGAAACGCAGAACGCCCAGGCTCAGGTGAGCGACGCCGAGCCGTCGTACGCCGGTCTCGGCGCGCGTGTCGAGAAGATCCTCCGCCTCGCCGAGGAGGAGGCCAAGGACCTGCGCGAGGAGGCCCGCCGCGCGGCCGAGCAGCACCGCGAGCTCGCCGAGTCCGCCGCTCAGCAGGTCCGCAACGACGCCGAGTCGTTCGCCGCCGAGCGCAAGTCCAAGGCCGAGGACGAGGGCGTCCGGATCGTCGAGAAGGCCAAGAGCGACGCCTCGCAGCTGCGCGCCGAGGCCCAGAAGGACGCGCAGTCCAAGCGCGAGGAGGCCGACGCCCTCTTCGAGGAGACCCGCGCCAAGGCCGCGCAGGCCGCCGCCGACTTCGAGACGAACCTGGCCAAGCGCCGCGAGCAGTCCGAGCGCGACCTGGCCTCGCGTCAGCAGAAGGCCGAGAAGCGCCTGGCGGAGATCGAGCACCGCGCCGAGCAGCTGCGCCTGGAGGCCGAGAAGCTGCGCACGGACGCCGAGCGCCGGGCCCGCCAGACGGTGGAGACGGCCCAGCGTCAGGCCGAGGACATCGTGGCGGACGCGAACGCCAAGGCCGACCGCATCCGTTCGGAATCCGAGCGTGAGCTGGCCGCGCTGACCAACCGTCGCGACTCGATCAACGCTCAGCTGACGAACGTCCGTGAGATGCTCGCCACGCTCACCGGTGCCGCGGTGGCCGCCGCCGGCAGCCCGGCCGACGACGAGCCGATCTCCCGCGGGGTTCCGGCCCAGCAGACCCGGTAAGTCCTTCACGACAGCAAAGGCCCGTACCCTCTCCCGGGGGCGCGGGCCTTAGTCGTACCGCCGTCCGGCCTTCGCCGGTCCCGCCGCGGGGCCGGCGTCGGCGCGCGGCCCGGCCGCCCTCGGACAGCCTTCCCGGGCACTCCCGTACGACCCCTCGGTCGTCGTCGTACGGCCTTTCGACCGACGTCGTACGGCCTTCGTCGCGCGGTCGGACGCTGTTTGCCCGCCCGGGTGGCAGCCGCCCAACGGCCGCCCTAGCGTGGGCGGCATGATCGAGCTCGAGGGGCTGAGCAAGCGGTACGGCGAGAAGGTGGCGGTCAGCAGCCTGACATTCACCGTCAGACCGGGCATCGTCACGGGCTTCCTCGGGCCCAACGGCGCGGGCAAGTCGACGACCATGCGCATGATGCTCGGCCTCGACCGGCCGACGGCCGGCGACGTCCGTATCGACGGCCGGCACTACGCCGACCTCAAGGACCCGCTGAAGTACATCGGCGCCCTGCTGGACGCCAAGGCCGTGCACGGCGGCCGCAGCGCCTACAACCACCTGCTGTGCCTCGCGCAGA
Source organism: Streptomyces adustus (assembly GCF_009377175.1). Lineage (GTDB taxonomy): Bacteria > Actinomycetota > Actinomycetes > Streptomycetales > Streptomycetaceae > Streptomyces > Streptomyces adustus. The sequence continues at coordinate 23,257 of NZ_VJZD01000093.1, forward strand.
GCAACGGCATCCCCAACAGCCGGGTCCACGAGGTGCTCGACACCGTCGGGCTGTCCGCGGTCGCAAAGAAGAAGGCCAAGGGGTTCTCGCTCGGCATGGGGCAGCGGCTCGGCATCGCGGGAGCCCTGCTCGGCGACCCGCGGATCCTGATGTTCGACGAGCCGGTCAACGGGCTGGACCCCGAGGGCATCCACTGGATCCGCAACCTCATGAAATCGCTGGCCGCGCAGGGCCGGACGGTGTTCGTCTCCAGCCACCTCATGAGCGAGATGGCGCTGACCGCCGAGCATCTGGTCGTCATCGGGCAGGGCCGGCTGCTCGCCGACACCTCCATGGCCGAATTCATCCGGCAGAACTCGCGCGCCTACGTCCGCATCCGCACCCCGCAGCGCGAGCGGCTGCTCGACGTGCTGCACGGGGCCGGCATCACGGTCGTGGAGACCGGCAGCGGCGCGCTGGAGGTGGACGCCGGGAAGCCCGAGCGCATCGGGGAACTGGCCGCGCAGCACCAGATCGTGCTGCACGAGCTGAGCCCCCAGCAGGCCTCCCTGGAGGAGGCGTTCATGCAGCTGACCGCCGAGTCGGTGGAGTACCACGCGCATTCCGACACCGCCCTGCCCCACCAGTGGGGCGACGGCTGGGAAAGGGGCTGAGCATGGCGGCGACGCAGGTCGTCAGGTCCGAGTGGACGAAGATCCGCTCCGTCGCGTCCACGGTGTGGACGCTCTCCCTCGCCGTGGTGGTCACCGTCGCCCTCGGCATGCTGATCTCGGCGCTGTCGCGGAGCCAGTTCGACCGGATGCCCGTCCGGGAGCGGCTCTCCTTCGACCCGACCTTCGTCAGCTTCGCCGGGATGACCCTGGGGCAACTGGCGATGATCGTGTTCGGCGTGCTGGTGGTGTCCAACGAGTACAGCACCGGCATGATCCGCACCTCGCTGGCCGCCGTGCCGCAACGCGGCACCTTCCTGTTCAGCAAGATCGCGGTGGCGACCGGGCTCGCCCTGGTCATCGGCATGGTCACCAGCTTCGCCGCCTTCTTCCTCGGCCAGTCCGTGCTCGGCTCGCTGCGCACGGAGATCGGCGAGCCCGGGGTGCTGCGCGCGGTGATCGGCGGCGGTCTCTACATGACCCTGATCGCGATGTTCTCGATGGGCGTCGCCACGATGCTGCGCTCACCGATGCTGTCGCTGGGCATCCTGATGCCGTTCTTCTTCCTGATCTCCAACATCCTCGCCAACGTCGACGCGACCAAGCGGATCGGCCGGTTCCTGCCCGACCAGGCCGGCAGCAGGATCATGCAGGTGGTCCCGCGAGTCGACGACGACACCCCCTACGGGCCCTGGGGCGGGCTCGGGATCATGGTGCTGTGGGTGATCGCCTCATTGGTGGGCGGTTACCTGGCGCTGCGCAACCGCGACGCCTAGTGATCTCCCTGACCTGCACGCTTTTTACCTGCCCTTGGGCGGAACCGTCAGCACACCGATAGGCTCCTTACCCTTACGGGGGGCGTGTGCCCCGCTGTCCTGATCCTCTCGATGGGTGCGGAGCATGATCGAGGCTGTCGGCCTGACCAAGCGCTACGGCGACAAGACCGCCGTGTACAACCTTTCCTTCCAGGTACGACCGGGTGCCGTCACCGGCTTCCTCGGGCCCAACGGCTCGGGCAAGTCGACGACCATGCGGATGATCCTCGGCCTGGACAACCCCACCGCGGGCTCGGTGACGATCGGCGGCTACCCGTACCGCCGACTGCCGAACGCGGCGCGCCAGGTCGGCGCCCTGCTCGACGCCAAGGCCGTCCACGGCGGCCGACACGCCCGCAACCACCTGCTGTCCCTGGCCCAGCTCTCGGGCATCCCGGCCCGGCGGGTGGACGAGGTGCTCGGCGTGGTCGGGCTCCAGGACGTGGCGCGGCGGCGCTCCAAGGGGTTCTCGCTCGGCATGGGGCAGCGGCTCGGCATCGCCGCCGCGCTGCTCGGCGACCCCCAGGTGCTGCTCTTCGACGAGCCGGTCAACGGCCTCGACCCCGAGGGCATCCTCTGGGTGCGCAACCTGATGAAGGCCCTGGCGGCGGAGGGGCGGACCGTGTTCGTCTCCAGCCACCTCATGAGCGAGATGGCGCTGACCGCCGACCACCTCATCGTCATCGGACGCGGCCAGCTGCTCGCCGACATGAGCGTGCGCGACTTCATCTCGGCCAACTCCGCCGATTTCGCGCGCGTGCGCACGCCGGACACCGAGCCCCAGCTGCGCGAGAAGCTCACGTCGGCACTCGCCGAGGCGGGCGGGCACGTGCTGCCCGAACAGGACGGGGCGCTGCGGGTGACGGGGCTGCCGCTGCCGCGCATCAGCGACATCGCGCACGAGGCCGAGGTACGGCTGTGGGAGCTGTCGCCGCACCAGGCCTCGCTGGAGGAGGCGTACATGCGGATGACGCAGGGCGCGGTCGACTACCGTTCGACGGTCGACCAGAAGGCCGGGCTGATGCAGCCGCTGCCGCCCGGTGCGCAGCCGCCGATACCGATGCCGATACCCGGGCAGGGCCAGCCGGGCTGGTACGCCCCGCCGCCGCCCCAGCACGGCGGACAGCCGTTCGCGATGCAGCCCCCGGTGCCGGGCCAGGTCCCCGCGGGCCCGTACGGCGGTTACGGCGCCCCCGCCGCACCCAACCCGTACGCGGCGCCCACGGCCCCTCCGGTCGCCGCACCGCCGGCCGCCGCCCCTCCGGCCGCCGCCCCTCCGGTCGCGTCCCCCGCTCCGGCGGCTCCGGCAGCCCCGGCAGCCCCGGCAGCAGAGGCAACGCCCGCACCCGCCACCGACGCTCCGACCAAGCCCGAGGACGCCCGATGAGCACGCCCCAGCCCCCGATGCCGCAGGCCGCGCCCGACTGGCAGGCTGCGGCCGGTTCCGCGTACCCCACCTACACCTCGCCGATCCCCGTCGTGCGCACGCACCTCGGGCACGCCGTCGCCTCCGAGTGGACGAAGATCAGGTCGGTGCGCTCCACGATGTGGACGCTGGGCGTGTTCGTCCTGCTCGTCGTCGGCATCGGGCTGCTGGCCGCCCTGGTGATCTCCGCCAACGCGAGCGAGTCGGACCTGTCCGGCGAGAACCCGCTGTCGTTCGGCTTCTTCGGGCTGCTCATCGGCAGCATGTGCATCATCACGCTGGGCGTGCTGACCACGGCCTCGGAGTACGGCACCGGCATGATCCGCACGACCATGACCGCGTGCCCCTCGCGCGGCCGGGTGCTGACGGCGAAGGCGATCGTGTTCTTCCTCGTCGCCTTCGTGGTCACGCTGGTGTCGGCGTCGCTCGTGGCCCTCGCGGACGTGGCCATCCTGGACGGGTCGCGGCAGCCGTCGGGCGGCGAGTGGTTCAAGGCCACGATCGGCGTCTCGCTCTACATGGCGCTGCTCGGACTGCTGTCGCTGGTGCTCGGCTCGATCATCCGGCACTCGGCGGGCGCCATCACCATCATGATCGGCGTGCTGCTGGCCCCGCTGGTCATCGCGCTCTTCATGTTCTCCTCGTCGCTGGAGAAGGTCCGCGAGGCGCTCTTCGAGTACTCGATCCCCAACCAGCTCAGCGTCTTCTACTCGACCTCGCTCAGCGAGTCCGGGCCGTCCGGCTGGGACCCGCTGTGGATCGCGCTGGGCGTCACGGCCGTCGCGCTCGGCTGCGCCTTCGCGCTGCTGGAGAAGCGGGACGTCTGACCTCCACCCCCGGTCGGGGGACCGCCACCCCGACCCGGGTCCGGCCCGGCTCGCTCCGACGGCGAGGCCGGACTCAGAATCTGGGCGCGTTACGGGACCGCTGCACCCGCGTGGTGCGGCGGTCCCGTGCGTTCCAGCACGCCTTGTGCCAGTGCCGGCGCTCGTCGACGCCCGAGTGCTCGGGCCAGGCGACCACGTGCGGCACACCGTCGGGGATGTTCTGGTCGCAGCCCGGGCAGCGGTAGGACTTGCCCTGCGCGCTCGCTCCGGCCACATGACGCACGTTCCACTCCTCGCCCTGCCAGTCGGTCGTGGACTGCCAGCCGCCGTAGCGCCCGGAGGAGTCGTCCTCCGCGCTCCGTTCGGAGCCGGAGCCCTTGGGACGGTTGCGACGCGGGGACACGGAACACCTCACGGCTCTACAGGAAACGCGGACCGTGTCCAGCCTACGCGCCGCGGACGGGGGTACGCGTAGGTCGTCAAACCTCACAAGTCCCCCTCTCCTGGGACCGATTCTCCAGACAATCGGCAAATCTCCCCGTCAGGCCGTGACCTCGGCATGTGTCGGACGGTTATGCCGGGTGGGGGAGCTCCATGTCGGAGCCAAGGAAGCAGGAAAGTGCAATGCGTGTAGGAAGTTTCGTGTTGGCGGCCCAGTTCCCCGGCCAGGGGCAGGGAGAGGCGCTGCACCGAGCGGTCCGCTCCGCCGAGGTCGCCGAGGAAGCGGGGCTCGACACGGTCTGGCTGGCCGAGCACCACTTCGTGCCGTACGGAACCTGTCCGTCGGCGGTCACCCTGGCAGCGCTGCTGCTGGGGCGCACCCACCGCATCCGGGTCGGTACTGCGGTCAGCGTACTGCCCACCGTCCATCCCGTGGCCCTCGGCGAGCAGGCCGCCCTGCTGCATGTGACCAGCGGCGGCCGGTTCTCGCTGGGCGTGGGGCGCGGCGGGCCCTGGGTGGACCTGGAGGTGTTCGGCGCCGGTCTGAAGGCGTACGAGAGCGGGTTCCCGGAGTCGCTCGATCTGTTGGTGCGCTGGTTGCGCGAGCCCTCGGTGGGAGCGTCCGGCGGGCGCTTCTCCTTCCGTGAAGTCCCCGTGGTGCCCCGGCCGTCGGAGTCCCTGACGGACGGCACCGGACCCGAGGTGGTCGTCGCCTGCACCTCGCCGGCGAGCGTTCGGCTGGCCGCCGAGCGCGGGCTGCCGATGCTGCTGGGCATGCACATCGGGGACGAGGAGAAGGCGGAGATGGTGGCGCTGTGGCGGCAGCACGCGCGCGCGGCCGGGCGCCCGGCGCAGGAGGTCCACGGTGTGGCCCATGTCTCGGCCGGGGTCTGCCAGATCGCGGACCGGCGTACGGACGCGGTGGAGGCCCTCACGAAGGCGATGCCGGGCTGGCTGAAGCAGGGGCTCGACGCCCATGTGACGGTGGACGGCCGCACCCGGCAGATGCGGGACCCGCTGGCGTACACCGAACTGCTCTGCGGACTGCACCCGGTGGGCACGCCACGACTGTGCGCCGACCGGCTCGCGGCGACCAGCGAGCGGACCGGCATCGACCGCTTCGCCCTGCTGATCGAGGGCTCCGGCGATCTGGCCGCGACGGAGGAGAACGTACGGCGGCTGGGCGCCGAGGTGCTCCCGCACCTCGGCTGAACACCCCCGCCGCACGGGGAGCTTGCCGCTCCGGCACCAACTGCACCTCCCGCGGACGGAGCGGCAAGCAGGCGGCTCACTGCGTCAGCAGTCCCGGAACTCGGGGGACTGGTTCAACACCTGACTGCGAACCGAGGTGAAACGGGCCAGCGACTCCTCGACCGAGGCGTCCAGCGGGAACACCGCCACCCGGTGGCAGTTCTGGAAAGCCAGACGCACACCGAAGTGCCGCTGGAGGGCGCCACGGATCGCGTCGCTCGCGAGTGCGCGCAACAGCTGGCCGCGGGCCTGCTCGTCCGGCGGGGGCGTCTGGTTGTCGGCGAACGGGCCGCCGTCGACCTTCAGCTGTGCCACCAGGGAACTGACCATCTCCCACGCGTAGGGCAGGGAGGTCCGGACGCAGTCGACGAATTCTGCTTCGTCGACCTCGCCTCGCTCGGCCTGTTCGAGTAGGGCCGGTGAGACGTCGAGCGACATGGGTTCTCCTCTCGCACCCCCGAGACGCAGGGGTTGCCGGACAGGGAAGGGAAGTTCGCACGCCGGAACACCGAGCACGCTGCGTACACACGTCGCGACCTCCCGTTTACTACGGTAGGCAACCGCCGGGGGCGGCACCAGGAGATTGCACACTTAGGGAACTCCCAGTAAGCACACAATCGGCCACCCGCGAACTCACGTCATCCTGGGCGAATCGCGTGTACCGCCGCCCGTCGAGTAGCGTTGCGGACCATGCGTCTCGTCATCGCCCGGTGTTCCGTCGACTACGCGGGCCGGCTCACCGCCCATCTCCCCTCCGCGCCCCGCCTGATTCTGGTGAAGGCGGACGGCAGCGTCTCCATCCACGCCGACGACCGGGCCTACAAGCCCCTGAACTGGATGTCGCCGCCCTGCACGCTGAAGGAAGGCAGTGGCGACGAGGCCGGCGTCTGGACGGTCGTCAACAAGGCGGGCGAGAAGCTCATCATCACGATGGAGGAAGTGCTCCACGACTCCTCGCACGAACTCGGCGTCGATCCCGGCCTGATCAAGGACGGCGTGGAAGCACACCTCCAGGAGCTGCTCGCCGACCGCATCGACACCCTCGGCGAGGGCTACACGCTGATCCGGCGCGAGTACATGACCGCCATCGGGCCCGTCGACATCCTGTGCCGGGACGCCCAGGGCGGAACCGTCGCGATCGAGATCAAGCGGCGCGGCGAGATCGACGGTGTCGAGCAGCTCACCCGCTATCTGGAACTGCTCAACCGCGACCCCCACCTGGCTCCGGTGCGGGGTGTCTTCGCGGCCCAGGAGATCAAGCCGCAGGCCCGCGTGCTGGCGACCGACCGCGGTATCGACTGCCACATCCTGGACTACGACGCGCTGCGGGGCATCGAGGACGACAAGCTGCGGCTGTTCTGAGCGGCCCGCACGGGCACGCGTACGCAATCGCGTACGGAATCGCATACAGCAGAGGGCCGGGTCCGCCGAAGCGGGCCCGGCCCTCTCGTGCGCAAGGTGCCTCGCGCGCGAGCGGTGTCAGATCACCGGTGCCGTCTCGCCGGGCGTGCCGGACCCGGCGTCCTCCGAGGCGGTCATGGAGGCGCTGGCGGACGCCATACTGCCGGTCGTGTCCGTGGCGGACGGACTGGCGGAGGGGCTGTCGGTGGGCGCGGGCGTGGTCTGCGAGGCACTCGGGTTCGGCGACGTGGACGGCCTCGGCGAGTTCGTCGGCCTCGTCGACGGCCTCGACGTGGGCGAGTGCGTCGGCTTCCTGGTCGGCGAGCCGGAGGCGCCGCCCGCTCCCTTCGTCCCGGTCGGGTCGTCGGAGGGCTGCGCCGCGCCCGTCGCCGTCGGGTCGTCGGAGGTGCCGTAGGTGCCGTCGGGGCCCGGGTCGGTCGGCGTGGCGGACGGGCTGCCGGTGCCGGTTCCCGTCCTGCCGGTGTCGCTCTTGGGCTGGTCGGCGTCCAGGCTGCCGTCGTCCAGGTCCTGGTCGGCCGACGGGCTGACGCCGACCCGGTCGGAGGGGGTGTTGGCGTCGTTGTTGTCGGAGGTGGCGCCGAGCGTCACGACCGTGCCCAGCACGGCGACGAGCAGGGCGCCCGCCCCGGCCGCGACGAGGTTGCGCCGGGCCAGGCCCCGCAGACCGCCGCGCTCCTTGGCGCCGCCGGCCGTGGACTGGTAGGTGACCAGGGCGGCGGTGTCCAGCGGCTGACGGACCGTGGGGGTCCCGCCGGGCGGGGAGGCCGACTGCTCGGAGCGTGCGTCGGGCACCTCCTCGCCCGCCGTCGCCCGCATCCCGGGCACGTCGCCCGTACGGTCGGCGACCAGGGCGAGGGCGCGGCGGCCGACGACCGTGCCGCGCTTGTCGGCGGCCGCGCCGCGCAGCCCTATGGCCGCCTCCAGCTCGGTGCGGGCCAGGTCGTACTGGGCGCAGCACAGCGCGAGGATCCCCAACTCGTGCTGGAAGTACGCCTGCTCGGAGACGTCACCGACGGTACGGGCGGCCTCCGCGCCGACCCGCAGCGCCTGCTCCCAGGCGCCCCAGTGCAGTCCGGCGGCGAAGGCTGGCGCGGCGGCGCGGGCCAGCCGGACGACGATGTTCTCCTCGGTACCGGCCTCGTCCTCGTCGCCGGCGCCGTCGGGCGGGGTCACCGTCGGCGCCAGCACCGCGAGGGCGGTGAGCACGGCGTCGGCCTCGGCGCACACCCGGCCGGGGGTCACGGAGGGATGGCCGGCCCACCAGGCGTAGTGCCGGGCGGCGGCCAGGGCGCCGTCCTCGACGTCGTCGGCGTAGCCGGCGGCCTCCAGCTGGGTCAGGACGCCGGCGGCGAGCCGGTAGCGGGGGCCGACCGGGGAGACCAGCCCGCAGGCCGCGAGCTCGCCGAGCGCGGCGTCCGCGTGGGTGTCGCCGACCAGCGCGGGCAGATGCGCCTGGTGCGGCACCTCGCCGCCGAGCGCGACGGCGAAGCGCAGCGCGGCCCGGGCGGAGGTGCTCAGCCGGGAGGCGAGCAGCGGGGCGGGCGCGGCCGCCTCGGCGAGGGACGGCAGCGGCACCTCCTCGGTCGACTCGGCGTCGAAGTCGGCGACCTCGGGCAGTTCGTCCTCGAAGACGCCGAACTCGTCGACGGCCCCGACATCGGCCCGCAGCCGGTCGCGCTGGCGCAGCAGGGCTCCCGCCTGGACGAAGCGCAGCGGCAGGCCCTCGGACTCGAACCAGAGGTCGCCGGCCCAGTTGTTCTCCTCCTCCGTGAGCACGCGGCCGACGGCCCGCTCGATGAGGTCGACACCGCCCGCGCGGTCGAGGCCGCCGAGGAAGACCTCCTCCAGGGCCGTCTCCGCGGACGGGGCGGGCACCTCGGGGGTGGCGGCGATCACGAAGGCGCACTCGGGGGTGGCGTCGAGCAGTTCGTCGAGTTCGGCGCCGCCGATCTCGGCGTCGTCGAGGACGACGACCGCGCCGATCTCCCGGACGTGCCCGAGCAGCTCGCCGCGGTCGGGGCGGTGCAGCGGCGCGTCGTACACGGCGTGGAACAGGTCGTACAGCAGGTCGCTCGCGGTGCGGCGGGCGCCGCTGAGGCGGATCACGCCGTCGGGGGCGAGGTCCGTGCAGTCCTCGGCGACGACGTCGAGGAGGCTGGTGCGGCCGGAGCCGGCCGGGCCGGTGAGGCGCACGGAGCGACCGCGGGCGAGCAGCCTGACCAGGCGTTCGCGCTCGTCCTGGCGGCCGAGCAGGGGCAGTTCCGGCTGGGCGGGACCGGCCGGGACGGGCGGCTGGGCGGCGCGTTCGGCCTCGGCGCGGGCGGCGGCGTCGAGCTTCTCGGGCCGGCCGGGGCGCTCGGCGCCGGGCGGGCAGGCCTCGATCTCGCTGCCGTCCACGGGGTTGACGGTCAGCAGCAGGTCGCCGGTGACCACCTGGGCCGTACGGGCCAGGGACGGCTTGTGCTGCGAGAAGTCGGGGGTGAGGGCGTCCCTGGCCGGGCGTGGCCGCGGCGCGTGGCTGTCACCGTCATGGCCGTATTCCTCGGCTCCCCGGTCGATCGGGTCCATAGGTTCAAGCCCCCACAAGAGCGTCGAGTGCCGAAAGCCCCTCCCGGCCTTGCCGCACACCGCGCGTCGCTTCTGGTCCGGGCCCGCTAGAGGGTTACGAGGTCAGCGGGCAGCCGAACCCTAAACCTTCGCACAGTATCTCCGACAGCCCGGGGTACCGCGCCGTCCGAGACGTCACACTCTCATGAGGATTGCGCGCGTCAGGCGTTTCGCCGGATGCCGCCGGGTCTCCCC
>NZ_VJZD01000094.1 GCF_009377175.1 Streptomyces adustus
CCGACGGGGCCGGTGCGGGAGGGGCTGCCGCAGGGGCGGTGTGACAAGCGTGACGCCGGGACCCATCTGCGTCGTTTGGGTTGTTGTCAGATCCAGGACCTAGTCTGTGCACCGTGACTTCGCCTGCATCGTCGGACAGCGTTCCGCCCCAGCTCAGCGCGGCGCCCCGACCCGCACCGGGTCCGGCCGCCGACGAGGGGCTGGCGCGGCGGCTGCGCGCGCTCGCCTGCACGGCGCCGATCCACGACCTCGACGCCCGCAAGGCCAACCTCGCGGGCGCGTACTCGGTGTACGGCATGGCGGAGATCGCCCTCGCCGCGATCGACCTCGTCACACTGAACATGGACTTCGACACGGGCGCCGACCACGACCAGATAGTGGCCAGGCTCGTCCCGCGCATCACCGCCCAGGCCCCGCAGCGCACCGCCGCCGAGCACGAGCGGGTGGCCCGCTGGGTCCTGGAGAACCTGATCAACGTCGGCAGCGTCGACCGCGGCTTCCGGGCCGTGTACGGCACGTTCGCCACCGACGGCAGCTATGTGCGCCGGGACTACGACTTCAAGCTGATCGAGGAGGTCCCCGGCCCCGGCGGCAGCGTCTACCTGCGTACGACGGACGAGGCGGTCAACGTCCTGGTGGGCGCTCTCGACACCGATGTCACCAGCGCCCAGATCGCCGCCGAGGTCAAGCTGGAGGTGCTCATCAGCCGCGGTCGGCTCGCCGACGCCCAGCTCGCCGCCGAGCAGGCCCGCTACCGCACCGTGCAGTACTCGGAGACCCTGCGCAGGGCGCTGGACGCGACCCGGCGCAACGTCCGGGCCGTGGACTGGCTCAACTCCGTCCCGGACATGATCGCCGAGGCCCTGGACCACGTGGCCGACCGCTACCGCCACGAGAACGCGATCCTCACGAACATCCGCAAGGCCCGCGACGAGTCCGAGGACCCCGAGCAGAAGCGGCGCGCCGCCGAGCTCGTCGACATAGTGAAGGACTGCATCCGCCGCCACACGCAGTTGCAGTCGCGACTGCTGGAGGCCGGGCCGCTGTTCCGCGCGGAGCAGGACCGGCAGGCCTTCGCCACCCCGATGACGACGTCCGGGATCGACCTGTACGGACACCTCGTCGCCCCGCTGCTGCCGCTGCCGCTCGAACAGGCGGTCCGGGTCACCGACGCGTTCTTCGCCCGCGGGACCGGGCTGCGCACGCCCGTGTCGGTGCGGGTCGGGGACCTCGTCGACATCCTGCTGACGCCGCCGGTGGAGCGCGAGCACCTCGGCGCGGAGATGCCCGAGCCCGACCTCATCGCCACGCCGGACGACAGCCGGTTCAGCGAGGAGCAACTGGCGGCGGCGATGGAACTGCTCGACCTGCCGGCGGACGCGCCGCGGCGGCTGTCGGGTCTGCTCGCCGACGCCCGGCGGCGCGACGCCGAACTGCCCTATCTGGTGGCGCTGCTGGCCGTCCACGCGGCCAGCCCTGCGGTGGGCACGGCCTACCGCCAGGGCGAGGAGAAGCTGCTGTTCGCCGTGGACGACGGCACCGAGCTGGACGACCCGGAGTTCGGCGGCGCCGACCTGATCGTCGGCACCGCGCTCCTGGACGCCGCCGGGATGGCGGCGGACCGGACGGAGGCGGCATGAGCCGGCCCGGGAACCGAACGAACGACCGTCGACGCAACAAGGAGTCCCGACCGTGAGCGAGCACGTCGAGTGGAGTGAGCCGGACGCCGGTCCCGTTCCGGCGACCGCCGCCGTCACCCCCGCCGACGCCGCCGACGCGGCGCGCCTCGTCGCCTTCGGGCTCCAGCCCAAGGTGCAGCCCGCGCGCGACCAGGAGTACGCCGACCTGCTGCGGCGCTATCGGGAGGACCCGCCGTTCGCCCGGCTCGCCGACGCCGTGGCGGCCGGGCTCGGGCTCGTGGTGCTGGAGGTCTCGCCGCGGGCCGGGATGGCCGTGACCGCGGCCGAGGACTCCGTGTTCGCCGTCCGTATGGGCGACTACGCGCGCCGTACGTCCGCGGATTCCGGGGACCGTTTTCTGCACGGCCTGGCCCACCTCGCCGTCGCCGCGCTGGCGTTCCCGAGGCCGGAGGACCTCGCCGACGACGGGTACATCGGCCGGGTGAGCGTGAACGGCGTCGACGCGTTCGTCCGCCAGGCCTGCCGTCGGCTGGAGGAGCGCGCGGACGAACAGGGCCACAACAGCGACCCGGCGACCGACGCCCCCGGTCTGGAGGCCGCCTGGCGGATCTGGGCCAGACGCAGCGCGACCGGCGCCACCAAGGACGCGCGACGCCTCGCCGGCTCCACGACCGGCATCGTCGGCAAGGCGGTCGCCTTCCTCACCGACTCCGGCTTCCTCCAGCGCACCGGCGACGACGGCGGCGGCACCTACCGCACCACGGCCCGCTACCAGCTCCAGGTGCGGGACATGGCGGGTGGCGCGGCCCTGGCCGAGCTCATCGAACTGGGCGTCGTCCCGGTCACCGACGGCTCGCCGACCCTGCTGCCCGCCGAGGACACGGACGACCTGGAACTGGTCGCCGACGCGGGCCTCCCGTTCCACTCCTGAAGCGCCCACAGCGCCCACAGCGCGCCGGAAGTCCCCAAGGGCCCGAGTTCCCGAAGGGCCCGAACCGCGCCGGAAGCCGCTGGACCGCGGGAGGCCTCCGCCCCCGCCCTGCCGACCGATCTGCCGAAGACTTACGAGAGTCCGCCATGTACGAGCTGTCCCGGGTCCGTCTCTACTCCATCGGACCCGCCGGTGCGCGTTACGCCGACACCGTGCTTGACCTGCGAGGTGTGGGCGACGTCGTGCCCGACCCCGCGCCCACCCAGGCGGAGTTCTTCGAGGAGGAGCCCGTCGGCCCGCCGCGCCGGCCCGCACCCGCGGGCGTGCTCTTCCTGGAGAACGGCGGCGGCAAGTCGGTCCTGCTCAAGCTGATCTTCTCCGTGATGCTGCCTGGCCACCGCAACACGCTCGGCGGCGCCAGCTCCGGCGTGCTGCGCAAGTTCCTGCTCGCCGACGACTGCGGGCACGTGGCACTGGAATGGCAGCACGTGCTGACTGGCGAGTGCGTCGTCGTCGGCAAGGTCAGCGAATGGCGCGGCCGCCAGGTCTCCAACGACCCGCGGAAGTTCGCCGAGGCCTGGTACTCCTTCCGGCCCGGCCCCGGGCTGAGCCTGGACAACCTGCCGGTCGCCGAGGCCACCGCCGTGCGGCCGCCCGTCGAGGGCCAGTCCGGCGCGCAGGGCCGGCGGCGCACCATGAAGGGCTTCCGGGACGCCATCACGGACGCCGGCAAGGCCTACCCGCACCTGGAGGTGCACTGGGAGGAGATCCACGACCGCTGGATCGAGCACCTCGGCGACCTCGGCCTCGACCCCGAACTCTTCCGCTACCAGCGCGAGATGAACGCCGACGAGGGCGAGGCCGCCGGCCTGTTCGCGGTCAAGAAGGACTCCGACTTCACCGACCTGCTGCTGCGGGCCGTCACCGACACCCGTGACACCGACGGACTCGCCGACCTCGTCAGCGGCTTCGGCAACAAGCTGGGGCGACGCGCCGAGCTGATCGCCGAACGCGACTTCACCGCCGGGTCGGTGGACCTGCTCGGCCGGATCGTGGAGGCCACCGAGGCACGCGCACGCGCGCGTGACATCCACACGGCGGCCGAGCGCCGTACCCGCACGCTGGCGCGCCGGCTGTCCACCCGCGCCGTGGGCGAACGCACGCGGGCCACCGACCTCGCCCAGCGGGTCACGGCCGCCGCCTACGCCGTCACCCACGCCGAGGGAGCGCGGGAGCGCAGCGCCCTCGTCGCCGCCGAACTCGCCTACCGGCACGCCTCGCTGGCCCTGGCCGCGGCCGAGAAGTCGGCCGCCGCGCAGAAGCGCGAGCTCGCCGAGGCGCGCACCCTGCACGCCGCCTGGCAGGCCGCCGAGGCCGTACTGCGCCACCGGGCCGCCACCGACCGGGTCACCCGGGTGTCCGCCGCGATCCAGGAGGCCGAGCGCGACGCCGCCCCCGCGCTCGCCGCCCGGACCAAGGCCGCCGTCGACCTCGTACGGGCCCTGCACACGGCCGCGGAGAACGCCGAGACCCTCGCCAACGAGCAGGAGGAGCGGTCCGCGGCGCTCCAGGAGGCGGGCGACTCCGCCCACCGGGACTCCACGTCCGCCGCGACCGAGTCCCAGCGCGCCCGCAGCGAGATCGGACACCTGCGCCAGCGCCTGGCCGAGGTGGAGCAGGAGACGGCCGAGGCGGTGCGCGCGGGCTGGCTCGACGACAGCGCGCCCGACGCCGACCCCGCGCGCGCGGCCCTCGCCGCGAGCGACGCCGAGCAGACGGCCGTCGCGGCCTGGGACACCGCACGCGAGGCGTCCCGCCGGGCGAGCGAACACGCCCGCGAGGCGGCCTCCGCGGAGTCCCGCGCCGAACTGACCGCGGCCCGCGCCGCCGACGCCGCGACGGCCGCCGAGCGCTCGCGCGAGGCCGAACTGCGCCTGGCCGAGGCACTCGCCACCGAGGAACGGCTGGCCGAACTGCTGGGGCTGACCCACGGTGACGCGCGGACGGGCGGCCCGCGGCCCCAACAGGACACCGGCCCGGACGTCCGGGAGGGCGCCTTCGCGCCCACGGACCTGGACCGTTTCGCCGACGAACTGCGCGAGCTGCTCGCCGACGCCGTCTCCGCCGCGGAACGGCAGCTCTTCGAGCTGCGCACCGTGGCCGCCGACGACGCGCGCATCCTCGGCGCGCTCGGCGACGGGGGACTGCTGCCGCCCGGCCCGGACGTGCTGGCCACCGTGGAGTTCCTCGGCGAACACGGCATTCCCGCGCTGCCCGGCTGGCGTTACCTCGCCCAGGCCGTCGACCCCGCCGACCACGCGCGGGTGCTGGCCGCCCGCCCCGAGCTGGTCGACGGTGTGATCATCACCGATCCGGACTCGCACGCGCGGGCCCGCGAAGCCCTCGGCAACGCGGCGCTGCTGCCTCGGTCGACCGTGGCGGTCGGTACCGCGGCCGCCCTTCTCGCGCCCACCCCGGCCGCCGAGTCGGAGGACAGCGGCGTCTTCCTCGTACCGCCGAACCCGGCCATGCACGACGAGCACGCCGCCGACGAGGAGCGGCAGGCCCTGCGGGCGCGGGCCGCGGAACGCGACGAGGAGATCCGCGGCCTCGCTGCCCGCCTCGGCAAGGACCGGGAACTGGCCGCCCGGCTCGCCTCGTGGCGTACGGGCTGCCCGGCCGGCCGGCTCGCGCAGCTGGACCAGCTCGCCCAGGAGGCACGCGCGTTCGCCGAGGAGACCGAGGCCGACCTGGTCGAGGCGCGGACCGTGCGGGCCGAGGCCGAGGAGACCGCCGCCGAGGCCGCACGGGTGCGCGACGAACGGCAGGAGACCGCGCAGAAGGCCCGGCGGGCCGCGGACGCCCTCGCCGGGCTCGCCTTCCGGCTGCGCGAGCGCGCCGCCTGGCAGGTGAAACTGCGTGAACTGGCCGACGACGCGGTCGAGTCGGAAGCCCGCGCCCAGACCTGCCTGGAGCGGGCCCGGGCCGCCGACGAGGACCGCCGCGCCGCTCAGCGCGCCGCCGACGACAGCCGTCGTACGGCCCGTGCGCTGCGCGCCGAGCGTGCCGAGATCGCCGGCGCCCCCGACGACGTACCGCAGGACGACCCGAACGCCTCCCAGGCGTCCCTGCCCGCCCTGCGCGAGTCCTACCGAGCCGCCTCCCAGGTCTACGAGAAGGTCGGCGTCGGCGCCGACCTGCGCGCCGAGCAGGCCCGCGCGGAGAGCGACGAGAGCACGGCACGGACCGAACTGGACCGGCTGAGCAACAAGGTCCGCACCCGCGCCGAACAGCTGCTCCAGTCGCCGGACGGCTCCGACGGACCGTCCCGGCAGGCCGCCGCCGCACGGGCCGAGGAGCTGGTGCAGCTCCTGGAGACCCGGATGTCCCACGCGAGCGAGCAGCTCGGGCGGCTGCGCGGCGAGGCCGAGCGGCACGCCCCGGAGGACGGCGAGGCACACACCGAGCTGTCCGAGGAGCTCCAGCCGCGCGACGCCGACCACGCGCAGGCGCTGCGGCGCACCGCCGCCGCCGAACTGGCGGACCGCACCGAGGCGTTGGCCCAGGCCCGCGAGGCGCACGCCGAGCTGCTGGAGGCGCACCGGGCCGCCGAGGACGCCGTCGGCGGTTTCGAGGAGACCGCCGCGATGCTCCGCGACCTGCTGCGCGAACACGCCTCCGAGGAGGAGCAGGAGGAGGTGGAGCCCTACCCCGGCAGTCTGGAGGAGGCCCGGCAGTCGGCCGCCGAGTCCCGCCGCTCGCTGCGCGGCTGCGCCGCCGACCTGTCCACCGCGGAGGCGTCCGTACGCGAAGCCGGCGACATCCTGGTCCGGCACGCCAACTCCACCCGCTACGAGCAGGTCCGCACCCCGGCCCGTCAGCAGATCCGCGAGCTGCCCGCCGCGGCGCTGCCCGAGCACGCCCAGAAGTGGGCCGACGCCTTCGCGCCCCGGCTGCGCGTCCTCACCGACGAACTGGCGCAGCTGGAGCGGAACAGGGACTCGATCGTGGACCGGCTGAGGGGACTGGTGGAGTCGTCCCTCGCCACCCTGCGCTCGGCCCAGCGTCTGTCCCGGCTGCCCGAGGGGCTCGGCGAGTGGTCCGGACAGGAGTTCCTGCGGATCCGCTTCGAGGAACCCGACCAGGCCACGCTGACCGAACGCCTCGGTGAGGTGGTCGACGAGGCGACCCGGGCCGCGGTGAAGAAGAACTCCGACCTGCGGCGAGACGGCATGTCCCTGCTGCTGCGCGGGGTCGGCGCCGCCCTCCAGCCCAGGGGCATCGCGGTCGAGATCCTCAAGCCCGACGCCGTGCTGCGTGCCGAGCGTGTCCCCGTCGGTCAGATGGGCGACGTGTTCTCCGGCGGCCAGCTGCTCACCGCGGCCATCGCCCTGTACTGCACGATGGCCGCCCTGCGCTCCAACGACCGGGGCCGGGACAAGCACCGGCACGCCGGCACCCTGTTCCTCGACAATCCCATCGGCCGCGCCAACGCCACCTATCTGCTGGAACTCCAGCGGGCGGTGTCCGACGCGCTCGGCGTCCAGCTCCTCTACACCACCGGCCTGTTCGACACCACGGCGCTGGCGGAGTTCCCGCTGGTCATCCGGCTGCGCAACGACGCCGACCTGCGCGCCGGTCTGAAGTACATCAGCGTGGAGGAGCACCTGCGGCCGGGTCTGCCCCAGCAGGACCCCGACGGCGAAGGCGAGTCGGTGCGCAGCGAGATCACGGCGACCCGGATGTTCAAGCGGCCCGCGTAGCCGTGGCCCGGACGGGCCGTGGCACAGCCGCGGCCCGCGCCCTGGATCGCGCTGTGGTCATCGCTGTGGTTCGCGCTGTGGTTCACGGGGAGAGCCGAGCGGCTCTCCCCGTGAGCGGAGCCGACGCGGAACCCGGTCAGGAGTGCGACAGCTGTCCGGTGCTGTCGGCCCTGCCCATGCGCTTCTTCGTCCGCTCGGCGGCCCGTGCCTGCCGCCGGGCCCTGCGCCGCTCCCGGCGCAGCGACCGGGCGGTGCTGCTGGGGACCGACACCACGCCGTTGCGCTGGTTCCAGACCTGGCGCGTGACCCAGACGTCGAGTGCGCCCCAGGTGGCGACCACGGTGCCGGCCACGCTCCCGATCACCATCGGGAACGCCAGCCACGAGTCCGCCAGGGTGCACAGCACAGCCGTCATCGCCAGGATCAGCGTCACCGAGATGATCAGCACCGCGCGCACGGCCGCGGTGCGCACCGGGTCCGGCATCCGACGCCTGCGGGCGGGTTCCTCCACCCACAACGGCCGGGTTCGCGGCCGGTCCTGGACCGTCTCCCGCACCGCGTCCCGGGCCGCATCCGGCGTCGGCCCGTGTCCGTCCGCCGGAATGTCGTGATCCGGTGCCTCGCGCCGTCGAGGCACCGTCCTGTGCGCCACCGCGCCGTACTCCGGCGCGTCATGCCGCTCCGCCGTGCCCATCACCGTGTCACTCCCCACCGCCAGCAGACCCCTCGCCCGGTCCGAAGACCCCGACTCCCCAGTGGCTGCCCGGCTTGCGCTGTTTTACGCCGCGCGGATGCGAGATGCGGCTCCTGTGGCCGATTCCGCCCCCGACTCCCGTAGAAAAAGACGAACGAAGCCTCCCGAAGATTCCCAATGAACGAAAAATTCTGGCCAACTACCCGTACGGGAACGCGGCATGGGCTTCCTCGGCCGCTGCCGGTTTCGGGGCGGCAATCTCCCGCAATGGCAGGACAACTCGCCATGTCTCGGCGCTGGTTCGGAATTTCTGCTTCCGGATGGCTCTTCGAGTTACTCGTGCGTCAGTAGTAGGCTCGCGCCGTTTGTTGACGCACATGTGTACCCCCCTTCCCTGTGGGGGGTCGAGCTGGGGGAGGCCATGCGCTTTCGCGGGAAGTCGATCCGCCGGAAGATCGTGGCGCTGCTTCTCGTGCCGCTGGTGTCCCTGACCGCCGTCTGGGGCTTCGCCACGGTACTCATGGGCCGCGAAGTGAACAGGCTGTTCAACGTGTCGTCCATGGTCGACAGGATCGGCTACCCGGTCGAGGACACGGCTCGCGCCATCCAGCAGGAACGCCGCCAGACCCTGGTCTACCTCGCCGACCCGCGTGCCGCCGACGCCCTCGCCGCGCTCCGCCGCACCCGCCGGGCGACGAACGCGGTCATCGCCAGGATCCGCGGCAACTCCGACAGCGCCGACGTCCGTGATGTGCTGGACCAGGACGACACCGAGGCCCTCACCGCCGTCCTGGACGCCTTCGACGGCATCGGCTCGCTGCGCCGCAGCGTCGAGGATGGCACCGTCTCCCGGGCCCAGGCCCTCGATCTCTACAACCGCCTGATCGACCCCTGCTACGCCCTGCTGGCCACCATCGACGTGGTCGACAGCGTGGACATGGACAAGCAGTACCGGGCCCTCGTCAACGTCGCGCGCGCCCGCGAACTGCTCTCCCAGGAGGACGCCCTGCTCGGCTCCGCCCTGGTCGTGGGCCGCGTCACGCGCGAAGAGATCGACCACCTCTCGGACATCGAGGCACAGCGGGCCGCGGTGTACGACATCAGCCTCGCGCAGCTGCCGACCGCCGAACGCGACCGCTACGAGCGCTTCTGGAAGAACGCCACCACCGCCCCGCTGCGCACGGCCGAGCAGTCCGTCCTGGCCACCCCGCCGGACGGCATGCCCCGTGGTGTGACCGCGAGGAACTGGGACGTCGCGGCGGACAACGTGCTCGACGAACTCGCCGACCTCGACGACCAGGCCAACGACCGCTTCCAGGCCCGGGTCCGTCCCATCGCGATCGGCGTCATCGTCCAGTCGGCCGTCGTCGGCGTCCTCGGTCTGATCGCCCTGCTGCTCTCGCTCTTCCTGTCCGTGCGCATCGGCCGCAGTCTCATCCGCGATCTGCGCCAACTGCGCCTGGAGGCCCACGAGGCGTCCGGGGTGCGACTGCCCAGCGTGATGCGCCGGCTGTCCGCCGGCGAGCAGGTCGACGTGGAGACCGAGATGCCACGTCTGGAGTACGACAGGAACGAGATCGGCGAGGTCGGCCAAGCGCTCAACACCCTGCAACGGGCCGCCGTCGAAGCCGCCGTCAAACAGTCCCAGCTGCGCGCCGGAGTCTCCGAGGTATTCGTCAACCTCGCCCGCCGCAGCCAGGTCCTGCTCCACAAGCAGCTCACCCTGCTCGACACCATGGAGCGCCGGACCGACGACACCGAGGAACTTGCCGACCTCTTCCGCCTCGACCACCTCACCACGCGTATGCGACGGCACGCCGAGGGCCTGGTGATCCTCTCCGGCGCGGCCCCCTCGCGGCAGTGGCGCAAACCCATCCAGCTCATGGACATCGTGCGCGCCGCCGTCGCCGAGGTCGAGGACTACGAACGCATCGAGGTGCGCCGACTGCCCCGCACGGCCATCACCGGCCCGGCAGTCGCCGACCTCACCCATCTCGTCGCCGAACTCCTGGAGAACGCCACGGTGTTCTCGCCGCCGCACACCGCCGTCCAGGTAGTGGGCGAACGGGTCGCCAACGGTTTCACCCTGGAGATCCACGACCGCGGCCTCGGCATGACCGCGGAATCCCTCCTGGACGCCAACCTCCGGCTCGCCGAGACCCCCGAGTTCGAGCTGTCCGACACCGACCGGCTCGGTCTGTTCGTGGTGAGCCGGCTCGCCCAGCGGCAGAACGTCCGCGTCTCCCTCCAGCCGTCCCCCTACGGCGGCACCACCGCCGTTGTTTTCATCCCGGACGTCCTGCTCACGGACGACGTCCCGGACACCAACGGCATCGGATTCCGCCTCGACCGGCCCCGCCCGTCGACCGAGGGATCTCCCGTCGACAGCCGACGCACCCCCCTCTCCCCGACGCCCGTGCAACTGCCCGGTCTGCCCGCCTCGCTCCTGGACGGGCCGGTCGAACTGGAAGGCCCCCTCGGCCTCGACGGCCTCGACGGCTTCCCGGGCGTGCTCGACAGCGAGGACGGCGAGGAGGACGAAGTCGGCGGGCTGTTCCGCCCGCGCCGCTCGATCGCCCCGGCGCCGGACGGGGCGAGCAGAACCGAGGGGGTCGGTGCGGCGGCCGGACCGAGCGGCCCCGGCGGCGAGCGGAACCGCAGATACACCGACCCCCAGCGCCCGACGGACCGTGTCGAGTCCGGCGAGCATCCGAACGCCCCGCTTCCGCTGCCCCGCCGCAGCTCCCCCAAGCTGGTCAGCTCCCACGGCCGTCCCGTGGCCGAGCAGCGCTCCCGGCGCCGGGAGCCGGACGAGGAACCGTCCACGGTGCCGGGCCCGCGCGGCCTGGGCACGGACGGTCCGGCGACGGACGGCCCGGCACCGCTGCCGACCCGCCGCCGCGGGGCCACCGCGCCCCTGAGCCGGGCCCGAGGCACCGCCGACCACGGCGACGGACTCCCCGGTTTCACCACCCCCCGGGCCACCGGGCCGGACGAGTCGCCGGCCGCCCCGGCACTTCCCACCCGCACCCGGCGCCGCACCGACCCGCCGAGCGGCCCGGACGCCACCGAACGCCCCCTGCGCACCCCGGCTCACGAGACAGCCCCCGGCACCGATCCATTGCCCCGCCGGGTGCGGCAGGCCAACCTGGCCCCGCAACTGAAACAGGATCCCGGGCGGCGCGCCCAGGACAGCACGGAGCTCGCGGAACGCGACGCCGACGAGGTGCGCAGCCGCATGGCCTCACTCCAACGCGGCTGGCAACGCGGCCGCCAGGAGAACGCCGAGAGCGACGACTCCCACAGCGACACGGCATCACAAGGAACGACAGAGGGGGACGGTCGATGACCGCACCGAAGGCAACCGACCACACCACGAGCGGCAAGGGCGAGCTGAACTGGCTCCTCGACGAACTGGTGGACCGCGTCGCGAGCATTCGCAAGGCCGTCGTGCTCTCCGGAGACGGCCTCGCCATCGGGGTCTCCAAGGACCTCGCCCGGGAGGACAGCGAGCACCTCGCCGCCGTCGCGTCCGGGTTCCACAGCCTCGCCAAGGGCGTGGGCCGGCACTTCGACGCGGGCAACGTCCGCCAGACGGTCGTCGAGCTCGAAGAGGCCTTCCTGTTCGTGACGGCCGCCGGCGACGGCAGCTGCCTCGCCGTGCTCGCGGACGCCGACTCGGACGTGGGCCAGGTCGCCTACGAGATGACGCTGCTGGTCAAGAGAGTGGGCGCACATCTGGGCGCATCCCCGCGCACCGACCTGCACTCGGGCGGGTAGTGAGATGGCATGAGCACAGACGGTCAGCGCAGAAGCCACTGGTTCGACGACGACGCCGGACCGGTCGTCCGTCCGTACGCCATGACGCGCGGCCGCACCGCGGGTGCGGCTCAGCACCGCCTCGACCTGATCGCGGTGGTCGTCACCGAACCCCACGGAGACGACCCCGAAGGGGACCACAGCCTGTCCCCGGAGCACGTGGACATCGTCGAGTTGTGCCGCGACACCCCGCAGTCCGTCGTCGAACTCGCCGCCGAGCTCGATCTGCCCATCGGAGTGGTCCGGGTCCTCGTCGGTGACCTCGTGACCGGGGAATTCGTCCATGTGAACCGGCCCGTACCCCCCGCCGAACTGCCGGACGAGAGTATTCTGCGCGACGTGATCGACGGCCTCCGGGCGCTGTGAGCAGCGCGGAAGCGAGGTGAAGACGTGACAGGCTGGCAGTTCTGGGTGGACCGGGGCGGTACCTTCACCGACATCGTCGCGCGGCGCCCCGACGGCCGGCTGCTGACGCACAAGCTGCTGTCGGACAGCCCCGCGCGCTACGCCGACGCGGCGGTCGCGGGGGTGCGCGCACTCCTCGACGGCTCCCCGGACCCCGTGGCGGCCGTCCGGATGGGGACGACCGTCGCCACCAACGCCCTCCTGGAACGCAAGGGCGAACGCACTCTGCTCGTCATCACCCGCGGCTTCCGCGACGCCCTGCGCATCGCCTACCAGAACCGGCCCCGTATCTTCGCCCGCCGCATCGAACTGCCCGAGCTGCTCTACGAGCGGGTCGTCGAGGTCGACGAGCGCATCGCCGCCGACGGCACCGTCCTGCGCGCCCCCGACCCGGACGCCCTCGCGGGTCCCCTTCAGGAGGCCTACGACGACGGCATCCGGGCCGTCGCCGTGGTCTGCATGCACAGCCACCTCCACCCCGGACACGAACACGCCGTCCGCGCGGTGGCCGCCCGCATCGGCTTCCCGCAGATCTCGCTGTCCAGCGAGGTCAGCCCGCTGATGAAGCTGGTCCCACGCGGAGACACCACCGTCGTCGACGCCTACCTCTCGCCGGTGCTGCGCCGCTACGTCGCACACGTCGCGGGCGAACTCGAAGGCGTACGACTGATGTTCATGCAGTCCAACGGAGGACTCGCCGAGGCACACCAGTTCCGCGGCAAGGACGCCATCCTCTCCGGCCCCGCGGGCGGCATCGTCGGCATGGCCCGCATGTCGCAGCTCGCCGGCTTCGACCGCGTCATCGGCTTCGACATGGGCGGCACCTCCACCGACGTCTCGCACTTCGCGGGGGAGTACGAGCGCGTCTTCACCACCCAGATCGCCGGGGTGCGGCTGCGCGCGCCGATGCTGGACATCGACACGGTCGCGGCCGGGGGCGGCTCGATCCTCCACTTCGACGGTTCGCGCTACCGCGTGGGGCCGGACTCGGCGGGCGCCGACCCCGGCCCGGCCTGCTACCGGGGCGGCGGTCCGCTCGCCGTCACCGACGCCAACGTCATGCTCGGCCGCATCCAACCCGCGCACTTTCCCCGGGTGTTCGGGCCCGACGGCGACCAGCCCCTCGACGACGCCCTCGTCCGCCGGCGGTTCGCCACCCTCGCACGCGAGATCCACGAGCAGACCGGCGACGACCGCACCCCCGAACAGGTCGCCGAGGGCTACCTGCGGATCGCCGTGGCCAACATCGCCAACGCGGTGAAGCGGATCTCCGTCCAGAAGGGCCACGACGTCACCCGCTACACCCTCACCACCTTCGGCGGCGCGGGCGGTCAGCACGCCTGCAAGGTCGCGGACTCGCTCGGCATCCGCACGGTCCTCGTACCCCCCATGGCCGGTGTCCTGTCCGCGCTCGGCATCGGCCTCGCCGACACCACGGCCATGCGTGAGCAGTCGATCGAGGCACCGCTGGAGCCGTCCGCCATGCCCGGGATCCACAAGACGGCCGCCGACCTGGAGGCCGCGGGCCGAGCCGAACTCCGGGCCGAGGACGTCCCCGAGGAACGCATCCGGGTCACCCGCCGCGCCCAGCTGCGCTACGACGGCACCGACACCACCCTCACCGTCGAGCTGACCGAGCCCGACACCATGAGACACGCCTTCGAAGAACGTCATCGCGCCACGTACTCCTTCGTCCTGCACCGCCCGATCGTCGTCGAAGCCCTCTCCGTCGAAGCCACCGGCCTCACCGACCCCCCCGATCTGTCCGCCCTCGCCCCGTACGAAGGCCGCTCCCGCGCACCGGAGACCGTCCGCCTGCACACCGGCGGCGTCTGGCGCGACGTACCCCTTCATCACCGCGAGGGCCTGCCCCCCGGCGACACCGTCACCGGCCCCGCGATCATCGCCGAGGCCGGCGCCACGACCGTCGTCGACGACGGCTGGCGGGCCGCGACGACCCACGACGGGCATCTGGTCATGGAACGCGCGACGGTCACGCAGAGTTCCGATCTCGACACGAAAGCCGACCCGGTTCTGCTTGAGGTCTTCAACAACCTCTTCATGTCGATCGCCGAACAGATGGGCGCCCGGCTGGAGTCCACGGCCCAGTCCGTCAACATCAAAGAACGGCTGGACTTCTCCTGCGCCCTGTTCGACCCGGACGGGAACCTGGTGGCCAACGCCCCGCACATCCCCGTCCACCTGGGCTCGATGGGCACCAGCGTCAAGGAGGTCGTCCGCCGCCGACGCGACACGATGCGGCCCGGCGACACCTACGCGGTCAACGACCCGTACCACGGCGGCACCCACCTTCCGGACGTCACCGTGATCACCCCGGTCTTCGACACCGCAACGCCCGACGGCACGGAGAGTGACCGGATCCTGTTCCACGTCGCCTCCCGCGGCCATCACGCCGAGATCGGCGGCATCGCCCCCGGTTCCATGCCGGCCGACAGCCGCACGATCGAGCAGGAGGGCGTCCTCTTCGACAACTGGCTGCTCGCCGAAGGGGGCCGCTTCCGGGAGGAGGAGACCCTCCGCCTGCTCACCGAGGCCCCGCACCCCTCACGCAACCCGAGGACCAACCTCGCCGACCTCCGTGCCCAGATCGCGGCCAACCGGCGGGGCGTCGAGGAAGTCGGCCGCATGATCGAGGACTTCGGCCTCGACGCCGTCCAGGCCTACATGCGGCACGTCCAGGACAACGCCGAGGAAGCGGTGCGCCGGGTCATCGACACCCTGGACGACGGCGAGTGCGCCTACGAGACCGACTCGGGCGCCGTCATCCGGGTACGCGTGCGCGTGGACCGCGAGAACCGCCGTGCGACCGTCGACTTCACCGGCACCTCGGCACAGCTCACCACCAACTTCAACGCGCCGTTCTCCGTGGTCAACGCGGCCGTCCTGTACGTCTTCCGCACCCTGGTCGACGACGACATCCCGCTCAACGACGGCTGCCTGCGCCCCCTGGACATCGTCGTGCCGCCGGGCTCCATGCTCGCCCCACGGCCGCCGGCCGCCGTCGTCGCGGGCAATGTGGAGACGTCCCAGGCGATCACCGGGGCCCTCTACGCGGCCCTCGGGGTGCAGGCGGAGGGCTCCGGCACCATGAACAACGTCACCTTCGGCAACGAACGCCACCAGTACTACGAGACGGTCGCCTCCGGATCCGGCGCGGGGGACGGCTTCCCCGGCGCCTGCGTCGTCCAGACCCACATGACCAACTCGCGGCTGACGGATCCCGAAGTCCTTGAGTGGCGGCTTCCGGTGCGGCTGGAGGAGTTCGCCGTCCGGCCCGGCAGCGGTGGCGCCGGACGCTGGAACGGCGGGGACGGAGCCGTCCGCCGGATCAGGTTCGGTGAACCCATGACCGTCTCCACCCTGTCCCAGCACCGCAGAGTGCCCCCGTACGGCATGGCCGGCGGTGCGCCCGGCGCCCTGGGCGCCAACCGGGTGGAACGCGCGGACGGCACCGTCGTCAGACTTCGCGGCAGCGACTGCGTGGACGTCCACCCCGGCGACGTGCTCGTCGTCGAAACCCCCGGCGGCGGAGGCTACGGCCCGCCGCCGGCCTACCCCCACCAAGCAGGAGAAGAGATCGATGATCCTCGGGCGTTCTGAGCGAGGCAAGCACCTGATCGAGCCCGTCACGCTCAAGATCCTGGTGGCCGGCGGCTTCGGCGTGGGCAAGACCACCCTGGTCGGCGCGGTCAGCGAGATCAGGCCGCTGCGTACCGAGGAACTGCTCACCGAGGCCGGGCGCCCGGTCGACGACCTCACCGGCGTCGAGGGCAAGCACACCACCACCGTCGCCATGGACTTCGGACGCATCACCCTGCGCGAGGACCTGGTCCTGTACCTGTTCGGCACACCGGGCCAGGAGCGCTTCTGGTTCATGTGGGACGAGCTCTCCGAGGGCGCGCTCGGCGCCGTCGTCCTCGCCGACACCCGGCGCCTGGAGGACTGCTTCGCCGCCATCGACTACTTCGAACGGCGCTCCATACCCTTCCTCGTCGGCGTCAACTGCTTCGAGGGGTCCGCGCGCTACCCGGCCGGGGACATCCGCAAGGCCCTCGACCTCGACGACGACGTGCCGCTCCTGCTGTGCGACGCCCGCGATCGCGAGTCGGTCAAGGACGTCCTCGTCGGCGTCGTCGAGCACGCGATGGCCCAGGCGGCCGACCGCCGCCGCGCCGTCACCACCTGACCGCGCGGCGCGTTCCGAGCCGGACCACGGCCCTGGTGGTCGCCGTCGCCACCGACGCGAACGACAGGCCCTAGTGGTCGCCGTCGTCCTCCATCCAGCCGAAGCTCTTCTCCACCGCCTTGCGCCAGTTGTGGTACTCGCGGTCGCGCACCGAGGGGTTCATGCCGGGTGTCCACTCGACGTCCTCCTGCCAGTGCGCCTTGAGTTCGCCGAGGTCGTTCCAGACGCCGGTGGCCAGCCCGGCGGCGTACGCGGCGCCCAGGCAGGTCGTCTCGGAGACCTTGGGCCGGATCACGGGGACGTCGAGCACATCCGCCTGGTGCTGCATGAGCAGGTTGTTCTTGGTCATGCCGCCGTCCACCTTCAGGGTCGTGATCTGCACCCCGGAGTCCTGGAACATGGCGTCCACGACCTCGCGCGTCTGCCAGCTCGTCGCCTCCAGCACCGCGCGCGCGAGATGTCCCTTCGTGACGTACCGGGTCAGGCCCGTGATGACACCGCGCGCGTCGGAGCGCCAGTACGGCGCGAACAGACCCGAGAACGCGGGCACGATGTACGCGCCACCGTTGTCGTCGACGGACTCCGCCAGGGTCTCGATCTCGTCGGAGGTCCGGATGATGCCGAGCTGGTCGCGGAACCACTGCACCAGCGCACCCGTTATCGCGATGGAGCCCTCCAGACAGTAGACGGGCGCCTCGGTACCGATCTTGTAGCCGATCGTCGTCAGCAGCCCGCTCTTGGACGGCACCGGCCGGTCGCCCGTGTTGAGCAGCAGGAAGCTGCCCGTGCCGTACGTGTTCTTCGCCGTCCCGACGTCGTAGCAGGCCTGGCCGAACAGGGCCGCCTGCTGATCGCCCAGTGCCGAGGCGACCGGCACACCGGCGAGCTGGCCGACGGCGGTTCCGTACACCTCGGCGGAGGACTTGATCTCGGGCAGGACGGCTTCCGGCACGTTCATCGCGGACAGGATCGCGGGGTCCCATTGCAGGGTTTCCAGGTTCATCAGCATGGTGCGGCTGGCGTTGGTGACGTCGGTGACGTGCTGCCCGCCGTCGGTCCCACCGGTCAGGTTCCAGATCAGCCATGAGTCGATCGTGCCGAAGGCGATCTCGCCACGCTCGGCGCGGTCCCGCAGCCCCGGCACGTTGTCGAGCAGCCAGGCGGCCTTGGGCCCGGAGAAGTAGCTGGCCAGCGGGAGTCCGGTCTGGTCGCGGAAGCGGTCCTGTCCGTCCCCGCCGCCCAGTTGGTTGCACAGGGAAGTGGTGCGAGTGTCCTGCCACACGATGGCGTTGTGCACCGGCTTGCCCGTCGCCCGGTCCCACAGGACCGTCGTCTCGCGCTGGTTGCTGATACCGAGCGCACTGAGATGGTCGGCCCGCAGACCGGCGTTCGCGAGCGCCCCGGCGACCACCGCCTGCACCCGGGCCCAGATCTCCGTGGCGTCGTGCTCCACCCAGCCGGGCTTGGGGAAGATCTGGCGGTGCTCGCGCTGGTCGACGGCGACGACCGCACCGTCCTGGTTGAAGACGATGCAACGGCTCGACGTGGTGCCCTGGTCGATCGCGGCCACGTACTTCTCGGCGTTGTCCGTCATGGCTACCCCTTGGGCTCGGGTTCAGAAGGCTGCGTTGTGGCGGGGCCCGCCAGTACCCCGCCGGTCGGCGGACCGGCGACCGGGACCCACGCGTACGCCCAGTCGGAGGTGCCTCTGTTCGGGATCGGCAGGAAGGTGTGCGCGACGCGCCGACCGAGGCCACGCGCCGGGTCGGCGGCGCAGCCGGTCGGCGCGTCGGGGGAGAGACCGATACCGGTCATGAGCAGGGTGACGGCCGCGCGCACGCCGGTGCCGAACAGGATGAGGGACGCGGCACCGATGATCTCGTCGACGACTGTGTCTCCACTGCTCATGGCGGCTCCTAGGCCGGGCCCGGGGTCGGCCCCGGCTGCTCCGTGCAGCGTGCGGTTCCCTTGGCGACTTCTGCCAGGGCGGGGAGTCCCGCGCCCCGCCCGGCGTCCGTGACGAGCGTGCCGTCGCAGCCGGACCGCCCGCGGAGAAGCGGGCCTCGACCCGGGGCCCGCACGGCACAGTGCCGGAATCCGCCGAGAATGTACGGCGATGTCGACTGACACCGGGAAGTTTTCACCGGCACCCGAGGAGCGTCAAGCGCACCGACAGCAGCGGTTGGGCCCGACGTGCCGGAGCGTGGGGCCCGCACCGCGGCCGCCCGGTGAGCTCGGCAGTGTCGGAGCGGCCTTCGAAATCAGGCTACCGCGGGCCGCGCCCGGGGGCCCGTCCGGCACGTGCCGCCCCAGGTCGGAGACCCTGCCCGTGCCGACGCGGATGCGCCGCCCCCCCCAGGCCGTTCCACACCTCCGATCGGCCGCGGACCGGCCGCGGACCGGCCGCGGACCGGCTGCGGACCGGCCTCTGTCCGGCCCCGGACCGACCGGGCGGAACCCCCTGGATCCGTCCGACAGACCGACCTCGCACCGGCGGACGAGCCGCCATTCGGGCCGGCCGCCTTGCAAGCATTCGTCCCACCGGGATCCACCATCCCGTCGGCATCCACTGTCGCGTCGGCGTCTGCCGTCCCTCCCGGCGTCAGCCGTCTCGTCAGGATCCGCCGCCCCGCCGGGAACAGCTGTCCCGGTTACGTACGCTGTCCCGCCGACATCTGCCGTCACCGCCGACATCTGCCGTCCCCTCCGGTGTCTGCCGTCCCGGCCGTGGCCTGCCACCTCGCCGGTGTCCGCCGTCCCGTGGGCCCCGGTGTCCGCCCGGCGTCCCGTCGTTCCTTTCACCCCGTTCCGGGTTCGGCCACCGCCCACTGGGTGCCGGCGGGGGTCGCACCCGAGCCGCGCAGGACCTCGTACCCGGACAGTCCCGCGTGCCCCAGGACCCAGCTGGCGCCCTGCAACGCCTTCGCGGTCTTCTTCAACGGGGCCAGCCAGGCGGCAGCCTGCCGGTGGTCCGTCACGCTGCCGGGCGGGCACACGACCGTGGCCAGCGAGAGCGTGACGGGACGGCCGCCCGCGGACCAGGGCGCGTCCAGCACGGCACCGGCCAGCGGCTCCAGGCCCTCGGGCTCGGCGAGCACCAGGAAGTCGTCCCCGCCGATGTGCCCCACCCGGGCGCCCGCGGTCGCGGCCCGCTGGAGCACGCGGGCCACCGACCGGATCAGCTCGTCGCCCGCCGCGAACCCGGCCCCGTCGTTGACCTGCTTGAAGTGGTCCACGTCCAGCCAACTCAGCGCGAACGTCCGGCCGGCCGTGATCCGCCGGTCGACCTCACCGGTGATCGCGTCGGAGCCCGGCAGCCGCGTCAGCGGGTTGAGTCCGGCCGCCTCCTCGACCCGGGACTCCGCCAGCGCCCGGACGAGGTCCGCGAGCCGTACGACGCCCAGGCAACGGCCGTCGTGGTCGACCACCGCAACATCGTCCGAGGTCCGCCCCCGACCGCCCACCGCCACCACGTCGAGCACCTCCCACGCGGTGGCGTCGATGCCGATGGTGCGGGGTGCGTCGCCCAGCTTCACGGCGGGCCGGTCGGCGTACAGCGCGTGCCCGTACCGCCCCGACATCGACAGCAGGAACCTGGAGCGGTGCACGGACCGGACCGGCACCCCGGTCCGGTCCACGAGCAGCACTCCGGACACCTCCGGCGCCCCGGTCAGCAGCTGCCGGACCTGTGCGGCTGACGCGGTCACGGGCAACAGCGCGGCCGGGCGCACGAACTCCCGGATCGACGGGCCCGAGCGTGGCTGGGGCACGGCATCGGGGGAGCGCGGCGGAACGTATACGTCCACCGCGGGCAACCGGGACGGCGCCGCGAACAGCTCGCCCTGCGCCAGCTGCGCGCCGGCCGAGAGCGCGGCCGCGCACTGGAGTTCGGTCTCCACGGCCTCGACGCACAGCAGTGCTCCGAGGCCGTCGCACAGGGTGCGCATCGCTCGTACCGCGGCCGGTCGCGCCAGCAGTGACGCGTCGAGTTTCACCAGGTCGGGCGCCATGTCCGTGAGCAGACGCAGGGGTACGTCCCCGTCCCCGACCCCGTCCGCGCTGATCCGGAAGCCCTGCCCGCGCAGCGTGTGCACCGCCTCCAGGAGCGCGGTCTGCGGCACATGGGTGAAGGGCGGTCCGACATCGATGGTCACCTCCCAGGGCATTCGCCCGGCCTGCCGTACCGCGCTGTGCAGCGTGGTGAGTCCGCCGAGGTCGGCCAGCGTGCCGGCGAACACGTTCACGTGCAGCGGCAGCAGCGCCTCCCTGCGTGCCGCCGCCCGGATCGCCAGCACCGCCAGCCTGCCGTCGACCTCGGGGTTACGACGGGCCTCGGCCAGGATGTCGCCGGTCTCGGGGCGGGCAAGGATCTCCAGCCCCGCGACCCCGCCGGTCGAGAGGTTGATCACCGGTTGGAATGCGAAACGGAGAGTATCCGCCCAGGAGTGCACGGGAAGCATGATGGCGCTACCGGCGTACGCCCAAGTCCAGTTCATAAGACGTTCACGCAGGATTCCGAGGTGATCACACAGAGTGCGAGAACCGGGGTGCGTGCCCGGGTTCGCTCCCCGGTCGCCGCTGCCGTCCGGCCTGCGCTCAGCGGACCGCGATGACCGCCGACCCGTGTCCGAACAGTCCCTGGTTGGCGCTGATCCCCACGCGCGCACCCGGGATCTGGCGTTCCCCGGCCGCGCCCCTCAACTGCCAGGTCAGCTCGCACACCTGGGCGATCGCCTGGGCCGGAACCGCCTCCCCGAAGGAGGCCAGCCCTCCGCTCGTGTTGACGGGTATCCGCCCGCCCGGCCCCGTGGCGCCCTCGCGCAGCAGTTTCGCGCCCTCGCCCCCGGCGCACAGTCCCAGATCCTCGTACCACTGCAACTCCAGGGCGGTGGACAGGTCGTACACCTCGGCCAGGGACAGGTCCTCGGGACCGATGCCCGCCTCTTCGTAGGCGGACCGTGCGATCGACGCGCGGAACGGGTCGGAGGCGGGCGCCACCACGGCCGCCGAGTCCGTGGCGATGTCCGGAAGGTCGAGAACGGTCTGCGGATACCGCGGTGTCACCGTGGAGACCGCGCGGATCCGCACCGGGTCGGGCGGCGCGTTGCGGCGCGCGAACTCCATGCTGGACAGCACCAGTGCCGCCCCGCCGTCCGAGGTCGCGCAGATGTCGAGCAGCCGCAGCGGATCGGCGACCACCGCGGAGGCGGCGACCTCCTCCGCGGTGACCCGTGAGCGGTAGCGCGCGTACGGATTCAGCGACCCCATGGCCGCGTTCTTCACCTTGACCTGCGCGAAGTCTTCCGGCGTGTCTCCGTGCTCGGCCATGCGCCGACGTGCGAACAGCCCGAAGTACACCGGATTCGTCGCTCCGAGCACCCGGAAACGCAGCCAGTCGGGATCGTCGGGTCGGTCCCCGTCCGCGGGCCGGAAGAACCCCTTGGGCGCGGCGTCCGCCCCCACCACGAGCACGACGTCCGCCAGGCCCGCGAGGATCTGCGCCCGCGCGGTGCTGACGGCCTGGGCGCCGGACGCGCAGGCCGCGTACACGCTGGTCACCCGTGCTCCCTGCCAGCCCAGTGCCTTGGCGAAGGTCGCCCCCGCCACATACCCCGGGTAGCCGCCGCGGACCGTGTCGGCACCCACGATCGAGCCGATGTCCCGCCAGTCCAGCCCCGCGTCGGCGAGGGCGGCGCGGGCCGCCACCGCCCCGTACTCCACGAAGCCGCGACCCCACTTGCCCCACGGGTGCATCCCCGCGCCGAGCACCGCCACATCGTCCGTCATGCCCTCACACCCCCGTCGGCCGCCAGTGCCAGGTCGTCCAGGTCGTCTCCGGGTCCTCGTGCAGCACGCCGGGGACGACCTCCACCTCCATGCCCACCGTCAGATCGGCGACAGTGACCCCGGGAGCCGCCTGACCCAGCACCACGATCCGCTCGGACTCCAGCTCCACAGCGATCAACGCGTACGGCTCCCACGGAAGTTCCGGATCGGTCACATAGGGT
The DNA here is from genome assembly GCF_009377175.1 of Streptomyces adustus. GTDB lineage: Bacteria > Actinomycetota > Actinomycetes > Streptomycetales > Streptomycetaceae > Streptomyces > Streptomyces adustus. The sequence continues at coordinate 22,468 of NZ_VJZD01000094.1, forward strand.
GACGGTGGCCGGTATCTGCTGTCCGTGTACGACCAGACACGCCCGCGCCGGGAGAGGGGCACCTTCGTCAACTCGCCTCCCGCACAGCCGGGATTGCGGCAGTGGGTGTCCTCGCGCGGGAAGAAGACGCAGGCGCAGGCGGAACAGCGGGTGCCGAGAAGCCGGAAGTCCTCCGGGCCGCCGGCGAACCATCCGGCGACCACCGGTGTGCGGGTACGTGCCACGGCGCCTCCTCGACAGCAAATCTGACGGGACGTCAGAAGTGTGCCACGGGTCTCCGGAATTGGGCAGGACCGCATACGCCCGCTTCCCCGGCCGAACCTGTTCCTGATAGACGCAGGAGGCATGACACGACTTTCCGGCGCCTTACGCGCTCTGATCACCACGCTCGCCGGCCTGCTGGCCATGACCTCCGCCACCGCGACCGCCGCCTCCGCGACCACGCGGGCGGGAGCCGCCCCCAAGGCGCCCGCCGACTTCGTGGCCCTGAGAACCGTCGACCCTACGATCATCCAGGAGATGCGCTACATCACCCCGCACAACTTCGTCGGCGCGCGCATCGACGGCTACGAGCAGCCGATGTGTCTCCTCACCCGCCCCGCCGCCGAAGCCCTCCACCGGGCCCAGACCCGCCTGCTGCGCCAGGGCTACAGCCTGAAGGTCTACGACTGCTACCGGCCGCAGCGCGCCGTCGACCACTTCGTGCGCTGGGCCGAGAACCTCGACGACCAGCGGATGAAGAGCGAGTTCTACCCCGACGTGGACAAGACCCGGCTGTTCGAGGACGGCTACATCGCCGAGAAGTCCGGCCACAGCCGCGGCTCGACGACAGACCTCACCATCGTCAGGCTCCCGGCCCTGCCGACCCGGCCCTACGTCCCCGGCGAGCCCCTGGTGTCCTGCCACGCGCCCAGGAGCCGGCGCTTCCCCGACAATTCCATCGACATGGGCACCGGGTTCGACTGCTTCGACACCCTGGCCCACACCCTCGACCCGCGCGTCCAGGGCGAGCAGCGCGCCAACAGACTGCTGCTCAAGAACACCCTGGAAGGCCTCGGCTTCGTGAACCTCGCCGAGGAATGGTGGCACTACACCTTCAAGCCCGAGCCCTACCCGGACACCTACTTCGACTTCCCCGTCTCCGCCAGGTCCCTCGCCGGACGCCGTTGAGCAGCCAGGGGGCGACGCCCACCCCGTCATCGGATACAGTCCGCCGCGTGTCCGAAAATCCACAAACCATGCCCAACTCCGCGCCCGGCAACCACTGTTCGAGCTGCGGAGCGCCTTACGGGGAGGGCGTCTCCGGCTGGCCCCGCACCTGCCCCGCCTGCGCCGTCGTGGCCTACCGCAACCCGCTTCCCGTGGCGGTCGCGCTCCAGCCCGTGTACGACACGTCGGGCACCGCGCTGGTCGTCATCACCCGGACCATCCCTCCCGCGCGCGGAGGCACCGCGTTGCCGGGCGGCTACATCGACGACCGCGAGGACTGGCGGCACGCCGTCGTGCGCGAACTCAGGGAGGAGACCGGGATCGACGCGACGAGCCGCGAGGTACGGCTCGCCGACGCGATGAGCTCCCCGGACGGCCACCTGCTGCTGTTCGGACTCCTGCCCGAGCACCCGGCGGACCGGCTCCCCGCACCGGCGGCCACGGACGAGACCGAGGGCTGGCACCTGCTGCGCCGGCCCGAGGAACTCGCCTTCCCGCTGCACACCCTGGCCGTGCGGGCGTTCTTCGAGGGCCGTTACGCCTGAACCCCGCGTCCGGCGAGTCCCCGTACCCGCACCGGATAGGACGGCTCGCGCCCGCCGTCCCGTCCCTCCCGTTCGACGACCACGCGCCGGTCCTCCCAGCGGGTCGTGTAGCGCTCCGCCTCCGCCTCGTCCCAGCCGTCGCCCCTGTCCCGGACGACCAGGCCGCCCCCTGTGCGGTCCGGGGCCGGTGCCCACACCTCCAGCTCCAGACGGTCGTCCTCGCCCTGCACGGGAATCACCGCACCCGCGCGCGCGAACACCGGTATCCGCGACAGCGGGGCGTCCACCAGCACCTGGCCGGGACCCTCGTACGGCTGTTCCGTCGCCGTGTCGTACCAGAGCCCGCGCGGCAACTGCACCGCACGCCGATCCGCACCCGGATCGAGCACCGGTGCCACCAGCAGACAGTCACCCAGCAGGAACGCGTCCCCGCAGTCACGCAGCACCCGGTCCCCGGGAGTGCTCCACCACAGCGGGCGCACATACGGCGCACCCGTGAGTCTGGCCAGATGCGCCAGCGTCATGAAGTACGGCAGCAGCCGCCGGCGTCCCGCGAGCGCCACGCGCGCGTGCTCCAGCGTGTCCGTACCGAACTCCCACGGCTCCCCGTGCCCCGCGCGCAGGCCCGCCCGGGTGCGCAACAGCGGCAGATACGAGCCCAGCTGGAGCCAGCGCACATACAGCTCGGGCGACGGGGTACCGCCGAAGCCGCCCACGTCCGGCCCCGAGTACGGCACCCCGCACAACCCCAGCCCCATGACCAGCGACAACGACACCCGCAGTCCGGGCCAGCCGGTCGCCACGGCCCCGGACGACGTGCCCCCGTACCGCTGCATGCCCGCCCACCCAGACCGGGAGAGGACGAACGGACGCTCCTGGGGCGCCAGTTCCCGCAGCCCCTCGTGCGCAGCCCGCGCCATGCACAGCGCGTAGACGTTGTGCGCCTCGCGATGGTCACCGCCCCGCCCGTCGAGCGAGTGCCGGGCCGACCGCGGCAGGGTCGACTCCCCGAACGCGGTGAGCGAGGTCGGCTCGTCCATGTCGTGCCAGAACCCGGAGAAGCCCTGCGCCAGCCGCTCCGCGTACAGACCACCCCACCACTTGCGTACGCGCGCGTGCGTGAAGTCCGGGTACACCGCTTCCCCGGGCTGCGCGACCCCCTGGACGAGCTCCCCGGCGGCGTCCCGGACGAAGGCGTTCAGGGCGTCCCCGCCGTCGTACACGGCGTTCCCCGCGGTGGCCCTGACCGCCGGGTCGACGACCGACACCAGGCGGATCCCGTTCCGGCGCAGCTCCTTGGCGAGCCCCGGCAGCCCGGGGAAGCGGTTGCGGTCGACCGTGAACCCCTGGTGCTCGTCGCAGTGGCCGCCGAGGTGGACGGCGTCGAGCGGCAGACCGTGCTCCCGGTGGCCCGCGACGATCCGCCGGACCTCCTGCTCACCGCCGGCCCCCCGGCGCACGTGCTGGTGACCGAGCGCCCAGGCCGGCGGCAACGCGGGCGCACCGGTGAGCGAGGCCCAGGCGAGCAGCACGCGCGCGGGGGTGCCCACCATCACCCAGCAGCGCAGCGGGCCGCCGTCCATCCGCAGTTCGGATCTGCCGGGCCGGTCGTGCCCGGAACCGGCGCCCTCCTCACCCTCCCGCACAGCCACCGTGCCGTCCCACGAGGAGTCGTGGAACACCAGATGAGTGGCCGCGTCGGCCACCACGAGCTGCACCGGCATGGTGACGTGCAGCGGGTCGTCGCCGGCCGCGAGAGGCCGATCGGGGCCGGTGTTCCACAGACGGTACGTCCCGTTCTGCAGCCGGGGGCCGGAGGCCCGCCCTCCCAGACCGAAGAACCGCGCGTCCGCGGACACCTCCGAGCGCTGCATCCAACGGGCCGGCCCACCGGCGACGGGCTCCCACCAACGCGGCGGCAGGTCACGACGGAGCGTCACCCCTCCCGGGGTGCGCACCTCGACCGCGCCATGCCGCGAGACCGCGATCGTCACCCGCTCCGCCACGACCCGCCAGCCACCGTCCTTGTCCGGCTCCAGCACCGCCCGCGGATCGGGCTGAGGGCAGCGCCCCGCCAGGGCGTACGAGGGCTCGGGACCGGCCCCGTCCCACCCCCAGAACACCGCCCCGTTCATGGCGACGAGAATCCGCAGATCGGAGCGGCTGAACCGCAGGGTGCCACCGCCCGGACCCGGCTCGGCGCTCTGCACCGGACCGGGAACCCGGGCCCGCTCCACGCCCCGAGGCGGCAGGCCGACGGCATCGGCACGCCTCCTGCGCCACGCGGCCCGCATGGTACGCAACCTCTGGGCCGCCCCCGCGGAGCCGACCGTCAACATCGAACGCACCAGGTCACGACCGTCCATGCTGCTCACCCTGCCATTGACTGCGCCGCGAATGCGTGGCGTTCAACTTCCGTTCACCCTGGCTGGCACCACATCTTCATGACGCGGACTATGTGGGACTCACCCTGGTGCGGAAGTCGATCACATGGCATCGTCCGTGTCAGCCGCGTCACGCGCACAACCCAGCCCGTGCGCGACCGACGCACACCACGCGCACAGTCCGGGAGTCGCCCCATGTCGATCGAGAACCCCCAGCCGCTCTGGCAACCCGATCCGGAGCGTAGTACCCAGGCGCAGGTCACCAAGTTCCAGGCCTGGGCGGCCGAACGGCACGGAGCCCCGGCCGAAGGCGGCTACCCGGCGCTGCACCGCTGGTCGGTCGACGAGCTGGACACCTTCTGGAAGGCCGTCACGGAGTGGTTCGACGTACGGTTCTCCACGCCCTACGCGCGCGTGCTGGGCGACCGGTCGATGCCCGGCGCCGAGTGGTTCCCCGGGGCGACGCTGAACTACGCCGAGCACGCCCTGCGCGCCGCCGCCACCCGCCCGGACGAGCCGGCCCTCCTCCACGTCGACGAGACCCATGACCCGCGCCCGGTGACCTGGACCGAACTGCGCCGCCAGGTCGGCTCCCTGGCGGCCGAACTGCGCGCACTCGGCGTACGCCCCGGCGACCGCGTCAGCGGCTACCTCCCGAACATCCCGCAGGCCGTCGTCGCCCTCCTGGCGACCGCGGCCGTGGGCGGCGTCTGGACCTCCTGCGCTCCCGACTTCGGGGCCCGCAGCGTCCTCGACCGTTTCCAGCAGGTCGAACCCGTCGTCCTGTTCACCGTCGACGGCTACCGCTACGGCGGCAAGGAGCACGACCGCCGCGAGACCGTCGCCGAACTGCGCCGCGAACTGCCGACCCTGCGCGCCGTCGTCCACATCCCCCTCCTGGGCACCGAGGCACCCGAAGGGGCACTCGAATGGTCGGCGCTGACCGCCGCGGACGTGGAGCCCGTCTTCGAACAGGTGCCCTTCGAGCACCCCCTGTGGGTGCTGTACTCCTCCGGCACGACAGGCCTGCCCAAAGCCATCGTCCAGTCCCAGGGCGGCATCCTGGTCGAGCACCTCAAGCAGCTCGGCCTGCACTGCGACCTCGGCCCCGAGGACCGATTCTTCTGGTACACCTCGACCGGCTGGATGATGTGGAACTTCCTCGTCTCCGGCCTGCTCACCGGCACCACGGTCGTCCTCTACGACGGCAGCCCCGGCTACCCCGACACCGGCGCCCAGTGGCGGGTGGCCGAACGCACCGGGGCCACCCTCTACGGCACCTCGGCCGCGTACGTCATGGCATGCCGCAAGGCGGGCGTCCATCCCTCGCGCGACTTCGACCTCTCCCGGGTCCGATGCGTTGCCACCACCGGTTCGCCCCTGCCGCCCGACGGGTTCCGCTGGCTGCACGACGAGGTGGGCGACGACCTCTGGATCGCCTCCGTCAGTGGCGGCACGGACGTCTGCTCCTGCTTCGCCGGAGCCGTCCCCACCCTCCCCGTGTACATCGGCGAACTCCAGGCCCCCGGCCTCGGCACCGACCTCCAGGCCTGGGACCCCGACGGCAGTCCCGTCGTCGAGGAGGTCGGCGAACTCGTGGTCACCAACCCCATGCCCTCGATGCCCGTCCGCTTCTGGAACGACCCCGACGGCAGCCGCTACCACGACAGCTACTTCGACACGTATCCCGGCGTGTGGCGACACGGCGACTGGATCACGGTCACCTCCCGCGGCTCCGTCGTCATCCACGGACGCTCCGACTCCACCCTCAACCGCCAGGGAGTCCGGATGGGCTCCGCCGACATCTACGAAGCCGTCGAGCGTCTCCCCGAGATCAAGGAGTCCCTCGTCATCGGCATCGAACAGCCCGACGGCGGCTACTGGATGCCCCTCTTCGTGCACCTGGCCCCGGGAGCGGTCCTCGACGACGCCCTGCTGGACCGCATCAAGCGGACCATCCGGGAACAGCTCTCACCCCGTCATGTCCCCGACGAGGTCATCGAAGTCCCCGGCATCCCGCACACCCTGACCGGAAAGCGCATCGAGGTCCCCGTCAAGCGCCTGCTCCAGGGCACCGCGCTGGAGAAGGCGGTCAACCCCGGCTCCATCGACAACCTCGAACTGCTCCACTTCTACGAGGACCTCGCCCGCAAGCGCGCCTGACCCTCCTCCAAGAGGCAGCGGTGATCCTCCGCAGCCGGCCCCGGACCCGCCGAACGCGACGGCGAGGTCCGAGGCCGACCGCCCACCGACGGTCACCAACACCATCGTCACAGGACCAGCAGGCGGGGTCCCCCTCGACGACTCCATCGCCGTGACCTGCATATTTCAACAGGATGCGGCCCGTGAGCACCCCATCGAACCCCCATTGTCAGTGGCGCCGATTACTGTGAGTGAGAATTGATCGATCGCGCACAGGGGGAAACATGGCACTCACCGACACCCGGACCATGCGACGTGTCCTACGCCGAGAAATCGCCGGCACCATCGGCCTGCTGACCGACGAACACGACTTCCGCGCCATGCTTCGCTACCGCAGCTTCGCGTTCGACGATCACACCACCTACCTCGAACAGGTCGAGACCCTCCTCAGGAACCGGGCGACCCAGGGCAGCCACACCACGGTCGCGCTCTTCGACCCGCAGGAGTACGCCGAGTACTGCGCGGCCGCCGACCTCGACCCCGACGACCCCGCCAGCCGTACCCGCTTCACCGCCGAACTCGCGGCCACCGGCCCCACCGTGCCCTACGAGGGCGGACGGCTCAGCGACCTCGTGCCCGCCCTCGTCGACGAGGCCGTCCGACAGGCCACCTGGGAGTACGCGACGACACTCCTCGCCCGCCTCGGCGCCTGCGCATCCTGCGGCGAGGACATCGGCCGCGCCGCCTTCGCCCGCGCCCGGCATCTCGTGGCCCGCATCCTCGACACGGCCCCGCCCGGCGACCGACACCTCGTATGCAGCGTCTCGACCGCCCCCGAGGCACTCGTCGCCGTCCTCCACGCGGACGACGACACCGACGGGGGCACACCACTGGACGAGACCGAAGCGCTCGAGTTCACCACCGTCCTGGCCCTGGGCATCGGCACCAGCAGCCCCGGCGGCATCGTCATGAGGACCACCGCACCCGGCAACTCCGACCGGATCTACGGGTGGCGCCTGCGCGGCGAGAACCTGGTCCCCCTCACCGCGGGCGAGGTCTTCGACGCCTACTGCACCGACGTGGAGAACGGGGACCTGATCGCCCCGGAGTCCGACGTCGACTACTGCGAACCACCCGACCTCGGGGCAGGCGGGCCGCCCCCGGGTCACCACCACTGAACGGTGAGGGGCGCCCCACCCGATGGTGGAGCGCCCCTGACGAACAACCGACGACCGGCCGGTCCGACTACTCGCCGGACAGCACCGCCCGAGCCGCCTCACGTGCCTCCGCGGCACTGTCCGCGGCCCGTGCCGCAGCGGCGGCCCGCTCGCACTGGGCCAGCGTGTGCTTCGCCAGCGCCGCCCGGACATAGGGAAGCGACGCCGCTCCCATGGAAAGAGAGGTGACACCCAGTCCCGTCAGCACACAGGCCAGCAGCGGGTCCGACGCGGCCTCACCGCAGACACCACAGCTCTTGCCCTCGGCCTTCGCCGCATCCGCGGACAGCGCGACCAGGTCGAGCAGCGCGGGCTGCCACGGATCCTGGAGCCGGGACACCGCGCCCACCTGCCGGTCGGCGGCGAAGGTGTACTGCGCGAGGTCGTTCGTCCCCAGCGACAGGAACTCGACCTCCTGAAGGATCGAGCGCGCCCGCAGCGCGGCCGACGGGATCTCCACCATCGCTCCGAACTTCGCCCGCAGCCCTGCCTCGCGACACGCGTCGGCGAACGCCTTCGCGTCGGTGCGGTCCGCCACCATCGGGGCCATCACCTCGAGGTAGACCGGCAGTCCCTCGGCCGCCTTCGCCAGCGCGGTGAGCTGGGTGTGCAGTACGTGGGGGTGGTCCAGCAGCGTGCGCAACCCGCGCACACCGAGCGCCGGGTTCGGCTCGTCGGCCGGGGTCAGGAAGTCGAGCGGCTTGTCCGCACCGGCGTCCAGGACACGGACGACGACCCGCCCCTCGGGAAACGCCTCCAGGACCTGACGGTAGGCCTCGATCTGCTTCTCCTCGGACGGCGCCTTCTTGCTGTCGTCGAGGAACAGGAACTCGGTGCGGAACAGTCCGACACCCTCGGCCCCTGCCGCGACGGCGGCAGGCACGTCGGCGGGGCCTCCGACGTTCGCCAGCAGCGGGACCTTGTGTCCGTCGGCGGTGGCGCCCGGCCCGGTCGAGGCAGCCAGCGCGGCCTTGCGCTCGGCGGCCGCGGCCCGGAGCTGCGTCGTCTTCTCCTCGCTCGGGCGGACGAAGATCTCGCCGGTGCTGCCGTCGACAGCGATCGGCGTCCCCTCGGCGAGCTCACCGGCACCGGGCAGCGCCACCACGGCCGGCACGCCGAGTGCCCGCGCCAGGATCGCGCTGTGGCTGGTCGGCCCGCCCTCCTCGGTGACGAAGCCGAGCACCAGGGTCGGGTCGAGCAGGGCCGTGTCGGCCGGGGCCAGGTCACGCGCGACCAGGACGTACGGCTCGTCGCTGTCCGGGACGCCAGGCATGGGCACGCCGAGCAGCCGCGCGACGATACGGTTCCGCACGTCGTCGAGGTCGGCCACGCGACCGGCGAGGTATTCACCCGCGTTCGCCAGCAGCTCGCGGTAGGAGGCGAAGGCGTCGTACACCGCACGCTCCGCGGTGCTGCCGACGGCGATACGCCGATCCACGTCCGCCATCAGCTCGGGGTCCTGGGCCATCATGGCCTGGGCTTCCAGCACGGCCTGGGCTTCGCCGCCGGCCAGGTTGCCGCGCGCCATGAGGTCCGCGGCCACCGCCTCGACGGCCTGGCGGGCACGGCCCTGCTCCCGCTCCGCCTCTTCCGCCCGGATCTGCTTGGCCGGCGGTTCGAGGACCGCCGTACCCATGTGCCGAACCTCGCCGATCGCGACTCCGTGGCTCACGCCGACGCCTCGCAGAGTTGTCTCCATGTCACTCTCTCCGGCTAAAGCGGCGGGTTCAGCCGCCGCGGTGGTTGTCCGACTCGCCGTCGCAGGACGGCGCTGACCTCAGTTCCAGACGAAGAGGCTGTCGCCGGCCTTCACGTCACCGTCTTCGCGGAGTTCGGAGAGCGCCTCCGCCGTGGCCTCCAGTGCCACGATCGGGCACACCGCGGACTTGCCGGCGGCCTCGACGGCGGCAGGGTCCCAGCGGATGACTGCCTGTCCGCACACCACTGTGTCCCCCTTGTTGACGAGCAACTCGAAGCCCTCGCCGTTGAGCTGCACGGTGTCGATCCCGAGGTGGGTGAGGACACCGTGACCGCTCTCGTCGACGACGACGAACGCGTGCGGGTGGAGGGAAACGATGACGCCGCTCACCGGAGCGACGGCCACCGAAGGCTCACGCACGGGGTCGACAGCGGTGCCCGGGCCGACCATGGCTCCGGAGAAGACCGGATCCGGCACAGCCGCCAGTCCGATGGCGCGTCCTTCCACAGGGGACGTCACGGTGGTCATAAGGAGCCTCCCGGAGGTGGAGATGCATACGGGCCGTCCCTGCCTGTGAGGGGCGGCCCACTCGGCAGCAGGTTATGTCATATGAAGTGCCGGTTCCGCACGATGCGTACCAATGGTGGTCTAGACCACATCCCGTTTGGATTTGCACCGCCTCGTGGGCCCGGGTACAGTCGTACTCCTGCTTGGGGATGAGCGGCGCCAAGAGGTGCCCTCACCTAGCAGAACCCAACTTGTCAGATCCTATCTCGGGATCGTCTTCCGCATGCCTGCGGGACGGTGGTCAGGGAGACGGAAAAACGCTGATAGAGTTGGGAACACCGAAGGGAAGCGCCCGGAGGAAAGCCACGAGAGATTCTCTCGGGTGAGTACAAAGGAAGCCTCCGTTCCTTGAGAACTCAACAGCGTGCCAAAAATCAACGCCAGATATGTTGATACCCCGTCTCCGGCCGATCGGCTGGAGCGAGGTTCCTTTGAAAAATCACAGCGAGGACGCTGTGTGCGAGAGGATCATTCCTCCTCTTGCACCGCTCTCGTGTGTGTCAACCGGATTACCGGTAAACATTCACGGAGAGTTTGATCCTGGCTCAGGACGAACGCTGGCGGCGTGCTTAACACATGCAAGTCGAACGATGAAGCCCTTCGGGGTGGATTAGTGGCGAACGGGTGAGT
>NZ_VJZD01000095.1 GCF_009377175.1 Streptomyces adustus
GCATGAACCGGTAGTTCGCCCGGCCGTCGCCGCCCGAGCTGTTCGGGCGGCGACGGCCGGATCGTCTCCGTGGCCACCGCCTCCGTGGCGGAACCGGCTGCTGTCAGCGAGCCGAGGGTGTGGACGGTTCGCTGGGTTGCCCGGTGTCCCGGAGTTCGGCGAGGAGGGCGCTCTGGCCTGCGAGGAGTTCCGTCAGGATGCGGCGCGCGGCGCGCAGGAGGTCCGCTACGTCACCGCCGGCGAGCGCGTAGCTGACGGTGGAGCCCTCGCGGATGGACACGACGATGCCGGAGCGGCGCAGCACGCCCAACTGCTGGGACAGGTTGGAGGGTTCGACGTCGATGTCGGCGAGCAGGTCCCGCACCGGCACCGGACCGTTCTGGAGCAGTTCGAGGACGCGGATGCGCACGGGGTGCCCGAGCATGCGAAAGAACTCTGCCTTTGCCTGGTAGAGGGGCACCTGCACGGGCGTCGCTCCTGCTCGGAAGGGGGTCTGACCGGGTGCGGCGAGCTGCCGCACCCGGTCCGCTGGATGCATCCTTCCCGGCCGCGACCAGGTGATCACGACAGTTCGTCGGATGCGTAATTCGCGACTTGAAGAACTTTTCAAGTCTAGGTCAAATAAAAGCCGGTAAGGCTCAGACCTCGAGATTGCCTTCTGTGCGTTTCAGTTGGTGGCGGGCCATGGCCAGATTCGCCCGGCCCTTGTCGAGGACGAGGTAGATGAACAGGCCGTTGCCGCCGCGGCCCATCACCGGGCGGATCAGGTGGTACTGGGTGTCGAGGGTGATCAGGAGGTCCTCGATACGACTCTGGATACCGAGTTCGTCCATCGTGCGCACCTTGGCCCGGATCACATCCGTGTTGCCGGCCGCCGCCACGTTCAGGTCCAGATCCTTGCCCCCGCCGAGGGAGCCGAGCGCCATGCCGCTGGAGTAGTCGACGACGGCGGCACCCAGCGCACCCTCGACCTCCGTCATCAAGGTCTTGAGGGACACTTCCACACTGGTCACAGGTTCTCCTCTTCAAGGTGCAGAACAGGGGTTGTTCTCGCGGGGAACCCTAGGAAAGTCGCGGCCCTCAGTTGTCGGACACATCAAGACCGCCAGCAATTGTTCCACTCATGACTATTCACTTATGTCTTCTGAATAGATTTGTTGGGGAACTTTGCTGCCGCGCTTGCTCCGGGGGAAAGCCTTCCTGGCTCACGGACTTCTGGGCCAGGGGCCGGACCGACCCGACGTGCGTCGGCCGCGGCGACTCGGTCCTGCTCGTCCGAGCCGCGCTCCTCGGCCTGCCCGAAGGCCACCGGTGGCCTTCGGGCAGACCGGGCACTCATAGGGTTATGGTCGATGAAGGAGCGTGCGACCATGCGGCAGCGGGTGACCATAAACGATGTAGCGCGGGCCGCCGGGGTGTCGTCCGCGACCGTCTCGTATGTGCTGAGCGGGAAGCGTCCGGTGGCCGAGGGGACCCGCAGGACGGTCGAATCGGCCGTCGCCGAGCTGGGCTTCAGCCTCAATCCCGTCGCTCGCAGCCTGCGTACGGGCAGGTCCGTCATGGTCGCCCTGATCGTTCCCGACATCGCCAACCCGTTCTACGCGCTGCTCGCGCGCTCCCTCCAGGACGAGTTGAGGGGCCGGGGCTACCACGTCGTGGTGTGCAACACGGAGGCGCGGCGCGACGAGGAGCAGGCGCTCCTGAGAGAGGCCATGCACCAGCGCTTCGCCGGCGTGGTCATGACCCCGTTCAGGCTCTCCACCACAGCCTTCGACGCCCTGCGCGGCGCGGGAATCCCCGTCGTCGTGAGCGCGGACATCGCGTTCGGGGCCGTCGACCATGTGGCTCCGGACGCGGAGGACGCGGTCCGCCAGGCGCTGCGGCACGTGGCCGACAGCGGGCGCCGCCGCCTCGGTGTCGTCGCCGGACCGCGTGACGCCACCGGTGGGGATCCGAGGCTGGAGCGCATCAGAACGCACGCGGCCGCCGTCGGCCTCCAGGTGGAGGAGGAGGCCGTCGTCCATGGCGAGCACACCCGGGCGGCGGGCGCCGAGGGATTCCGGCGCCTCATGCTGTCCCGGCACCGGCCGGAGGCCGTGCTGTGCGTCAACGACGTCACGGCGGTGGGCGCCATGGAGATGGCCGACCAGTTGGGCCTCGACATTCCGGGTGATGTAGCCCTGGTCGGCCATGACGACGTCGACTTCGCGACGCTCGTCCGACCCCGCCTGACGACCATCCGCTACCCGGCGCGCGAGGTCGGGCGCGTCGCGGCCCGTCTCCTGCTGGAGCAGATCGACGGCCGTACCCAGCCGCACACGGCGCGGGTCTCGGCAGAGTTCGTGCCCAGGGCGTCGGCCTGATCCTCGACGACGGCCCGACAGGATGACTGCCCGACTGGACAGCTTCCCGACACTGGCGTAAACGATTACGTTGCGCGAGACTGAGTGGCCCGAGGCTGCGGGCGGCCCGTGCGACGGCGGCGAGGCGCGCCTCTCCATGCGCCTGCCTTGATGTTGATCATTGTTTGAAATGCATCACATCTCAACAGTCAGTGTTCAGGTTCATTGACTTGTGCGGCGGGCGCGGCAGCCGTCGGAGATCTGGCGGACCCCGCTCGGCGTACGGGCCGAGGCGGTGCGAGCGTGTCGCGCGCTCACTCCAAGTCAAGTGCGTTGATTGTCTGTTGAAGCTGACTTCGGTGTCGGACCGGTCAATTTTCGGAGCCGCGCCGTTCCAGGTCTTGACGGGGAACAGGGTGGCGGACTGTCATTACGCCCACACTGTTCGGCCGAGTTGGTTTTTGATCGGTTTCCGGACCTGTCGGCGCCCACTCTCCCCTTGGCCGAACCCTGTCCCAGGAGCCGCCATGAGCCGCACGCCCTCCGGTCTCTCCGTCCCTGACCCCAGCCGTCGCTCCCTGCTCCGTGGAATCGGCGGCGCGGCCGTCGTCGCGGGTGCGGGCATCCCTCTGCTGACCGCCTGCGGCGGCAGCGGTACGGCCGCGGACCCCAAGACCGTCAGCCTCGGCTCCAATGCGTCCGACGCGGTGCCGAAGAAGGCCTTCGCCGACATCTACGCGGCCTTCAAGAGCCGGTCCGGCATCACGGTCGACGTGAACACCAAGGACCACAACACGTTCCAGGAGCAGATCAACTCCTATCTCCAGGGCACTCCTGACGACGTGTTCAACTGGTTCGCGGGCTACCGCATGCAGTTCTTCGCGGCCAAGAACCTCGCCACCCCGATCGACGACGTCTGGCAGAAGATCGGGGGCGACTTCCCCGACGCGATGAAGGCGCTCAGCAAGGGCGAGGACGGCAAGTACTACTTCGTGCCGCTGTACACGTATCCCTGGGCGGTCTTCTACCGCAAGAGCGTCTTCGCGCAGTTCGGCTACCAAGTCCCCACCACCTGGGAGCAGTTCGTCGCCCTGTGCAAGCAGATGAAGAAGGACAACCTGGTCCCGATCGCCTTCGGCGACAAGGACGCCTGGCCCGCGCTCGGCACCTTCGACCAGATCAACTTCCGTACCAACGGCTACGACTTCCATGTCGAGCTGATGGCCGGCAAGGCGTCCTGGACGGACGCCAAGGTCCGTACCGCCTTCGACCACTGGGCCGAGATCCTCCCCTACCACCAGGACGGTTCCATCGGCCGTACCTGGCAGGACGCGGCCCAGACCCTGGTGTCGAAGAAGGCCGGCATGTACCTCCTGGGCACCTTCGTGGCCCAGCAGTTCACGGACAAGGCCGATCTCGACGACCTCGACTTCTTCGCCTTCCCGTCGATCGACCCCGCGTACGGACAGGACACGGTCGAGGCGCCCACCGACGGCTTCATGGTCTCCAAGTCCCCGAAGAACCACGCGGGCGTCGTCGAACTCCTGGAGTACCTGGGCACTCCGGAGGCCGAGTCGATCTATCTCAAGGCCGACCCGAGCGTGGTGGCCGCCTCCAGCAAGGCCGACACCTCCTCGTACAGCGCCCTCCAGAAGAAGGCGTACGACATGATCGGCGGCGCCAAGCACCTCACCCAGTTCATGGACCGTGACAGCCGTCCCGACTTCACCTCCACGGTGATGCAGCCTGCGTTGCAGAAGTTCGTCCGGGACCCCAAGGGCATCGACAGCCTGCTGTCCTCGATCGAGCGCCAGAAGAAGACGATCTTCGCCTCCGCATGAGCACCCAGACGACGGCACAGTCCCCGGAGGCGGCCGACACGTCGGCTCCGGGGATCACCTCCCCCCGGAAACGGGTCGCGCGGGGTCATGGACGCCTGCTCACCCGTCGTGACCGGGTCACGCTCGCCCTCATGGCGGGCGTGCCCACGGTCCTTCACGTCGTCCTGGTCTGGCTCACGGCCCTCGCCTCGATCGCGCTGGCCTTCACCACCTGGGACGGCATCGGCTTCGACTCCATCAAGTGGGTCGGACTGGAGAACTTCAAGGAGCTGTTCAGCAACAACCCGCAGTTCTGGCCCGCCGTCGAGCACAACGTGATCTGGTTCGTCGTGCTCATCCTGGTCCCGACCCCGCTCGGTCTCTTCCTCGCCGTGCAGCTGGACAAGAGGATCCGCTTCAGCCGCGTCTACCAGACCGCGTTCTTCCTCCCGGTCGTGGTCTCGCTGGCCGTCACCGGATTCGTCTGGCAACTCGTCTACAACCCCGACACAGGCCTGATCAACAGCATCATCGGGGCCAACAGGCCGGGCCACTACATCGACTGGATCGGGGACCCCGATCTCAACCTCTGGGCCATCCTGGTCGCCGCGTCCTGGCGGCACACCGGATACATGATGATCCTCTACCTGGCGGGCCTGAAGGGCGTCGACCCGTCGCTGCGGGAGGCCTCCGCGCTGGACGGCGCGAACGAGTGGCAGACGTTCCGGAACGTCGTCTTCCCGACGCTGCGGCCCACCAACACCGTCGTCCTGGTCGTCACCGTCATCGAGGCCCTGCGCGCCTTCGACCTGGTGTTCGTCTTCAACAAGGGGGCCCAGGGCACCGAGCTGCTGTCGATCCTGGTCACCAACAACATCATCGGCGAGTCCAGCCGCATCGGGTACGGGTCGGCCATCGCCGTCGTCCTGCTGGTGATCTCGCTCGTCGTGATCATCCCGTATCTGGTGGCCACCTTCCGGAAGGAGCGGCGCACATGAGTACCGGCACCGCCACCGCCGCGCCCGGCCGCCGGCGCCCCCCGGTTCGCCCGGCCAGGATCCTGCTGCACGCGTTCCTCGTCGTCACCGCGCTGGCCTGGCTGGCGCCGCTGCTGTGGGCGGTGTTCGCGGCCCTGCGTCCGTACGCGGAGACCACCACCAAGGGTTACGTCTCCTGGCCCGACAGGCTGACCCTCGACAACTTCACGAACGCGTTCGAACAGTCCGACATGACGCACTACTTCGGCAACACGCTGCTGATCGCGGTGCCGGCCGTGCTGCTGACCCTGCTGCTGTCGTCGATGGTCGCCTTCTACGTCAGCCGTTTCGACTTCCGGCTCAACCTCTTCCTGCTGCTGGTCTTCACGGCCGGCAACCTGCTGCCGCAGCAGGTCATCATCACGCCGCTGTATCGGCTCTACCTGCTGGTGGACCTGCCCGGCATCACGGCCAGCGGCAAGCTGTACGACTCCGCTCTCGGTCTGGTCCTCATCCACGTGGCGTTCCAGTCGGGCTTCTGCGCCTTCGTCCTCAGCAACTACATGCGCATGCTGCCGCACGAGCTGACCGAGGCGGCCTTGGTCGACGGCGCGTCGGTGTGGCGCATGTACGCGCAGATCGTGCTGCCGCTGTGCAAGCCCGCCATGGCGGCCCTGGCGACCCTGCTGTCCATATGGATCTACAACGACTTCTTCTGGGCCATCGTCCTGATCTCCACCGGCGAGAACATGCCGATCACCTCCGCCCTGAACAACCTCTCCGGGCAGTACTTCACCGACCCCAACCTGGTCGCCGCCGGCGCCCTGCTCACCGCGATCCCCACGCTGATCGTGTACTTCGCGCTCCAGCGGCAGTTCGTCAGCGGTCTCACCCTGGGCGCCACCAAGGGCTGACCCCGCTCCACCCGAAAGGGAACCCCGTGCCCCAGCGCTTCACCCTCATCGCCTCCCTCCGCGTGGATCCGCGCACCGCCCGCGTCCACGAGGAAGGCCGGCAGTCCTGGAGCCCCAGCGGCACCTACGCCCTCGACTCCACCCCGTACCGCCCCGCCAACGACAACTGGGCGACCGTCTGCTACCGGCCCGGCCGAAACGTCCCAGCAGACCACTGGGGCACGGAGACGACGCGCCGCCTCTTGCAGGAAGCCCCGCGGTGAGGCCCACGCCCAGTGCCTCGTCAGAAGTTGGAAACGACGCTGGTCAGGACAGCGGGGATCGTGGTGGCGTCCGTGGCGTCGTAGACGTGACCGCCGGTGGCGGCGGCGATGCGCTGAAGGGCCTGGAGGCCGGTGCTGCCGCTGCGCAGTGCCGGATTGCCGTAGGCGATCGGAAAGACGCGGATCTGCGGTGTGGCGGCGAGGGTGCGGAGCAGGGCATCTTCCTCCCCTGATTTGTTCGGGTAGTTCTGACCATCGGTCAGCACGATTACGGCGTTGATGGCCTTGGGGTCGTAGCGGGCTCTGAGGGCGGTGACCGCCTGCCGGATGCATTCGTACAGTGGGGTGTCACCTTGAGGCAGGTAGGTGCCCAGGGTCGTGGTGAGCGCGGTACGCCGTGGCACACCGTCGACGCTCTCTTTCAGAGGGCCACCGGGAACGTTCTGATCGATGACCGCGCCGAATTGCCACAGACCGACCTGATCGTTGTCGGTGAAGCCGTCGCGGCCGAAGAGCTGAGGGCCCGCGCTCTTCAGGAGATTCATCTTGGTCCTGCCGGCGGTACCCACGGCCGGATTCTTCATGGACGTGGAAGTGTCGATCAGCGTCAGGACGTTGGCCTGCCTGCGCAGCGTGGGCCAGGTGGTGAGCAGTTGACGGAGGACGTCGCCTTCGGGGAGGTGCATGGAGATGATCGGGGCCTTGGGCAGGGCGCCGTTGGCCTGCGTGAGATACGAGGTGGTCCTGCCGTTGTACGTGCGGAAGCCGAGCTTGGCGAACTCGTTCTGCTCCGTCCGGGAGCGGAGGTGGGCGCCGAAGCCGTCGGCGACGGCCCTTTGAGAGGGGCTCATGTTGTTGAACTCGATGTAGGGGTGGTCGGAGGACAGGGTTCCGTCATTGGGGTAGAACGCCACGAGGGGAGTGTGGGGAGGAGTACGTCGCTTCGTGCAGTCCGGCGTGGCGTGTTCGGTGCCGCAGGGGTAGCCGAGGTTGTACGCCACGACGGCTTGTTCCTCGACAGTGGCGGCGGACACATACCGCAGGGCGGCGTCAGGGTTGGCCGGGGTGGTGGCGTCGTCGGCGCGGCGGAAGTTCTGCATGAACGTCAGGGTGGTGTCACCGTAGTGCGCGACGGACTCTTCGATGGCGTGCACGAAGTCCGTGTTCTTGCGCAGCGTGATGTCCCCGACGGTGAGATCGCGTGCCTTGCCGGTTTGCGTGCCGGTGACAGCGGCGTACGCGGCGAGCGTGGCGTTGAGCCCGGAGGTGGAGTATTCGGGGTTGGTCTTGCCGAGCGTGAACGTGCCCCACTGTTTCTTGCCCTTGCTGCTCCAGAACGTCGGCGCGTTCTTCGCCCACTGGGTCAGATCGTGCCAGCCGATGCTGCCTTTCTTGGACCAGCCCAACTGGTCGGCCATGGGTTTGGGCATGGCGATCACCAAGGGGCTGGTGACGATCGGTCGGGGGTTCTGTTCGGGCAGCAGGGCGACGGTGTTCGCGTTCGCCGTCCGGCGGACGAGGCTGAGCCAGGCCGACCCCGCGGGAGACCATACGTTGGGCAGTGACCCGTCGTTGTCGGCCGAGCCCTGGGTGAGGGCTCGCATCATGGTGCCGGAGTTCTGCTCCTCCACCACGACCTGCACGCACTTGCCGTCGCTGGAACGCTGCCCGTACCGCTTTGCGGCTGCGGTCAGGGGAGTGGCAAGGTCGGCCGACACGGCCACGGTGACCTGGAGGTCAGGAGTCCCCGAGCAGTGGGGCAGGCCGTGTGCCACCCCGTCGGTGTCACCGGACGCTGTGGCGCTCGGCGAGGGGGAATCCGTGGGGGGCCAGGGGGCGTATTCCACGCCGACCCACAGCAGCGGCAAGGAGACGAAGGCGACAGGCAGGGCAAGGGCCACCCTGCGCCAGTTGGTGAAGCCGGGCGACATCTCCGACGGCCCGGGATCGTGCTTCCGGTTACGGACCAGGGAGACATGTGGGCCGTTGTTCTTCGAGAGCTGCTGAGGCAGGGGGAAGCCGCCTTTCGGCAGCCGCTCGTGCAGAACCTGGTAGAGCGCCTCCGTGGTGATGAGCTCGGATCCGTCTTCAAGCCCCTCATCGAGTGCTTTGATCAACTCACCGGTGAACGCCGGGTAGTCCTTGTTCCTGGGGGCCATGGATCGCTCTGTCGCGGAGCTGGACGTCAGAAGGTAGCTGCCTTCGATGTCCGGCAGCTCCGGCGGAACCGGGAGGGGGCCCATGCCCAGCTCCGTCGCTTTCCCGCTGAAGCAGCAGTCGATGATGACGACCTTCTTCCGGGCTTTGCAGCGCATCACCAGACTCCGTAGATCGGCGTATCGCAGCGACCGGTGTGCAGCCTCGTAGTTCGCCGAGGCGAAGGCCAGATGCAGATCATCGTCATCCAGGAGCAAGCCGTGGCCCGCGAAGTACACCACAAGCGTGTCCTGCGCTTCCTGGGCGCATTCGCTCAAGGAATTCAGTACGTCGGTCGGATTCGTCGGGTTCAGAAGAACTGTGCAGTTCCTCTCCGGCACGCCCCACAGGTCCTTGTTCCGTAGCAGGGCCGCGAGATCTTGCGCGCCCTTGGCCACCGTGGGCAGTTTCTCCAACTCGGTGTACTGGCTCACGCCGACGACGAAGACGCGTGATCTGGACGGATCCGCCAAGCCCACCGGCCAGGGACGACGCCTGCGGGAAGACATCGGCCTCACCGGCTGCTCTCCCGAGCATCGCCACCCGCGTCGCCGTCCCGCAGGCCTCGGGGGTCTTCATGTCCCTCCGGTCCTGTGGTGCCGCGTTCCGCCGTCTCGCCACTGTCGGTTTGTCGCAGTAGTCGTTCCAGCCGATGCAGGGTCTCCTCCGATGCGTCACCCAGCACGATGATCTTGTCTGCCGCGGTGACGGTGATGGGTGGCGCCGCGGGACGCGCGCTGCGCCAGGCGCGGTACGCCAGGACGAGATTGCCCGCAGCGAACCCCTGGTTGAGAACCATGTTGATCAGATCGGCAGCCCCCATCGTGTCACCGGGCTGCGGGGCGGCCGTCAGCTGTAACTTCACATGGCGCTCGACGGCCGGGGTCCGGTCGAGCCACTCGTACAGGTCCCGAATCACTCGGGGATCCCCGCTCGATTCTGCCGCCGTACCGATCTCGATGATCACCGCGCCCCCTTTGTGCTGCATCGCGTGGTGCCCAACATAGAGATGAAATACACACCGACGCGGCCAGATTCCGTAAATCGCCATGTATAGACACAACAGACGCAATTCCGGTCAAGGAAGCTCTCGTAACGGCTGGCGTCGCCGAGGTGGTCCGGCCCCGGGACGCCATGGCGACCCAGGACGTCCCGCTGATCCCGTCCGACCACGACGCGCACGGGCGATCAGCGATCCCCTACCGCCTTCTCCAGGAGCGTGAACGACTTGGGCGCGCCGCCCGGTTGAGGCTTGCCCTCCTTGTGTCCGACGATCCGGTAGCCGGCGTCGAGGTAGTACGCGGTCAGACGTTCGTTGCCGGCCAGGCAGTCCAGACGTACCGACGACCGACCCGCCTCGGCCACCCGCTGCTCCGCAGCGCGCAGCAGTCGGCGCCCCGTTCCGGGCGGGACACTGCCGTGGTCCACCATCAGCCGGTGCACATAGCCGGCGGTCGGCGGCCGGGGCCCCCAGGCGTCCTCGTCCTCCCACCACAGCTCCCAGGCCCCGACCACCCGGTCGCCTGCCTCGGCGAGCCAGATCTCCCCGCTCTCCAGGATCCGATGGAAGTGATCCCCGCCCAGCTCACCGGGGCGCCACTGGCCTGTGACGCCCCGGGCCAGCATCCAGCGGGCGGCGTCGTCGCGCAGCCGTACGACATCGGCGATGTCGGCGTCGTCCGCGGGACGGAAACGTAGATCGTTCATGCCGGGATCCTCGCACGGGTGTACGTCCCGGCAACGGCCGGCCGCGAGAGGGAGGCGGTGCTCTCTTTCGCGGCCGAGCGCGCCGTGGGGTCAGGGTGTGTGGTCGAAGGGGATGTCCAGGCGGAGTTCGTAGCCGCCGGCTGTCGTGGGCGCGGAGGTGACGGTGCCACCGAGGAGTTCGGCGCGTTGCCGCAGACCCACCAGGCCGTGGTGGGCGCTGGGCAGCGGGAGGGCGGGCCGGGTGGCGGGGGTGTTGGTGATGGTTGCGCGGAGGCGGCCGTTCTGGTGGTGGATGCGGATCGTGGCGCTCGCGCCGGGGGCGTGTTTGCGTACGTTGGTCAGCGCCTCCTGCACGGTGCGGTAGACACCACGCTGGACGGGCGGGGGGAGGTCGCCGGGCAGGTCCGTGCTCAGTTCGGCCTCGATGCCACTGCTGTCGACGAGCCGTTCCAGGTCCGCGAGGGAGGGCTGGGGGGTCAGCTCGGTGGGGCGGCTGCCGGAGGCGCGCAGCACGCTGACCATGTGCCGCAGCTCCTCCAGCGTCTGTACGCTCAGCCGCCGGATCGTGACCGCCGCCTCCTTGGCCTCGGCGTCCCGGCTGCCGACCTGGAGCGCTCCGGCCTGCACCGCGATCAGACTGACCTGATGGGCCACCACGTCGTGCATCTCCCGGGCGAGCTGGGCGCGTTCCTGCGCCAGCACGCTCTGGGTGATCAGCAGCCGTTCGTGTTCCCGTGCCTCGGATATCTCCGCCAGCCGCAGCGTCAGTTCCCGTCTGGCCTGCACGAGTTGGCCGAGGAAGACGGGCGCGACGGCGGTCGCCAGGGTGTAGCTCAGATGGATCAGGCTGTAGGTGTCGGAGAGTTCGTCGATCTCCACCGACGGCCATGGCCACGGGACGAAGTCGGCGACGGCGAACACCGTGCCGCAGAGGGCGAGCAGGAGACGGTGCCGGCTCAAGGAGGAGAGCGTGTAGAGAGCGATGAGCGTGGCGAGCGCCGCGTCGGTGACCGTGGCGGTCGGCAGCGTCAGCAGGAAGGTGGCCAGCGGCAGGCGACGGCGCAGCGGAAGGCAGAGGGCGGCGAGCAGCCCGCAGGACATGGCGGCCCGGTCGTCGGGGTCGACGTTGGCCCACATGTCCAGCAGCGAGAATCCCACCAGCACGGTGTCCACCAGCCCGGCATGCAGCGGGGCGGGCCATGGCCCGGATGGACGGCGGGGCACCATCAGGAGCCCACCCCGTTCCGCGGCAGCCTGAGCAGGCCCGCCCGTTCGGCGAACAGCACGGCCTGGACCCGGCTGCCCACCTCCAACTTGGTGAAGATGGTGCTGACATAGCCCTTCACGGTGCCCGCGCTGAGATGCATCCGTTCGCCGATGTCGATGTTGGCGAGTCCCTCGGCCATCAGGACCAGCACGGCACGTTCGCGCTCGGTCAGCCGGGCGACCGCCCGTGTGGCCGGGCCCTGCGGGTCCGCGTCGAGATAGCCGGCCACCACCTTCCGGGTGACCTGGGACGACAGTACGGTCCCGCCCTCGGCCAAGGTGCGGATGATATGCGGTAGTTGCTCCGGATCGGTGTCCTTCAGCAGGAAGCCCGAGGCACCCGAGCGCAGAGCTGTCGCCACGTACTCGTCGGCATCGAACGTGGTCAGCATCGCCACCACCGGAGGGCCCTGCAACCGTCGTAGGTCGGCCAGTACGGTCAGTCCGTCCACGTCCGGCATCCGTATGTCCAGCAGGACGACGTCGGGCCGGAACTCCCGCACGGTGTGCACGGCCCGGCCGCCCGGCACCGCCGCGACGACCTCGATGTCGTCCGCCGTGTCGAGGATGCGCTGGAATCCCGTACGGATCAGCGCCTCGTCGTCAACCACCACTACCCGGATCACCTTTTGTCCCGTTCGTCGGGCCGTCTCTCACTGCGTAGTTACCATGCGCGCGGTCGTCCGTGGGGTTGTCGGGCGGATGCGCCGGGGAGCGCACGGTTGCGTGCCGTCTCCGTGTCCGTCACCCGGTCCGTCACGCGTATGGAGCAGTGGCGGCAACCCGCATCGCGCGCTCTCCGTACGAGGCCGTCGCCGCCGTGCGGCTCGCCCGGCGGGCCGGGCTCCACGTGACAGCGCGGTTCGTCGGCGTCGCCGCTCGCGCCGGGCCGGACCCCCGGCCGCGCCGTCCGACGGGTGGTTCGGGACGCCACCGGAACCCCCACCTGACCTCGGCGCGTGCCAGAAGTGACAGGATGGGACCCATGAGCAACGTTTACTTTGACATCACCATCGACGGCGCCCCCGCCGGCCGTATCGTCTTCAACCTCTTCGACGAGGTGGTTCCGAAGACCGCGCGCAACTTCCGCGAGCTGGCCACCGGCCAGAACGGCTACGGCTACGCGGGCTCCGGCTTCCACCGCGTCATCCCGCAGTTCATGCTCCAGGGCGGTGACTTCACCAACCACAACGGCACCGGCGGCAAGAGCATCTACGGCGAGAAGTTCGCGGACGAGAACTTCGAGCTGAAGCACGACCGCCCGTACCTGCTGTCGATGGCGAACGCCGGCCGGAACACCAACGGCTCGCAGTTCTTCATCACCACCGTCGTCACCTCGTGGCTGGACGGCAAGCACGTCGTCTTCGGCGAGGTCGTGGAGGGCTCGGACCTCGTCGACCGGATCGAGTCCCTGGGTTCGCAGTCCGGTACCCCGAAGGCGAAGGTCGAGATCTCGGCCTCCGGCGTCGTCGACGCGGCCTGACCCCTGCCCGGCCGAACGGCGCCGGCCCCGCCCAGGGGCCGGCGCCGTCGTCGGTCGCGGAGCGTGAGGGCGCAGCAGTCACGGCGCGCCGGGCAGCCGGACCGTGACCAGGAGACCGCCGGCGGGGCGGGGGACGAGGTCGAGGGTTCCGTCGTGGGCGCGGACGATGCTGGCCACGATGGCCAGGCCGAGCCCGACACCGGCGTGCTCGTCGCTGCGCACGCGCTCCGTTCCTCGCTGGAAGGGCTCGGTGAGGGTCGCCACCAGTTCCGCGGGGAGCCTACGGCCCGTGTTCTCGACCCGCAGGACGCTTGAGTCGCCGTCCGCCTCGGTGTGGACCGTCACGGTGCCTCCGGCGGGGAGGTTGTGGACGACGGCGTTCTGGATGAGGTTGGTCACCATCCGCAGCAGAAGCTCCGCGGACCCCCGGGTCCGGGCCGCCCCGCCGATGACATCGAGCGTGGTCCGGCGCTGTTCGGCGAGGGGAAGCAGCGTTTCGGCGGCTTCCTCGGCGAGGAGCGAGAGGTCGACGTCCTCGCGGACGAAGTGTCCGCTGTCGCCGCGGCTGAGCAGCAGCAGCGCCTCGGTGAGGTCGATCGCCCGCGTATTGACCGTGTGCAGACGCTCGATGAGTTCGTCCCCCTCCCGCGTGGTGTCCTGGCGGGCGACGTCGAGGAGCGTCCGCGAGATCGCCAGCGGGGTCCGCAGTTCGTGCGAGGCGTTCGCCGCGAACCGCTGCTGCTCGGCGACATGGGACTCAAGCTGTTCGAGCATCGAGTCGAACGCGTCGGAGAGCTCACGGAACTCGTCCTGGCGGCCCTTCATGCGGATCCGGTGCGACAGCACCCCGTTCCCCGCCATCCGGGCCGCGGCGGTGATCTGGGTGAGCGGTGCCAGCATCCGGCCGGCGAGGAACCATCCCCCCAGGAGGCCGAACAGGAGCAGGAAGCCCATGGCCACGGCCGCGGCGGGGGCGAAGGTGTGCACCAGGAGGTAGCGGTTGGGTGAGATCCCGAGGAGGCCCTTGGGGTTGTCGGGTACGTAGCGCAGGATGAACGCCCACACCACCGCGAGCAGGAGAGCGCCGGCGACGGCGAGGAATGCGGCATAGCTGAGGGTGAGTTTCAGCCGGGCGCTGAGCCCGGAGCGTCTACGCATGCGTACTGCCGGGCCCGGCGGTCCCGGTGTCGATCCGGTAGCCGACACCGGGCACCGTGGCGATGATCCAGGGTTCGCCGAGCCGCTTGCGCAGCGCGGAGACGGTGATGCGTACGGCGTTGGTGAGCGGGTCGGCGTTCTCGTCCCAGGCCCGTTCCAGTAGCTCCTCGGCGCTGACCACCCCGCCCTCGGCGGCGACCAGCACCTCCAGCACGGCGAACTGTTTACGGGTGAGCGCGACATAGCGTCCGTCGCGGAAGACCTCCCGGCGGAAGGGGTCGAGCCGCAGGCCCGCGATCTCGCGGACCGGGGGCCGGGCGTACCCGCGACGCCGGTCGAGCGCCCTCAGCCGCAGGACGAGCTCCCGCAGCTCGAACGGTTTGGTGAGATAGTCGTCGGCGCCCAGCCCGAACCCGGAGGCCTTGTCGTCGATCCGGTCGGCAGCGGTGAGCATCAGGATCGGGATACCGCTGCCGGAGGCGACGATGCGCCGCGCGACCTCGTCGCCCGAGGGACCGGGGATGTCGCGGTCGAGGACCGCGAGGTCGTAGGAGTTGACGCTGAGCAGTTCCAGGGCGGAGTCACCGTCGCCGGCGATGTCGGCGGCGATCGCCTCCAGCCGCAGACCGTCCCGGACGGCTTCGGCCAGGTAGGGCTCGTCCTCCACGATCAGTACGCGCATGTCTGAAGCCTAAGCAGCACTGCATATCTCCGACGTATGCAAAAACGCGTGCACACCCGGCGCCCGAGTCATCCTGCCGGTACCGGCGCGGGGCGAGACCGGTCCGACGGCGCCTGCGCTCCGGTGCGCCACCAGCGGCGCGACGCCAGCGCGGCCAGCGCGGCACCGGTGGCGTTGACCAGGACATCGTCCACGGAGGACACCCGGTCCAGCCACAGCACGTACTGCGCGACCTCGACCAGGACCGAACAGGCCGCCCCGAGCGCCAGGACCCGTGTCACGGACGCCAGCGCCGAGAACCGTATCGGCGCGAAGAACCCGAGCGCCGCGAAGACCAGCAGGTTGCCGACGATCCCGCCCGTCCCCATCGTGACCAGGTCCCGCAGCGGTATCAGGCTCACCCGGCGGGGAGCGATGCCGGGCGAGCCGCCCGGCATCATCGTCAGCCACAGGAACGGTACGGTCCCGTGGACCATGCCGACCTCGGCCAGCGACATCCGCCACGGCGACGCGACGCCGACGGCACGCCGACGGTGCGCCAGAGCCCACACCACCAGCACGGACAGCGGCAGCGCGACCAGCGTCATGAGCACCACCCCGTTGAACGTGTCGTAGCAGCCGTGCCACCGCCCGGACATGCACCGCGGAGCCGACATCATCAGCGGCCGTCGCACGACGAACAGGGCGCCCGCCAGGCCGAGGACCGACAGACCGAGGAGCACGATCCGGCGTATGCGGCGGGGCGGTGCCGACGAAGGCGTGTGATGGCTCATGTCCCCATGAAAGCCGGAGGGCGGTTGCGGGGGCGTATGCGTTTTTCGATATGCCCGCGATACGCGTCGACACGTCTGCGATACGGGTCGATGCGTAAAGACTCCGGGCGTCGTCGGCGGAGCCGAAATCGGGGCGCGGCAGCGCCGTCGTGCTGCGATGCTGTCCCGATGATCAACGTGCCTACCGCCGTGCTGGATTCGTTGTACGGGCTCGCGTTCGGCGATGCCTTCGGGGACCGCTGGTTCGGCATCCTGCGCCGGGACGGTCCGGCGGCCCTGGAGGCGCGGACGCCGCCCCCGGAACCGCTGTGGCAATGGAGCGACGACACCGCGCAGGCACTCGTACTCGTCCGGGAACTCCTCGACGGCGGTGGCACCGTCGACCAGGACCGCCTCGCCCTGAGCTTCGCGGCCGCCTACGCCGACGACACGCACCGCGGCTACGGAGCCTCGATGCATGACGTGCTCCGTCGGATCGGCGCGGGCGAGCCCTGGCGGGAGGTGGTCGCCGGACAGTTCGGCGGCCAGGGCTCCTGGGGTAACGGCGCGGCCATGCGCGTCGCCCCGCTCGGCGCCTGGCACTGCGCCGACCTCGACGCGGCCGCCGAGCAGGCCGCCCGCCAGAGCGCGGTCTCGCACCACCATCCGGAGGCGGTGGCCGGGGCGGTGGCGGTCGCCCTCGCCGCGGCGCTGGCGACCCGTAGCCGCGGCGGACCCGCTCCCACCGGGCCTGACTTCCTCCGGGCAGTCGCCGAACGACTCCCGGACAGTGACGTCCGGTCGGGGGTGCGGATCGCGGCCCGGATGCCGGAGCACACCTCGGTCCGGCACGCCGCGGAGGTCCTGGGCTCGGGGTACCGGATGTCAGGGCCCGACACCGTCCCGTACGCCCTGTGGTGTGCGGCCAGGCACCTCGACGACCTGCACGAGGGGCTGTGGGTCACGGTCGCCGGGCGCGGTGACATCGACACCACCTGCGCTGTCGCGGGCGGGGTGATCGCCGCCCGCACGGGCGTCGCAGCCCTTCCCGCTGCCTGGCACGCGGCCTGTGAACCCCTGCCTCCGGTCGTGCCGGAGTGAGAGCTCACGCCGACGGCCCCTCCGGATGAACCGTGGTGGTTCGTCCGGAGGGGCCGTGCGTCTGCTGCGAGGCCCCCGAGATTCAGCAGGATCCTGCCGTGGTCCCGGGGCCCATCGCCTGTCGGGTGGTCACCTCGTGCCGTACGTTCCGCGGATACTCATGCGCTCCGCCCATTCCGCTGCCGGCGACCAGAGTCCGGCACCGTCGGCGGGACCTGCTCCGTTGCTCCCGTCGTTCCCCATGCCTGCGTTGCCTGCGTTGCCTGCGTGGTCCCACGGGACGGGTCCCGGCCTGTCGTGGTCGCCGCCGTCGCCGCCGGCCGCGACCGGGCGGTCGTCCCGGTCCGTGGGCTGGAATCCGACCGTGTAGGTCCGGATGACCGCGCCGATGGCCGAGGTCACCCTGATGGTGCGGGTGGTGAACCGGGACCCGGGCGACGAGAGGACCGAACTGCCGTCGGTGACCTTCACCCGCGCACCGGACCCGGCCGGTACGGCGGAGACGGCCGGGATCCTCGTGTTCCTCGGCCAGTCGACGACGTACGTCGACACCGCCGGATCGAACCCGTCGATCGAGGCGCCCCCCACCTTGATGGCTCGGGCGTCGGCGACAGCGGCCTGGGTGGCGTCCGCGAAGTTCGTCACCGTGACCGACCCGTCGGTGTTCACGACCACGTGCGCCGCCATCGCGGCCGCCAGATTGATCCGCTGCCAGCTCGTTCCGCCGTCCGCGGTCAGGTCGAGCGGGTACCCGGAGTCCGTCGCGGTCTGCTCCAGGACCTGGGTGCGCTGCTCGGCGGTGAGGTCCGGGAAGGCCGTGATGAGCAGGGCCGCCGCGTCGGACGGCGCCTTGAGCGTCTGCCCGGACTTCGCCACCTGGGAGAACCCGTAGGTCAGGCGCCGTGTGTACAGGTCGACGTCCTGCGTCGCGCTCAGACCGGCGTAGGGGTCGCCCGCGCAGGCCGCGAGTGTGTCGCCGTACCCCTCCTTCTCGCACTGCGCGAGCAGTACGTTCTCGATCTCGGTGTGGGCCTGCATCAGCAGTTGGCGGAAGTCGGGGTCCGCCCACCGGTGTGCCACGGTGGCCTGTCCGGTGATGCGGCCGCCCATCACGTCCAGCGGGTAGTGGAACCCGAGGACGACGCGGTTGTCCCCGTACTCCGAGGTGCGCGCGAGGATCGACGGCGCCAGCTCCGGCAGGAGCGTGGCCAGGACGGTCCCGGCCTCGTAGCCTCCGTAGGTGTGGCCGCTCGGGTACGAGCCGCTGGTGGTGAGGCTGCCGTAGGAGCCGTCCTGCGACTCGTAGACGGCACCGCCGTCGCCGACGAACCCGAGTCGTACGTACGGGCGCAGATAGCCGTAGTGGCTCTTCGCTGCGTCGACCTTGTCGAGGTTCTTCGTGACCCGGGAGAACAGGGCGTTGGTCTTGGGCAATTGGCCGCCGCCCAGGGCGTCGCCGTAGATGCGGCCGAGCCGGGAGCCGAGGCTGTCGGCCATCGTGACCGTGGCGCTGTGCGTCGCGTCGACCTCGGCCCGGTCCACCTCCGCCTGCGTCGCCGCGTTGTTGATGCGCACGGCGATCCGGTCGTTCTCGGCGGTGGCCGAAGTGCCGTTCGGGACCTTGGTGTTGGAGCCGAGGACGCCGGTTCCGAGGTCCTGGAAGCCGTCGAGCAGCCCGTAGACGTAGTCGGTCCCGTCGCCGGTGCCCGGCCACCGGTCCGACGCGTAGGCCGCGTTGAGCGTGTCGTCAGGGAAGGGGGACGACACGTACGACGGGTCGGCGGCCTCCGCCGAGACGGTCGCCGTGGAGCTCGGTGCCGAGGCGGTCACGGGGTAGTCGTCGGAGGAACCGGCCAGGGTGAGCGCGGTCACGGTCGCCGTGTGCGCCTTGACCTTCCCGGCGCTGGTGAGCAGTGCCGTCTCCGCCGTGGCGGAAACGTGTGCGGTGGTTCCGTCGTCCAGGGTCACCGTGTAGCCGATGACCGGGAATCCGCCGTCACCGGCCGACCGCCAGGTCACGCGGACCTGCCTGCCATCGGTGAACACTCCCGTCACGTACGGCTTCTGCGGCTTGCCGCCACCGGTCACCACGGGTGCCGTGGCGGCACTGGGGCGCGAGGTGCCGACGGCGTTCACCGCGCGGACGCGTGCCGTGTACGACCGGCCGGCCCGCAGCCAGGTGAACGTCGTGCCGTGGACGGCCGGGTCGTGGATGTCGACCTGGTGGCCGTCGTCGAGGGTGATCCGGTAGCCGGTGACCGGTGAGCCGCCGGTGTCCTCGGGTGCGGACCAGGCGACGGTCACGCTCGTGCCGGACGAGGTCGCCGATACGGCGTCAGGCGCGGCGGGCACTGTTCTGGGCTTGGTGGTGAGCGCGGACCGAGCATGGTCGAGCGCGTCGTACCGTGCGGTGAGGATCTCGTCGGTGGCCGTGTCGTCCGCGACCGTGGTCCGCGCCTCGGCGAGTGCCGTGGTGAACGCCGTCCACGACGCGTCCGTGTAGCGGTCGTCGGTGAGGCCGGACGCGGTCGCGACCAGGTCCTCCAGCTTCAGCCGCGGGAGCGGGACCAGCTGCCTGGCGGCGAGGGTGAGGCTGCGGGTCCGGGTGTCGATCTCCGACTGGGTCACGTCGTCGGCGTCGACGAGGGCGCGTGCGGCGGCGAGTTCGCGCCGGTACACCCCGAAGTCGACCGTGTCGTAGCGCTCCTCGGTGTCGGCGAGTGCCGCGTACTGGTCGATCGCCTTGCGCAGGGCGGATCGGTCCGTGACGGCGGGCGCGTCGACGTGGTCGAAGGTGATCCGGCCCAGATTGGCGACGTAGGGGTGCGAGGAGTCCGGGGTCGTCACCAGCCGAAGGTGGACGGCGTGCGTGCCGGTGATCGCCTTCGGCAGGGCGAGGCTTGTCGTCCCTCCCGACGACCACGCGGCACCGGTGACGGGCAGCGGGACGGTCGCGTACGGCGTACCGGGTGCGGTCGGGTCGAAGGCGTCCAGGTAGAGCTGGACGGCGGAACCGGTGCCGCAGCGGGCGGAGTTGTTCACGTAGGTGAGGGTGACGGTGTTCTTGGCGGAGGCGCCGAAGTCGATGTCCCCGTAGTCCAGCCAGGCTCCGTCGTACGTGCCGCCGAGGTCGGTGGTGGAACCCGCGCCGCTCCAGCCGACCGGCTCGCTCTTGAGCCCGCCGCCGCTGTTCGCGCGGAACGCCGTGGCGTCGAACGCCACTGGCGCGACTGCATCCTGAGTGAGTGTCAGTGCGTAGACATTGGCCACATAGGGTTGCGAGGAGGACTGGGTGCTGGAGACGAAGACGGCGTACACGTCCTGGACGCCGCTGAAGACGCCCGGATCGAGTCGTACGGTCGTGGTGGCGACGGTTCCCCAGCCCGACCCGGTGTAGTCGAGGGGGATGTCGGCCTTCTTCGGACCGTCCTTCGTGCCGAGGTGCAGCTCGATGTGCGAGTCCGAAGCCGCGCGCGACTGGGGCTTGTCATAGCGGACGGTGACGCTGTCGGCGCCGTCGTGGAGGTCGATGCCCGGCCACTGGGCCCACGCGCCGTTCGTGGTGTTCTCGAAGATGCCGTTCGCGAGGTTGAGCGGGAGCGAACCGCCGCCGGTCGTGGCGCTGTTGGCCGCGGTCAGCGTGGCGAGCGTGGTCGTGGTGGAGGAGGAGACCGGGTTCGCCGAGAACTGGTACCAGTCGAAGTTCGACACCCACGACTGGCCGGACGGGGCGTGGAAGACGAACGTCGCGCTCGACGCGTCCAGCAG
This sequence comes from Streptomyces adustus, assembly GCF_009377175.1. Classification (GTDB taxonomy): domain Bacteria; phylum Actinomycetota; class Actinomycetes; order Streptomycetales; family Streptomycetaceae; genus Streptomyces; species Streptomyces adustus. The sequence continues at coordinate 20,430 of NZ_VJZD01000095.1, forward strand.
GGCGTCCGGGTCGGTGACGGCCGCCTGCACGGTGCTGTAGTACTGCCAGCCGCCCGTGCTGGGCAGTTGGACGGTGGCGACGACGGGGCCGTCGGCGGCACCGGCGTGGATGTCGACGCTGCTCGGCTTCGCGTTCGTCGCCTGCGAGTTGGCGTAGCGGACCGACACGCTGTGCGGGGCGACCCCGCCGAAGTCCAGTCTGGTGAACCGTTCCCACGACCCTTCGGTGACGCCACCGAGGTCGCCGTCCGAGTAGTACGCCTCCTTCACCAGGCTGGGGCCCTCCATCTGGTCGGGTGCCTCGGCCTGGAGGACGGCGTAGCCGCCCTCGTCGATGGTGAGCGCGTCGGCGGCGGACCGCAGCGCGTCGTCCGCGGCCATGAGCGTTCCCGTCACGGAGGCGGGGTCCGCGAGGACGGTCCGCGCGCGTTCGAGCGCGGAGCGGAAGATATTCCACGAGCCGTCGGAGTAGTGGCCGCTGCGCACCAAGGCCGCCTGGTCGACGAGTGCGGCGAGCGCCTTGCGAGGCACGGCGGCGGCGGAGACGACGAGCGGGTCGGTCGGGGATATCCCGGTGCCGCGCACCGTCGAGGCCGGCACGCCGTGCGCGAAGGCCGCGTCCTGGAAGGTGATGCCGAACCGCGCGTCGACCTGCGTGCGGCCGGTGAGCGACAGCGTCGCCGTGCGCGGGCCGGTGACGCGCAGGTCCGCCGTGACACCGCCCGGCAGGCCGGTCACGGTGGCCGCCCCGGACCCGGTCAGGCTGGTCCCCTTGCGGGCGGCGAACGACGCCGGTCCGGACAGGGTGAGCCGCACGCTGCCGTCGACGGCGCCGTCGGCGTCGGTGTCGACGGTCCCGGGGTCGGCGGAGACGACGGTGTCGCCCCGGTTCGTGCCCGTGCCGCCGTCACCGGTGTTGCCCGCGTCGGTGTTCAGCGAGTACGCGGGCTTCGTGCGGGCGCCCCACTGCGAGGGCTTGGCGCCCATCGTGAAGTCCAGGGTCCCGCCGGAGACGATCCGTGAGTAGTCGAGCCAAGTGTCGTCGAATCGCCGGCCGTCGAGGGTCGCGCTCTGCACGTAGTAGTTGCTCGGCGACACGCCTTCGGCCTTCACCGTGAACCGGGCGCCGTTGGCGTAGCGGATCGTCGTGGAGTCGAAGAACGGGCTGCCGATCTGGAACTGGCCGGAACCGGCGGTGACCGGGAACAGCCCGAGCGCGGCGCCGACGAACATGGTCGACATCGTGCCGGCGTCGTTGTCCATGGTCGGCAGGAAGCCCTTCGGGGAGAGCTTGTAGACCTGGGTCTTCACCGGCGGGTGGAACTCGCCGCCGGAGCTGGGGGCTTCGTTCGAGGAGCCCGTCGCGATGTAGCGGTTCCAGGTGGCGCCGGTGTAGATGGCGCGCACCCACTTCTGCGTCAGGCTCGGCTCACCGACGTAGTTGAAGAGGTAAGGGGCCTGGAGGTCGATCTCGTTCGCGTTGGAGTGGAGCATGGTCGAGCCGTCGTCGGCGCCGGAGTCCTCTCCGAACATGTGCTCCACCGCGGCCTTGCCCGCCTTCGCCCCGCCCATGGCCTCGATCAGGCCGCCCATGTCGTACGCGTCGTACCAGTGGTACTGCCAGAGCGTGCCCTGGTAGAGACCGGCCGCCTCGAACTTCTCGTAGTCGGCGCTCTGCCAGTCGCCGCCCGTGGCGCGCGGGGTGAGCAGACCGACCTTCGTGCCGTCGGCGGCTGTCCAGGCGCCGGACTTCACGAGGTTGTCGATCGCCATGGTCGACTGGGTGCGCAGCTTCTTCGCGTCCTCGTCCTTGCCGAGCGCGTCGGCGATGACGGACAGCGCCCACTGGTCGTAGCCGCGCTGCACGGTCTTGCCGGGATCCCCGCTGACGTAGCCCTGCCGCAGCTGCGCTCCCGTGTAGTACCCGGCGTACGACTCCAGCGCCGGGTACGCCTCGTCGAGCCGGTCGAAGTCCTTGAAGCCCTTCGACAGCGCGTCCGCGATCAGCACGGGCGAGCGCTCCCAGCGCACGGTGGGCACCGAGTGGGTGAGGCCGGCCAGGCTCTTGCCGGAGGTGTGCACATCGGCGAAGAGCTCGATGAGCGACTGCACCATGTCCCGGTAGGTGGCCGGGTCGATGTACGCCTCGACGGAGTACTTGCGGAAGTCGTCCCAGGTGGACCAACCGTCGTAGTACGTGAAGCCGTTCGCCTTGTGCACCGCTCCGTCCGCGCCGCGGTACGTGCCGCTGGTGCTGGTGGCGTTCACCGGCAGCGCGTACATGCGATAGAGGTGCGTGTAGAACTCCTTGGTGAGCGTCGACCCGGGGTCGGACGTCGCGGAGGCGTGTACGTCGACGGCGCCGAGCGCGCGGTTCCAGTCCGCCTTCGTCTGTGCGCGCGCCTGGTCGAAGGTGAGGTGGCCGACCTCGCTCCGCTGGTCGGTCGCGGCCTGTTCCGCGCTGATCGGCGACAGCGTGACGCGCAGTTCGATGTCGTTCCCGGCGGCCTTGTCGAACCCGAGGACGGCGCCGGTGTCGCTGCCGTCCTGTGCGGTGGCGTCGCTCAGCCTGCCGTCGTTGCCCCAACTCTTGAGCGAGGTCACGGGGACGTTCGTGGTGGCGTGGTAATACAGCTGGTACGAGGCGCCGTTGAACGATCCCGCGACGATCCCGGATATCGAGGTGGTCCCGTCCGGGAGCGTCGTCGCCCTGAGGGTCGAGCGGGTGCGGCTGGTGAAGTTGTTCGCCAGGTCCAGGACGAGTTCGGGCTCCGACCCGGCGGGGAAGCTGTACCGCTCCAGCGCCGTGCGCGTCGTCGCGGTCACCTCGGCCCGCACGGTGCCGGAGTCCTGCGTCACCGACGTACCGGTCCCGGAGACGGACCCGAGGCCCACCCGGTAGTACCCGGGCGTCGCGGTCTCGTCGTCGTGGCGGTATGCGTGGGCGTACGTGCTGGGGGCGGGACGCTTGTCGTAGCGGACGGAGGTCGGGACGACGAGCAGGTCGCCACCGCCTCCCGAGCCGCCGACGCCGTCGAGGTTCGTGGTGGTGAACCCGGCGATGTGGTCCACGTCGTAGTCGTACCCGGAGTGGTTGCGGCCGGGCGTGGTCAGCGGGTTGACCTTGGCCAGACCGTGCGGCGCCTGGGCGCCCGGCAGGTCGTTGCCGTCGTCGCCGGCGGTCGACACGAACGGGTCGACGAGGTTCGTGTAGTCCGTGGTGCCGGATGTCCGGCCGGACCCTGCGGACGGGGTGGGGACGGGCGCCGCCGCGGCCGTGCCGCCGCCCGCCAGCGCGGTGAGGGCGAGCGCCCCGGTGAGCAGCAGCGAGACCGTCGCGCGCAGGGGCCGGCGAGGCCGGTGGGCGCTCCCCGGACGGATCACGCGGGGCACGGGGGGACGGGATCTTATGGGCACGTAACCTCTCCAGCGTCGCTCATGCACACGCGCGGTCCGGCCGGCCGGAAGACAACGTTGTCGGCCCGCGATGCCGGGCGTGCAACCCGGATTGAGACGGCAGTGGACACAAAGGATTGCACCCGTACGCCGGATCGCACCCGCCGCGTTCACGACCGTCCGTCATGAGACAGGGGGAAGGCGTACGGCGCGCGAACATCATTCGTACAGCGCGCGGCGTACCGGACGCCGGGCGGACGACGTACGAGGGGGGCCGTGACGTCCTTTCAACCTGGTGGATCGGCACATGGGTTGGGCGGGCGCCGGTGCATCGGCCGCTCAGCCGGTGTGGGCCTCCAGGGCGGCGATGATCTCGGGCCACAGTTCGCGTGGGCGGTCGTGTCCCATGTCGGGGATCAGGAGGAGCTCGGCTCCGGGCACGAGCTCCGCGGTGCGTCGCCCGCCGCTGGGGTCGATCAGTGTGTCGTCCAGGCCGTGGATCACCAGCGTCGGCACCCGGAGCGTACGGAGCTCGTCCGCACGGGAGCCGCTGAGGATCATCGCCCCGAGCTGGCGGCCGACCCCGGCGGGATAGTGCGCGCGGTCATAGCTGCGGCCCGCGAGTTCCCGGAGGGCGGCGGCGTCGCCGTAGCGCCTGGAGGCCCACACCAGTTCCCGGTCCGCCGCCGCGACGTACCCGGCACGGTCCGGCGGCTTGGGGCTGAACAGCACCGCCTGGGCCTCGGGGCTGGATCCGCCGTACTCGCTCTCGCCGGTGGAGGACATCATCGACGTGAGCGTCAGCACCCGCTCAGCGTGGGTGATGGCCATGGTCTGGGCGATCATTCCGCCCATCGACGTTCCGACCACATGAGCGCGTTCGATACCGAGCGCGGTGAGCAGGCCCAGGCCGTCGTCGGCCATGTCCCGCAGCCGGTACGGGATCATCGCGACGGCGGCGGGAATGTCTCCCGAGCTCACCGCGGCGATGAACCGGTTCATGTCCACCGGGTGTTCGTCGAGCTTGGTGGACAGGCCGCTGTCACGGTTGTCGTAGCGGATCACATGGCGGCCGCGAGCCGCCAGCGCCCGGCAGAAGTCCTCGTGCCAGGCGATCAGCTGGGCGCCGAAGCCCATCACGAGCAGCACGGCGGGGTCACCGGGGTCGCCGAAGCTCTCGTAGGCGAGGGACACTCCGGGCGACACGTCGACGAGGGGCATGGCTGGATCTTGTCAGGCCCGGGCGGTGGAGCGCATCCGCATTGTCCGCCGCGGGCGTCGTGGCCGGTCAGGCGCGGTGCGGTGCCGCCTCCGGCGCGGCGGGAAGCGCTGCGGCAGGCCGACGGGGGAGCAGCAGGGGGGTCGCCAGCACCAGAGCGCCGGCCAGGCCGATGGCGGCGCGCGGGCCGAGCACACTGCCCAGCACTCCCCACACGGCCGTCAGGAGCGCGGTCGAGGCCTTGGTCGTCACCGCCCAGGCGGACAGGGTACGGGCGACGCGGTCGGTGGCCGTGCGCTCGAGGCGGTGGGCGGCGTACACGGGGTTGAAGACCCCACAGCAGAAGATGAGCCCGAGCTCGACGCCCATCACCAGCAGCAGCCCTCCGCTGCCCGGCCCCAGGAAGGCCAGGCCGACCGGCCAGAGGGCGCGCAGCACCCCGGACGCGACCAGGACCCGGTGCGAGCCGAAGCGGGAGACGAGCGGCCGGGCCAGCCGCGCACCGAACAGTCCGCCGATCGAGGGCGCGGCGAAGGCGAGACCGTACTGCCACGGGGTGAATCCGAGCCGGCCGAGCATCAGGACGGCCAGCAGCGGCTGGGCGGCCATCACCAGACCGTTGAACAGGGCGGTGTTGAAGAACAGCGGCCGCAGCGTCGCGTCGGCGAGGATGTACCGCCAGCCGTCCAGCAGGTCACGGGCCCGCATGCGCTGGGCCTTCCGGGGCGCGGGCGGTGGCTCGTGCCCGCCGGTCGCGCGGATGCCCAGGGCGGACAGCAGATAGCTGACCGCGTCGGCCGCCACCGTCGCCACAGGCCCCAGCAGCCCGATCGCCGCGCCGCCCAGCGGCGGTCCGACGATCGTGGTGGTCCAGGCCGTGGACTCGAACCGGGCGTTGGCGACGAGCAGGTCCTCGGCGGGCAGCAGCGTCTTCAGGTACGCGCCGGAGGCGGCGCGGAAGGTGATGTCGGCGGCCGCGACGACGACCGAGACGAGCAGGAGCTGGAGGAAGGTGAGCACACCGGCCGCGAACGCGGCGGGGATCGACAGGAGCGCCGCGCACCGCACCAGGTCCATGGCGATCAGCACCGGCCGCTTGCGGCGGAACTCCACCCACGGGCCGAGCGGCACCGCCACGGCCGCGCCCACCGCCGCTCCCACGGCGGCGAGCGCGGCGACCTCGGCCGGTCCGGCGTGCAGCACCCGGACGGCGATCAGCTCGAACGCGCCGAAAGCGAGCCACGTACCCAGCGCACTGGTCCCGTACGCCGCCCACAGCCACCCGAACCGACGCCCCAACCGGGGACGCGGCGACCGCCCCAGCCGATGTCCGCCCCTCATGCCCGACACCCTTCTCCTGTACCCGTACAACCGATCCGCGTTCAGGAGTATCAAAGCGAGCGCCACGACCTGCGATCAAACAACCGCACGGGCACCGAGCACAACCATTGGTTGTGGCCTTAGGGTGTCGGTGTGGACCTCGAAACCGTCCGGACCTTCGTCGCAGCCGCCGACGCGGGGCAGTTCCAGGAGGCCGCCGCCGAGCTGGCGATCACCCAGCAGGCCGTCTCCAAACGTATCGCCGCGCTGGAGCGCGTCCTCGGTGTGCGGCTGTTCACCCGCACCGCGCGCGGCGCCACCCTCACCATCGACGGCCAGGCGTTCCTGCCCCACGCGCGCGAGCTGCTGCGGGTCGCCGCACGGGCGGTCACTTCCGTACGGGCCGGCCACCGACCGCTGCGCGTCGACATCATCGCCTCCCGCGGTGCCGCGTCGGGCCTGATGCGCGCCTTCCATCGCGCGCACCCCGAGACCGACCTCGACGTGGTGATGCTGCTCGACATCGAGACGGCCGTCGCCGCGATCCGCTCCGGCACCATCGACGCGTCCTTCCGCGCCGTGGCCGCGCCCGGGCGGCCCCTTCCCGAGGACATCGAGTCCGTCCGGGTGATCGACGAGCCGCTCCAGCTCCTCACCGGCCCCGCCCATGCGCTGGCGGGTGCCCGGTCGGTGACCGTCGCCCGGCTCGCCGGGCACCGGATCTGGATGCCCGGCATCGTCCCCGGCAGCGAGTGGGCCGCCTACTACGACGACCTCGTCGCCGAGTTCGGCCTCACCATCGAGGCGACGGGCCCCAACTTCGGCTCCGACGCACTCCTCGACACCATCGCCGACACCCCCGCCCTGGCCACCTTCATGGGCGAGCGCACCCGCCTCGTCTGGCCCGCAGGTCACGGCCTGCGCCTCATCCCCGTCACCGAGCCGACCCCCGTCTACCCGCACTCCCTCCTCTGGCACCGCGACAACCCCCACCCGGCGCTGGCCACGCTCCGCGCCCACCTCGCCGCCACCGGCACGGGCCACGACGCCGCCGGGACCTGGACGCCGGACTGGGTGCTGCCACGCTGAATCCCGCGCCCCGGCCCGCGGACCTGCAAGCCAGGGCGGCCGAGTACCCCGTGACGACCCGCTGCCCGGCGCCGAGTTGCTGATTTCGCAGGGCGTACCCGCCCGCTTATGATCTTGGCCGTGACTGTGCAGAATTCAGACAAGATGCTCTCCCGCAAGCAGAGACTCCAGGAGAAGCAGCGCCGACAGCTGTCGGTGGTGGACACGGTGGACAAGGCCGAGGCCAAGGTCCGCAAGGCGGACGCCGAGCTGGCCGTGGCGGTCGCCGAGGCGGTGCAGGTGTTCGGGGACGAGAAGTCCGCGTCCGAGGGCCTCGACATGACGCCCGAGGCGATCCGCCGCTTCCTCCTCATGGCGCAGGAGGAGTCCGCCAAGGAGTCCGCCAGGACCGACGAGCCCGTCGGCGAGTCCTGACCCTCCGGGTGATGACCCTCGGCGTGGCCCCCGGTGACGGGTGCCACGCTGGTGTGCTGACCGTGACGGTGGTGCGCAGGGGAATCAGGTTCACTCCCGAGTCGTTGTAACGCGTCGGCACGGCCGGTCGGTTGGCCGTCCGCGGCGTGACCGAGGCATGTCCGGCCGAGCGAGGGAGTGGTGATCACGCGATGAGGGCGGTGCGGTTCCACACGTACGGCGAGATCGACGTGCTGCGGGTGGAGGAGGTGGCGCGCCCGGTGCCCGGCCCGGGGCAGTTGCTCGTCGAGGTCCGCGCGGCCGGGATCCAGCCCGGTGAGGTGATGATCCGCAAGGGCGCGCGGCACGACCGCTGGCCGGCGACGTTCCCGTCCGGTCAGGGCAGCGATCTGGCCGGTGTCGTGGTCGAGTCGGGCCCGCAGGTGCGCGGCTTCGCGGTGGGCGACGAGGTCCTGGGCTTCACCCACGGCCGGGCCAGCCACGCGGAGTTCGTCGTGGTCGACGACGTGAACGTGATCCACCGTCCGCAGGGGCTGCCCTGGGACGTGGCGGGGTCGTTGTACGTGGCCGGTACGACCGCGTACGCCTGCGTGTTCGCGGTGGACCCAGGACCGGCCGACACCGTCGTGGTGTCCGGTGCGGCGGGCGGCGTCGGATCGCTCGCCGTGCAGCTCGCCCGAAGGCGTGGCGCCACGGTGATCGGGCTGGCGAGCGAGCGCAACCACGCCTGGCTCAAGGACCGCGGGGTCGTCCCGGTCGGGTACGGGCAGGGCGTGGCCGAGCGGATCCGGCAGGCCGCGGGCGGGGACGTCGACGCGTTCATCGACACGTTCGGCGACGGATACGTGGAACTGGCGGTCGAGTTGGGCGTGCGGCCCGAGCGGATCAACACGATCCGCGACTGGCGGGCGGCGGCCGAGTTCGGCGCCCGGACCTACGGCGAGGGATCGGCGGCGTGCGCGGTCGTGATCGGTGAACTCGCCCGGCTCGCCGCGCGGGGGGACCTGGAGGTGCCCATCGCGCGCGGCTACCCGCTGGAGCAGGTACGCGATGCCTACCGCGAGCTCGAACAGGGGCACACCCACGGCAAGATCGTGCTCCGTCCGTAGGGCCTGTCCGGCGGACCGTCTCAGTGCCAGTGCGCGGGACGGCCGAGCGCCGGGGGCAGCCGGGTGGCCGTGTCCCCCTTAGCCGCGTTGACCTGGGCCTGGGTCAGGAAGATGCTTCCGGTGAGGTCGGCCCCGCTCAGGTCGGCGTCGCGCATGTCCGCGCCGATCAGGTCGGCGGTGCGCAGGTCGGCCGCCGAGAGGTCCGCCGCGATGAGCAGGGCACCGCGGAGATTCGCTCCCCGAAGGTCGGCGCCGGCGAGCCCGGCGCCGATCAGGTCGGCTCCCCGATGGTTCTTCTTACGGCCGGGGACCGTGGCCCGTATCCGCTCACTGGCTTGCAGCAGCAGGACGTTGACGTCGCCGCGCAGCGCGGCCACGTCGAGTTCCAGGAGCGATTCGGCGCTGCCGCGGCTGAGTTCCTCGATACGGCCGAGTGCCTTGCGGAGGTCCTGGTGGGCGGGGCGGGCCGAGGGGTGGCCGAGGGCCTCGGTGATGTACCAGAGCAGTTCGTGCAGTTGCCGCATCAGCGGGAAGACCGCGAACATCCGGCGTGCGCTGTCCGGCTCCTGCCGCCAGTCCCTGCCATCGAAGGTGACGTGCGAGACCTTCTGGCCGGCGCCGAAGCAGTCGTAGGCGGTACAGCCGGGAAAGCCCTTCTCCCGCAGCCGGGTGTGTATGCCGCAGCGGAAGTCCGCCTCCAGGTTCGAACACGGCTGTCCCGCGTTCTTGTCGACCGCGAAGTCGGCCGAGCGCGCGAAGGGGAGCGCTACGCAGCACAGCCCGAAGCAGTTCGCGCAGTCGGCCCGGAGATCCTTCCGGCCGCCGTCGGCGACCGAGGGCTTGCGGCTGTCGGTGGTGGGGGCTCGGTGCTTCGGGGACAACGTGTGCGCTCCTGCCGCGAGTCGGGCACCGTTTGCCGCGGTGCGCCGAGGTTTGCCCTCATTCTCACCGATGGCCGCGGACACCTGTCCGGCGGGTGCGGCCGGGAGGCGGATCGCGGGCCCGGACATCTGTCACCACCCTTGCCCACCGCGCCACTTGCGCTGCCAGGACCGCCCCCGCATCACCGGGGCGGTCCTGGCGGCGCGTCTTCTAGAGCGCCATCTCGTACGCCCCGGACAGCGCCTCGACCTGCTCCCAGACCCGCGCCGAACGTGCTTCGTCGACGACGGGACGCCGGACCGCGCCCAGTGCCCAACTCTGTTGCTGCCCGGTCGCGGAGTCCTTGCCGTGCAGCTCGACGGCATGTCCGGAGAAGTCACGGACGAACACGGAGAACAACTCGTCGAGCACGGACTCGTCCAGACCGGTCAGCCGCGCCTGCTCCAGAATCAGCTGACCGTGCACCACCAGCGCGAACAACTGTCCTACAGAGAGGAGGAAGTCGAGGTCGCGGCTCTGCTCCTCGTCGGGGGCCATGGTGGTGACGAACTCGCACAGGGCGTCGGCCTGTTCCCGGAAGCGGGCGACGTTCGGGACCTCGGCGTACGCGTCGAAGGCGGGGCGCCAGTCGTGGAAGCGTACGGAACCCAGGCCGCGGGCCGGGCCCTGCCGGAACAGGAAGTCGTCGTCGACCGCGTCGAGTCGGCTCGGTACGTCGGGGTGGGCGACCGGCTCCAGCAGGTGGTTGCGCATGAACTTGAGGATCAGCGCGAGGTTGACGTGGACCGTCCCCTCCAGCTTGGGCAGGCTCCGGATCTCCACCGCGGCCTGGGAGAAGTAGTTGTCCTTCTCGAAGCCCTTGGCGGCGATGACGTCCCACATCAGGTCGACGACCTTCTCGCCCTCCGTGGTCACCTTCATCTTCGTCATCGGGTTGAAGAGCAGATAGCGGCGGTCCTCGGGACCGGCCGAGCGGAAGTAGTCGACGGCACGGTCGCTGAACAGCTTCATGCCGACGAGACGGACGTAGGCATCGGCCAACTCGCGGCGCACGTGCGGGAAGGCGGTGACGGGACGGCCGTACAGGATCCGGTTGCTCGCGTGGGTGACGGCCTCGTACATCGCGTGCTCGCAGATGCCGATCGACGCGGTGCAGAGGTTGAACTTGCCGACGTTCACGGTGTTGAGCGCCGCGTCGAAGGCGGCACGGCCGGTGTGCAGGACGTCCTCGGGGGCGACCGGGTAGTCCTCCAGACGGAACTCGCTGACGTACTTGGAGGAGTCGACGACGTTCTTCACCAGGTGGTACGCCGGGTGGCGGCTGTCGGCGGCGAAGAAGACGTATCCGTCCGGGCCTTCGACGTCGGTGCGGCGGCCGAACACGGAGACCAGGCCGGCGGCGTTGCCGTTGCCGATGTAGTACTTGGAACCGGAAGCCCGGAAACCGCCGTTGCCGTCGGGCTCCAGCAGCATGTCGGTGGAGTAGATGTCGGCGCCGTGGGTCTTCTCGGACAGGCCGAAGGCGAAGACCTCGCCCTCGTTCAGGAGGTCCGCGGCACGGGTGCGGGCGGCGGCGTTGTCGCTCTGCCAGACCGGGCCGAGACCGAGGATGGTCACCTGCCACGCGTACCAGTAGTCAAGACCGTAGAACCCGAGGATCTCGTTCAGGGCGGCGATCCGGGCGGTGTCCCAGCGCTGGTCCTCGTCCCCGGCGGCGGAGGCCGGGGTGAGGAAGGTGGCGAACAGGCGCTCCTTGGCGGCGAACGCGAGGAAGTCCCCGAGCCAGGCGCGGGTGCGGTAGTCCTCGATCAGCCGGCGCTTGCCGCGCTCCTCGAACCAGTCGACGGTGGCGCGCAGCAGCCTGCGGGTTTCGGGGTCGAAGTGCGCCGGGTCGTACGTGTGCGGGTTGAACAGCAGCGGAGTGCTCATGAGGGTTCGCCTTCCGGGGTATGGGGGGTCGAGAGTTGCCGGGGGAGCGGTCGGCCGAACGCGGCGCGGCTCAGGCCGAGGGTGAGGTCCTGCCCAGGGTGTGGAGTGTGGCGAGGACGTCGTCGAGCCAGGCGACCGTCATCCGCTCGTACGCGATGCCGCCGCGCAGCACGACGTGCTGGAGTTCCTGGCCGGCGTCGAGCGGTGCGGGGGCGTCGGGCCCGGTGAAATCGCGCAGTTCCCCGCTGAGGTAGTGCGCGAGCCGGGCACGGTGCACCTCGAGGTGCCGTTCGACCTCGTCGACGAGCGCCGCCGGGTCGTCGAAGGCGGCGCCGCGGATCTTCACCGCGAGATCGTGGCGGAGGCTCTCCGGCTCGATCGGCTCGTGCAGCCATCCGGAGAGGGCCGCCCGGCCGGGGGCGGCGACGGAGTACTCCTTCTTGTCCGGCCGTCCCTGCTGCGGTACTTCGCGGACGTCGAGCACGCCCTCGCTCTCCATGCGCTTGAGAACGCGGTAGATCTGCTGATGGGTCGCGGTCCAGAAGTAGCCGATGGAACGGTCGAACCGCCGGGCCAGTTCGTAGCCGGAGCCCGGTTTCTCCAGCAGGGAGACGAGGATCGCGTGTTCGAGCGCCATACCGCACAGCTTTCTATGCAACTAGTTGCATAGACAAGGGCGGCCGCCCGGGTGAGACACGGCTCACCCGGGCGACGTGGCGCGCATCGCCCCACCGTCGGGGCGCATCACCTAGCGAAATGGCCCTGGATACGACAAAGCCGCTGCTTCGTGTGAAGCAGCGGTCGGTGTCGCGTGATGCCTGCGGTGGGCAGGGCTGGCACTGGTTGTTTTAGTACCAGTGGTGGGTCTGCCAGAAGTCCCAGGCCTGGACGGGGCTGCCGTAGCGGGAGTTCATGTAGTCCAGGCCCCACTTGATCTGGGTGGCGGGGTTGGTCTTCCAGTCGGAGCCGGCGGTGGCCATCTTCGAGCCGGGCAGGGCCTGGACGAGGCCGTAGGC
>NZ_VJZD01000096.1 GCF_009377175.1 Streptomyces adustus
GGGGCTGTCTGGGGACCGGGCGGCCGGCGGCGGCCGCCGGGTTGCGGGCCATGGCCGACACGTCGAGCACGGGGGTGCCGAGGTCCGCGGCCGCGACCCGGACCTCGCCGCCCGTGCGTCTGCGTTCCTCGGCGATGCTGAAGTAGGCCTTGCGCAACTGCCGTACGTCGGAGGTGAGCCATTCCCCGGAGTGGACCGGAGCGTCGGGATCGGGGTGCTCCCCGCGGGCGGCCTGACTGAACTTCACGGTGTCCTCCGAGGTGAGGCTGCCGAGTTTCAGATGGGTGAGCGCGCTGTTGGGCCAGATCTCGTCGACCACCTCGTGCGCCCGGTCGGGATCGTGGTGGCACACCTCGACGAACAGTACGATTCTGCTGCGCGCATGTTTCAGACAGGTCCTCAGGAAGTCCGTGCGCACGGAACCCATGTCGTCCCGCCAGTCCATGTGCGGCACCAGCACCAGCAGCAGCGCGTCCTGCTGCGCGAGCAGTCTGCTGAGCAGCCTGAACGCCTCGTGGACTTCCTCTTCGTCCCGCACCCGTTGCAGCGACTTCTCCGGGAACTGGTCGCCCAGCTCGTCGACGATCTTGTTGCGCAGGGCGGTGTTGATGTCCTGCGTCGACGCGAACTGTCCCCGCGCGTCCGTGCTGATGCCGTTCGCGCGATTGTCGTAGCCGCCGGTCATCGCCACGTAGGGCGTCGGCGGCTGGATGACTCCCGCTCGGCCGGCGCCCGCCCGGGGCTGCTGCCTGAAGTACTCGAGGTGCTGGCGGGCCAGGTGCACGCACCGGTGGATCAGGGTGGTCTTGCCCATGCCGACCGGTCCCGTGACCACGACCAGATGGCCCGTGTCCACCTTCGGCAGGATCATCTCCGGCAGCCTTCGCAGGCACTGCTCGAACTGTTTCACCTGGTCCAGCGCGTGATCGACGTCCACCCACTGACCGGCGTGGCTCTCCTCCGCCCACGGCACCAGCGGATGGTCGTCCAGCAGCGGGGGCGGCAGCCACGGCAGACTGTCCCTGCTGCCGGGCACGTAGACGCCGTACGGGTTGTCCTGGACGCCGTCATGGGCGTCGTTCTGCACCGGCCCGGTCATACGGCCGCTCCCGGCGCCGTACGACCGGCCCGCCACTCGACCACGGTGCGCAGGGCCCAGTGCGCGACGCCACGGTCGAGGTCCGACACCGTGCGCAGCACGAGATCCACGGCCTCCCCGGCCTCGCGCGCCTCACGGGCCCGGCCCTCCGAACCGAGCACCACGCCCTCGCGTGAGGCGGGCAGCGGTCCGGCCAGCGGCAGCCGCTCGACCGCCAGTGCGGCGGCCCGCCGCCGCGCCGCCGGACCCGGTATCCGGAACAGCGTCCCGGCCAGCGCCTCACGCGTCGACAGCACGACGGCGTGATCCGCCTCCGGGTCGCTCTCGTAGGCGGTCAGATATGTGCGCGCCGCCCCCCGGAACGCCGCCTCGTCGGTCCGCAACCGCTGCCTCGACAGACGCCGTTCGGACGAGACCCGCTCGGAGAACTGACCACCCAGGGTGAGCAGCGCACCCGCGGCCAGCGCGGGCAGCCCCTTCAGAAACGTCTCGAACCAGCCGTCCTCGGCACCGGATCCCTGCGCGGCCGGCCCGCCGGAGTCGGCCGCGGCAGCCATCAGCGCGGCACAGGCCCGCGTGAAGTCGTCCGTACGCCGACCGGCCCACTGCCGGAGCGTCATCCGCCCACCGGACCCCACGGCACCCGCCGACGCCGACGGCCCCACGGAGCCCGCGGCACCCGACGGGCCCACGGACCCCGCCGGTCGTACGGGTTGTACGGAGTCCTGTCCCGCCGTACTGCCCGGCACCAGCAGACCCAGCGCCACGGCGGCCGCGACGAGGTCGTCGCGATGCGCGTCCGCCAGGCAGTACACCAACTGCACGTCACGCTCGTCGGACGCCGACGGCGCGGCGGACGCCGGAGCGGCACCGGCCGCCAGCAGCAGCGCCGTACCGCAGACCGCCGCGCCGTGGACCGCCGCCGCGTAGGCCGTGAACCGGTGAGCTCCACGCGCAGGGGACCGCGGGCCGCGCGGCGGAGCGGTGGCCCGTTCCGTCGGCCGGACGCCGGGCGGACGGCCACCCCTCGGTGCCCCCCGTCGGCCGTGTCCCGTCCCCTGCCTCATACGCCTCTCCCCGTCCCGGTCGCTCCGTCGATCGGTAGCACCGGTGCTCCGTACGCCCTGCTGATCCAGCCGGTCCCGCCGGACCCGCCGAAGTCACTGTCTGTGCCGCTCCTGCCGCTCCTGCCGCCGCCTCCGTACGACTCCTCCCGTGCCACGGACGGCCCGCGCTGCCCGCCCGCGTCTCCTGCCCGTCGGTTCGTCCGCCGGCCCGATCGCCGGTCTGTGCGCCGCTCCGTCCGCCGGTTCGCCCGCCGCGGCTACGCCACCGACTTCCCGCCGACCGCCTCGGGGTGGTCGTGCACGGATTGACGCGGGTCGGCCGCCGGAAGTTCCTCGGCGGCGGCCGGCCGCCGTGCGCGGGCCGAACGGGCCAGCAGCGCCTGCGAGATGCCGTGCAGCACGTTCACCGTGACGACGGCGGGACCCACCGTGGCCGCCGTACCGGGGAAGTCACGCTCCAGGGTCAACGCGATCAGCACGGCCGTGATGCCGTTCTGCTGGCCGAGACCGAGCGCGATCCGGTCGCCGCGCTCCAGATCCCGTACGAACAGGGGCATCACCCCGAGTGCCACCACCGCCTGCGCCCCGAAGGCCGCCACGCCCAGGACGAACCCCGGCCACCACGCCACCCCGTGGGCCAGCAGCAGCCCGAGCGCCAGGAACGCGGCGAGGAACGCACCGCCCACCGCGCGCTCCAGCCCCTTTGTCAGGACGGTGGACCGGACCACCAGCCCCGCCAGTGCCACCGCGAGCATCAGTTGCTGCGCCGCCGCGAGCACCAGCATCGCCACCACGAGCAGGACCGTCGCGGCGGCCTCGGCCCGCCGCAGCGGCCCGGCACCGCGCACCACGGCCGTCACCCGGCGCCCGGCCCACCACAGCACCAACACCCCGGCCAGCAAAGCGGCGTTGAGACCGAGTCCGGCCAGATAGCCGCCCCCGCCGTCGCCCGACACCTCGGGCGCCCCCGGGTGCCCCGCGGCCGTGTACGCGTATCCCGCGAGGTAGAGCGTCAGCAGCACGGTCATCGGATCGTCGAACGACGCCCACGCCGTCAATAAGGACCGGGCCCGCTGCGACATCCGCCCGTCGCGGCCGAGCGCGGCGACGGACAGCGGATCGATCTGGGCCACCGCGATGCCGAGCACCAGCGCCTGGGGCCGATGGAAGACCAGCAGCATCGTCCCGGCGATCAGGGCCGCCTTCAGCAGCACCCCCACGGTCACGGCGGCCAGCACCCCGGTCAGGTCGGCCCGCAGCGCGTCGAGGTCGATCGCGTACGTGCTCCCGTACAGGCCGACGGCGAGCAACAGGCTCGCCCCGAAGAGGTATCCACCCGAGTCGACCAGGGCCGAGGCGTCCACCAGGAGCCCGATCACCACGCCCGCCACCAGCGTGCCCGCCGCGCCCAGCACGACGACGGGAACCGACTCCGGCCGCCGACGCCAACGGGCATGCCCCGATGCCGCCATGGCTCGTCCCCCCTCCGCTCCGCGCCCGCACGGTGTCGACGCGGCCGAGGACGCACCGCGCGCACGCCACCGTCGGCCGCCGCGCGAACCTCGTCGTGGGGCAGGTGAATGCTAGGGGGCCGAGATACCGCACGGAAGCACGACACCGGCCTCACGTACGGTAGTTGACATCCCCCCTGGCCCGCGTGGTCGCACGGGACGGCATCGGCGCCGCACCGCCTTGTATGCACGATGCCCTCCGCGGGGCATCACCGAACACGGAGCGGCGGTAAGCGAGCGTATCCGGTCGGATTGCGTGCGCCCGGGACGAGATCCCGGGCACTCCCCGGAGAACCCCCGGGGAGGGAGCGGTGTCACTCGATCTGGCTGGGCGCGGGCGCGGGAGTCTTTCCGGCCAGTACGTCCTTAAGATGCTGGGTGCCGAAGGTGATCGCGTTCGCGGTGCTGTCGTGACTGACGCCCTCCGTGCCGCCGTTGGTGACCGTGACCGCGTTGGGGCCCACCTGCGACGCGGCGACGTCCAGGGTGAGGGTGACTGGCTCGCCGTTCGAGGTTCCCTTCACCGACACCGTCAGGCCCTGCCGGGCGTCGCCCGCCTTCGGCAGGGTCGCTTCCACGACCTGTACGGTCCTGTCGCCGCCGGAGCCCTTCACGGTGAACTGGGCGCATTTGTCGGCCAGACCCGCCAGCCAGCTCAGCGACTTGTCGAGCTCGGCCTTGTCGTAGGCCGCGGTCTGCTGGAGCAGCCGGGAGTTGTTCTGGGTGAAGCCGACGACTGCCGAGGCCCCGGCCGGCTTGCCCAGGAGGTCATCGCGGTAGAGCCCGTCGATCAGGCGCTGACAGTCGGCGGCGGCCGACTTGTCGGTGACGAACTGGGAGGCGTCGACCGTGCCGGTCAACAGGGTGTCGTGCCAGGACTTGGGGTCCTGCGCCTGGGTCCAGGCGTCCTCCACATCGGCCGCGGTGATCAGCGCGGCCTCCGCCTGGGCCTGCGTGACGGCGGCGACCGTGGCCGACGGGCTGGGGGAGGCCTTCCCGGTCGCCGCGGGCGAGGTCGTGGCGCCCGAGCCCTCCGATTCACCGTCCGAGCAGGCGGCCGTGGTCAGCAGCGTGCCCACCGCCAGGGCCGAGGCGAGGACACGGGCGGGTCGGGACGGGCGAGGGGTCATCACGGATGCCTCCTGAGGGCGAGGACGTATCCCCGAGGTGCTGGGCTCCCTATCCCTCCCACGGCACCACCGGCTCCGGCCCCCGACCAGCGCACGGAGCCGAAAGGGTGAACGCGGACCGGTCCGCACCCCGCGTCGGAGGGCCGCCGGCCGGCCACGGAAAATACGAGGTGACAGCGGCCGTGGCCGGGCATCATGGCTGTCCCGCCGCCACCCCGTACCGGGGGGCGGCCAGAGGCCGGCGCCCATGGCCGCACGCACCGGCCCGCGCCGGTGAGACGACCACCATCGGGGGGCCCTGTGACCGTGACCAACATCCTGCTGTCCGGCGTCGTCGGCTCGACGGCGTACGGACTCGCCCGCCCGGGCTCCGACGTGGACCGGCTCGGCCTGTTCGCGGCGCCCACCGAGGACCTGCACGGCCTGCACGGACCGAAGGAGTCCCACGTCAGCACGGCACCGGACCGCACCCTGCACGAGGCCGCGAAGTGGTGCCGACTGGCCCTGGGCGGCAACCCGACGGTGATGGAACTCGTCTGGCTGCCGGACGAGTTGTACGAGGTCCGCACCCCGCTGGGCGACGAACTCATCAGCATCCGGATGTCGTTCCTGAGCGCACCGAGGATCCGCGCCGCCTATCTCGGTTACGCGACCCAGCAGTTCAGGAAACTCCAGAACCGCAGCGAAGGACCGCTCACCGCCGAGGTCCGCAGACGCACCGCCAAGCACGCCCGCCACCTCAAGCGGCTCTGCACACAGGGGTACGAGCTCTATGCGACGGGCCGGCTGACCATCGGGGTCGACGACCCGGAGGACTACCACCGCTTCGGCGAGCAGGTCGCGGCCGCCCCCGGGACCGCGCTGCCGCTGCTGCGCCGGTTCGAGGAGGCCTTCGAGGAGACACGCAGCGTACTGCCGGAACGGCCGGACGAGACGGTGGCCGACGCCTGGCTGCGGCGGGTGCGGGCGCAGTTCTGGGCGAACGCGCCCCAAGCGGCGACCTCCTGACGGCAGTCGGCAAGTCCCCCTGGCCGCACGGAAAATCGCGTGCCCCGACGCCGTGGCTCTCCCTACACTCACCACATCACGCGCCGACCGACGGTACGGCGGCGCGTCGTCGTGACGAGTGAGGGGAGCCCGGCCGTGCGTGTCCGCATCGCTGTCGTCGCTTCCCGTTCCCGGTACGAGGTGATCCTCGTGTCTCCGGCCGCCCGGTGCCCGCTGCGCGGCCGGCACCGGATGCCGTGACGATACGACGTCCTCACGAGTCCTGCCCGCCGGCCTGACCCGCGGTGCCCGCAGGCTTCGCCGAGCCTGCCGGTTCGCCGAGCCCGCAGGTTCTCCGAGCCACGGAGCCCGCCGGTCCGCCCGGCCGCAGGCACACCGACGTCCCGTCCGGCCATCGCGCCGCCCTGTTCACCGTCGCCCCGAAAGGCCATGGGCCGTGCGTACCCACCTCGACACTCACCTCACCGACCCGCTCGCCGTCGTCCGCAACCTGGGCATCCTCGCCCATGTGGACGCGGGCAAGACCACCCTCACCGAGCGGATGCTGTACGCGACCGGCAGCACCCACAAGCGCGGTGAGGTCCACGACGGCACGACCGTCACCGACTTCGACCCGCAGGAACGCGACCGGGGGATCACCATCTTCGCCGCGGCCGTCAGCTGCGCGTGGGACGGCCACCGGATCAACCTGATCGACACCCCCGGGCACGTCGACTTCGCCGACGAGGTGGAGCGCTCGCTGCGCGTCCTCGACGGCGCCGTCGCGGTGTTCGACGCCGTCGCGGGAGTGGAGCCGCAGAGCGAGTCCGTGTGGCGGCAGGCCGACCGGCACGCCGTACCGAGGATCGCGTTCGTCAACAAGCTGGACCGGGCGGGCGCCGACCTGGACACGGCCGTCGCCTCGATCCGGGCGCGACTGCACCCGGCCCCGCTGGTCGTGCAGCTGCCGATCGGTACGGAGGACGGCTTCACCGGCGTCGTGGACCTGCTGCGCATGCGGGCACTGGTCTGGGCCGACGGCGACGACGGGGCCCAGGAGGGGCCGGTGCCTGTGGACCTGCGCGAGGAGGCGGACCGACGGCGGCGGGCCCTGGAGGAAGCGGTGGCCGAACTGCACGCGGGCGCGCTGGACGAGTTCTGCGCACGGTCGGCGCTGTCGGCGGCGACGCTGGCCGCCGCGCTGCGCGACCTGACGCGCAGCGGCGACGGCGTGGTCGTGCTGTGCGGCTCTGCCTACCGCAACCGCGGCATCGAACCGCTGCTCGACGCCGTCGTGGCCTATCTGCCGTCGCCGCTGGACGTACCCGCCGTACGGGGGACGCACGACGGCGTGCCGCAGGAGCGGTCCGCCGACCCGGCGGCGCCGCTGGCGGCCCTGGTGTTCAAGGTGAACGCCACCCCGACGGGGCGGCTGACGTATCTGCGGGTGTACTCGGGAACGATCGGGAAGGGGGACGCGGTGATGGACGCGGGCGCGCGGCGCACCGAGCGCATCGGCCGCATCCTGCGGGTGCAGGCGGACCGCCGGACCCCGCTGGAGCGGGCGGTGGCCGGTGACATCGTCGCCGTGGTCGGCCTGAAGTCGGCCCGCGCCGGCTCGACGCTGTGCGCTCCCGAGGCACCTCTCGTGCTCGAACCGCCGGGAGTCGCCGAGCCGGTCGTCTCCGTGGCGGTCGAGGCCCGGAGGGGCACCGACACCGACCGGCTGGCCTCCGCGCTCGGCCGGCTGGCCGAGGAGGACCCGTCGCTGGTCGTCCGTACCGACCCGGAGACGGGGCAGACGGTGCTGTCCGGCATGGGCGAACTGCACCTGGAGGTGGCGGTGGAGACGCTCCGGCGTACCCACGGCCTCGACGTCGGCGTGGGCCGCCCGCGGGTGGCCCACCGCGAGACCGTCGTCCGCGGTGTCTGCGGGCTGGTCTTCCGCCATGTCAAACAGGACGGCGGCGCCGGGCAGTTCGCCCACGTGGTCCTCGACGTGGAACCGATGGGCCCGGTGGATCCCGACGGCTCCGCGCCTGTCGGAGGCGGAGGCGACGGAGGCGGGGGCTTCGAGTTCCGGTCCGCCGTGGTCGGCGGCTCGGTGCCGCGGGAGTACGTGCGCGCGGTCGAGGCCGGGTGCCGGGACGCCCTCGCCGACGGTCCGCTCGGCGGGCATCCGGTGACCGGACTGCGGGTGACGCTGACCGACGGGGCGACGCATGTGAAGGACTCCTCCGACACGGCGTTCCGCACCGCCGGCCGGCTCGCGCTCCGCGAGGCCCTGCGCGCCTGCGCGATGGTCCTGCTGGAGCCGGTGGCCGAGGTCACCGTCACCGTGCCCGAGGACACGGTCGGCTCCGTGCTCGGCGACCTCGCGGCACGCCGCGGCCGGGTCACGGGCTCGACCGTACGGGCCGGTTCGGCGGTCGTCGGCGCCACCGTGCCGCTGGCCGAACTGTTCGGCTACGCGACCCGGTTGCGCAGCCGGACCCAGGGACGCGGCACCTTCACGGCCCGGCCCACCGGGTACGCGCCGGTGCCCGCCTCGGATCCGGTGACCGGATCGACCCGGTAGCAGGCGGCCGGACCGATGCGGCGGGAGCCGTCGCAGGGACGGCGGTCCGGCCGCTGTCCGGGGTGCTCAGGGGCCCGTCGAAACACAACCGTTGCACAACACCCCCGAGACGGTTCCCGCGCAGGTCACAGGCTATGCGGCCGCTGTGCGCACCGGTCCGGCGCCATGGTTCCGGCCCGAGTCGCCGGGGGAGACCCTGCCGGATGTCTTGACGCGTTCTTCTTCCGAGGTTTAACTCACGTCGTAAATTAAGCCATGAGGGGCTTCGGGAGTCGAACGGGGTGTCACTTCCGCGGTCTGCCTCGGGGTTCACGACTCCAGGAAAGGGACACCAGGAGCCATGCGCAGCATCCGAGCCGCGGCCGTCGGCGCCGTCACCATGTCACTCGCTCTCGCCGCCACGGCCTGCGGAGGCGGATCGGCGGCCGGCGGGGGGTCGAACGACTCGCCGAAGACGCTCACCTACTGGGCCTCCAACCAGGGCGCCAGCATCGAGATCGACAAGAAGGTCCTCCAGCCCGAACTCGACAAGTTCGAGAAGCAGACCGGGGTCAAGGTCAAGCTGGAGGTGGTCCCCTGGTCCGACCTGCTGAACCGGATCCTGACCGCCACCACCTCCGGCCAGGGCCCCGACGTCCTCAACATAGGCAACACCTGGAGCGCCTCGCTCCAGGCCACCGGGGCGCTGCTGCCGTGGGACGCGAAGCAGTTCGACGCGATCGGCGGCAAGGACCGCTTCGTGGCCTCCGCCCTCGGCTCGACCGGCGCCGAGGGCAAGGACCCGGCCGCGGTGCCGCTGTACTCGATGGCGTACGCGCTCTACTACAACAAGAAGATGTTCGCCGACGCCGGCATCGCCAACCCGCCGGCCACCTGGGCCGAGCTGATCGCCGACGGCAAGAAGCTGTCCAAGGGCGGCAAGTGGGGCCTGGGCGCGGAGGGTTCGAACCCGTCCGAGAACATCCACCACGTCTTCGTCTTCGCCAAGCAGCACGGCGCCGACTTCTTCACCGCCGACGGCAAGCCCGACTTCACCAACGACGGCGTGGTCAGTGCGGTCCAGCAGTACGTCGGCCTGATGGCCTCCGACAAGATCATCGCGCCGGGCAACGCCGAGTACGCGCAGAACCAGTCCGTCAGCGACTTCGCCAAGGGCAAGAACGCGATGCTGCTGTGGCAGTCCGCGTCCGCCAACCTCAAGTCCCAGGGCATGAGCGAGGCCGACTACGGCATCGCCCCGGTGCCCGTGCAGTCCGGCACCCCCGGCACCGGCGCGAACGTCAACTCCATGGTCGCCGGCATCAACATGGCGGTCTTCAAGAACACCCACAACCTCGACGGCGCCACCGAGTTCGTGAAGTTCATGACGAGCGACGCCGAGCAGAAGATCCTCAACACCGCGTACAGCTCCATCCCGCCGGTCGCCGCCGCACAGGCGGACGCGGCCTTCAACACCCCCGCCAACGCCGTCCTGAAGGACACGCTCGCCAAGAGCGCCGCCGCGCTGCCGCAGGTCGCCGACGAGTCCCAGTTCGAGACGGCGGTCGGCACGGCCGTCAAGGAGCTGTTCGCGGACGCGGCCGCCGGACGCGCGGTCACCGCCGAGTCGGTGAAGGCGAAGCTCGAGAAGGCCCAGCAGCAGATGCCGACCAAGTAAGTGAGCACCATGACCACCACTGTCTCCACGGAGGCCGGGGGGCGGACGGTGCGCAAGGACGCCCCCGGTGCGGCGCGCGGCTCCCGCCGCCGCACCGGGCGGCTCCGCCGCGCCGGACTCCCTTACTTCCTGCTTCTGCCGGCGCTGATCCTCGAACTCCTGGTCCATCTGGTGCCGATGGTGATCGGCATCGTGATGAGCTTCAAGGAGCTCACCCAGTTCTTCATCCGGGACTGGAGCACCGCGCCGTGGTCCGGCCTGGACAACTACACGGTGTCGGTGGACTTCGACGCACCCGTCGGCGAGGCCCTGCTCCACTCCTTCCTGGTCACCGTCGCGTTCACGCTGCTGTCCGTCGGCCTGTGCTGGCTGATCGGCACGGCGGCGGCGATCTGCATGCAGGACACGTTCCGCGGCCGCGGCCTGCTGCGCGCCCTGTTCCTGGTGCCGTACGCCCTGCCGGTCTACGCGGCCGTCATCACCTGGGTGTTCATGTTCCAGCACGACAACGGCCTGGTGAACCACGTCCTGCACGACCAGCTGCACCTCACCGACAAGCCGTCCTTCTGGCTGATCGGCGACAACAGCTTCTACGCCCTGCTCACCGTGTCCGTGTGGAAGGGCTGGCCGTTCGCCTTCCTGATCGTGATGGCCGGCCTCCAGAACATCCCGCGGGAGCTGTACGAGGCGGCCGCCCTCGACGGCGCAGGCGTCTGGAAGCAGATCCGCCACATCACCCTGCCGTCGCTCAGCGCGGTCAACCAGGTGCTGGTCCTGGTGCTGTTCCTGTGGACCTTCAACGACTTCAACACGCCGTACGTCCTGTTCGGCAGGACCGCCCCCGAGGCCGCGGACCTCATCTCGGTGCACATCTACCAGGCCTCCTTCGTCACCTGGAACTTCGGCACCGGCTCGGCGATGTCGGTCCTGCTGCTGCTCTTCCTGCTCCTCGTCACCGGCGTGTACCTCGCCGTCACGTCCCGCGGACGGAGGACCTCCCGTGTCTGACTCGCCCATGGCGCAGCCGAGTTCGTTCGTATGGACCCGGCGGGTCTTCCTCACCCTGCTCACCGGGTTCGTGCTGCTGCCGGTCTACGTCATGATCTCCAGCTCGCTGAAGCCGCTCGCGGACGTCAGCGGCAAGTTCCGCTGGCTGCCGAGCGGTCTGACGATCCGCCCGTACATCGACATCTGGTCGACCGTCCCGCTCGCCAAGTACTTCGGCAACTCGCTGATCGTGGCGGGCGCCGCCACCGTCTGCTCGGTGGTGATCGCGGTCTTCTCCGCTTACGCCGTCAGCCGCTACGAGTTCCGCGGCAAGCGCGTGTTCACCGTGACTGTGCTGTCGACGCAGATGTTCCCCGGCATCCTCTTCCTCCTGCCGCTGTTCCTGCTCTACGTCAACATCGGCAACGCCACCGGCATCGCCCTGTTCGGCTCGCGCGGCGGTCTGATCCTCACGTACCTCACCTTCTCGCTCCCGTTCTCCATCTGGATGCTGATCGGGTACTTCGACTCGGTGCCGCGCGAACTCGACGAGGCGGCCCTGGTGGACGGCTGCGGCCCGCTCGGCGCCCTGTTCCGGGTCGTGGTCCCGGCCGCGATCCCGGGCATCGTCGCGGTGGCCGTCTACGCCTTCATGACCGCCTGGGGCGAGGTGCTGTTCGCGTCGGTGATGACCAACGACGCCACCCGCACCCTCGCGGTCGGACTCCAGGGCTACTCCACGCTCAACGACGTCTACTGGAACCAGATCATGGCCGCCTCGCTGGTCGTCAGCGTGCCCGTGGTCGCCGGATTCCTGCTGCTCCAGCGCTATCTCGTCGCCGGCCTCACCGCCGGAGCGGTCAAGTGACCGACGCCGCGAAGGCTGTCGGTCGTACGGCCACCGGTCGTACGACCGCCGGCCGCACGGCAGCCGGTGAAGCGACGACCAACCCCCCTATTCCTGAGAGGGCTTCAGTGTCCGAACGTATCGACCTCGCCGCACTCCCGCACGACTTCCTGTGGGGCACGGCCACATCGGCGTACCAGATCGAGGGAGCCGTGGCGGAGGACGGCCGTTCCCCGTCGATCTGGGACACCTTCTCGCACACCCCCGGCAAGATCGACAACGACGACCACGGCGACGTCGCCTGCGACCACTACCACCGCTGGCGCGAGGACATCGGTCTGATGCGCCGGCTCGGCACCAACGCCTACCGGCTGTCCGTCGCCTGGCCGCGCGTTGTGCCCGGCGGCGACGGCCCGGTGAACCCCAAGGGCCTGGCTTTCTACGACGAGTTGGTCGACGGGCTTCTGGAGGCGGGCATCACCCCCTCCGTCACCCTCTACCACTGGGACCTGCCGCAGGCGCTCCAGGACCGCGGCGGCTGGCCCGAGCGCGAGACTGCGGAGCACTTCGCCGCGTACGCCTCGGTCGTCGCCGAACGCCTCGGTGACCGGGTCACCCACTGGACCACCCTCAACGAGCCCCTCTGCTCGGCCTGGATCGGCCACCTTGAGGGCAAGATGGCCCCCGGCCTCACCGACCTGACGGCCGCCGTCCGCGCCTCCTACCACCTCCTCCTCGGCCACGGCCTCGCCGCCCAGGCGATCCGCGCCGCCGCCCCGGACGCCGAGGTCGGCATCGTCAACAACCTCTCCACCGTCCACGCGGCGAGCGACCGCCCCGAGGACCTCGCCGCTGCCCGCCGCATGGACGGCCACACCAACCGCTGGTGGCTGGACCCGGTGCACGGCCGCGGCTTCCCGGCCGACATGCGCGAGGTCTACGGCGTCGAACTCCCCGAGAAGCCGGGCGACATGGAGACGATCGCGGCCCCGCTCGACTGGCTCGGCCTGAACTACTACTTCCCGGCCACCGTCGCCGACGACCCCGAGGGGCCGGCCCCGCGGGCCCTCGCCGTCCGCAAGCCCGACGTCCCGCGCACCGGCATGGACTGGGAGATCGACGCGAGCGGCATCGAGACGCTGCTGCTGCGCCTCACCCACGAGTACGCCCCGCGCAAGCTGTACGTCACCGAGAACGGCTCGTCCTTCCCCGACGTCGTACGCCCCGACGGCACCGTCGACGACCCGGAGCGCCAGGACTACCTGATCCGGCACCTCGCCGCCTGTGCGTCCGCCGCCCGCAAGGGCGCCCCGCTGGCCGGCTACTTCGCCTGGTCGCTGCTGGACAACTTCGAGTGGGCGTACGGCTACGACAAGCGCTTCGGCCTCGTCCACGTCGACTACCGCACCCAGGTGCGCACCATCAAGGGCACCGGCCACCGCTACGCGGACATCGTCCGCACGCACCGCGGCCGGTCGAGCCGGGCCGCCTGAGGCCCCCCGAAAGCCCCTGCGGTGGGCGTGGGCGCGGGAGTCCGCGCCCACCGCGGGATCCAGGTAAGACCCGCGGGAACACCCCGCGACGAACCACACGCGTCGAACCGCACGCGATGAACCAGCCACAGAAATGTCAGGTGCATGTCATAAAGACACCGCTGAGGAGAGCCGCATGCCATCCAGCACCCCCCGCACGACTCGCACCCTCCGCACCCTCCGTACGACCCGCACCCCGCGCACCCTCATGACGGCCCTGGCGGCGCTGGCGCTGCTGTCCGCGGGCCCGGCTCTCGTCACCCCGGCCGCCGCGCAACCGGCCGCCGCCGCGGCGTACGCCTGGGACACCGACCGCGCCGCCGCGGCCTACGCCCTGAACCCGGCCGCCGTCACCGCCTCCGGCAGTGAGAACGGCGGCACCACCCCCGGCCTCGCCTTCGACGGCAACGGCGCCACCCGCTGGTCCAGCAACTTCGCCGACGACGCCTGGATCCGCCTCGACCTGGGCACCACGATCCGGATCGACCGGGTCACCCTCGACTGGGAGGCCGCCTACGGAAAGCGCTATGTGCTGGAGGTGTCGAAGAACGGCACCGACTGGACCCCCTTCTACACCGAGACCGCAGGCACCGGCGGCTCGCTCACCGCGCACACCTACCCCCAGGAGGCGACCGGCCGCTACGTCCGCCTGCGCGGCCTGGAACGCGCCACGCCGTACGGCTACTCCCTCTACTCCTTCAAGGTGTACGGCGGCGAACCCGCCCCCGCGTCGACGGCCCGCGCCAACCTGGCCCTGAACCACCCGGCCTACTCGAACCTCTACCAACACGCCGGGAACTCACCGGCGTTCGTCACGGACGGCGGCTGGCCCGCCGACCTGAAGGGCGACGCGACCCGCTGGTCGAGCGACTGGAACGCCGACCGCTGGGTCTCGGTCGACCTCGGCGCCACCTCGACGATCTCCTCCGTGGACCTGTACTGGGAGGCGGCCTACGCCGTCGACTACCGACTCCAGGTCTCCGACGACAACCGCACCTGGCGCACGGTCTACCAGCCGTCCGCCGCCGACGTCGCCGCCCGCCGCGCGAACGTCAAGTCGCCGTCCGAGGCGGCGGGTCTGCACGACACCGTGACCCTGCCGTCCCCGGCCACCGGCCGCTACGTCCGCATGCTCGGCACCGAACGCCGCTCCTTCTACAACCCGGCCCCCTACACCGCCCAGTTCGGCTACTCCCTCTACGAGTTCCAGGTCTGGGGCACCGGCGGCAGCGCCGCCGCGGCCTACCCGGCCCTCCCCGCCGACCAGTCGGGCACCTACCGCACCACCTTCTTCGACGACTTCACCGGCGCGGCCCTCGACCGCTCCAAGTGGCGGGTCGTACGCACCGGGACGGAGATGGGACCGGTCAACGGCGAGTCACAGGCGTACGTCGACTCCACCGACAACATCCGCACCGAGAACGGCAGCCTGATCCTCAGGTCCAAGTACTGCAAGGGCTGCACCCAAGCGGGCGGCGGCACCTACGACTTCACCTCCGGCCGCGTCGACACCAACACCAGGTTCGACTTCACCTACGGCCGGGTCAGCGCCCGGATGAAACTCCCGGTCGGCGACGGCTTCTGGCCCGCCTTCTGGCTGCTCGGCAGCAACGTCGACGACCCGTCCGTCTCCTGGCCCGCCTCCGGCGAGACCGACATCATGGAGAACATCGGCTACGCGGACTGGACGAGCTCCGCCCTGCACGGCCCCGGCTACTCGGCCGACGGCAACATCGGCGCCCGCCAGACCTACCCGAACGGCGGCCGCGCCGACCAGTGGCACACGTACGCCGTCGAATGGACCCCGACGGCGATGCGCTTCTACGTCGACGACCGCCTGGTCCAGGAGACCACCCGCAACAAGGTCGAGTCGACCCGCGGTCAATGGGTGTACGACCACAACCAGTACGTCATCCTCAACCTCGCCCTGGGCGGCGCCTACCCGGCCGGCTGGAACCAGGTCACCACCCCCTACTGGGGCCTGCCCCAGTCCAGCGTGGACCGCATCGCGGCCGGGGGAGTACAGGCGGAGGTGGACTGGGTGCGGGTGGAACAGAAGGGGTAGTGAGCCCGGGCCGGGTGGGGCGGAAGCGGAAGGCCCCTCCCGGCCCGCTCGACCGGAACAGCGTGCGCAGAACAGTGCAGAGAACGTGCTGTCCCGTGCAGGCCGGGGCCGGACTCGGTCGCATCGTCACGGACGAGCGGCGTGCTCACACGATCGGATGACAATGGTGGCGGCGGGCACGCGGGTCGGCCGCGGTCCGTTGGTTCGTGTGACGGGGAGCGTCCGGCGTTTCCCGCCACCGACGACCACGGGGGGGTCTGATGAGCTTGCAGTTCCAGCGCAACGACGACGGCACACTCACCGGGCACAACACCGAGACGGGTTTCACCGTCACCTCGGCCGACGAGGAGGAGGTACGACGGTCACTGCACGAGGACGCCGGGTGGGAGTACACCCCACCGCCGTCCCCGGCGGCCCCCGGCTTCCACCGCTTCGCCCTGGTGCACGACGAGTTCGGCGACGGCGCCTTCGGTCACGAACGCTACGAGGGCCTGCGGCTGCGGCCGCCGAGCGGCTGTGAACCGGTCGACTGGGGAGGGTTCGCCCTGAAGTGCGAGCGGCCGGGGCGGACCCTGCTGGAGGCCGTGTCCGACACCGTGACGGAGATCCGCCGCGCCCACGGGCTGGTGATGAACAGCCTCGGCGTCGAGGACCCCGGCGAATGGCTGGGCGACGACAAGGACGGTTACGGGGCGCAGATCGTCGCGCATCTGATGCTGATGGCCGCCCACCGCGCTGCCCTCCTCGGCTACGGCAGGAAGGACCTGGTGCGGCTCCTGGACGCGGCGGGAGCCGTGTAGGGCGGGACAAGGAGTACACCCGCCGTCCCAGGGCGCCGTCGCGGCCCCTCACAAACGGCCCGCCTCCACGATCCGCCGCAGGAAGCGCCGTGTACGGTCCTGCTGAGGGTTACCGAAGACCCGCTCCGCGGTGCCGCGCTCCAGCACCACGCCCGAGTCCAGGAAACAGACCTGGTCGGCGACCTCGCGGGCGAAGCCCATCTCGTGCGTCGCCAGCACCATGGTCATGCCGTCGCCCTTGAGGTCGCGCACGACGTTCAGCACCTCGCCGACCAGCTCCGGGTCGAGGGCCGCGGTGATCTCGTCGAGCAGCAGCAGCCGAGGCCGTACGGCGAGGGCGCGTGCGATCGCCACGCGCTGCTGCTGGCCGCCGCTGAGCCGGTCCGGGTACTCACCCGCCTTCGCGCCCAGACCGAGCCGTTCCAGCAGCTCCCGGGCCCGTGCCTCGGCCTCGGCGCGGGAGACGCCGTGCACCCGGCGCGGGGCGAGCGTGATGTTCGCCAGCACCGTCATGTGAGGGAACAGGTTGTACGCCTGGAAGACCACGCCGATCCGGCGCCGCACCGCGTCCTGGTCGGCGCGCGGGTCGGTGATCTCCTCGCCGTCCAGCCAGATCGCGCCGTCGTCGATGTCCTCCAGGAGGTTGGCGCACCGCAGCAGCGTCGACTTGCCGGAGCCGGAGGCGCCGATCAGCGCGGTCACCGTGTGCGGGGCGACCTCCAGGTCGACGTCCCGCAGGACGACCACGTCGCCGAAGGTCTTGCGGACGGACTCCATCCGCAGCACCGGAACGTCGTCGCTCATGTCGTTCCTCCTTGCGCCCGCCGACGGTCCATCCGGGCCGTCACCCAGTCCGTGAAGCGGGTCATCGGGATGGTCAGGGCGACGAACACCAGCCCGGCCACGATGTACGGCGTGTAGTTGAGGCTGCGGCCCACGACGATGTCCGCCGCGCGCACCGCGTCGACCGCGCCACCGATCGACACCAGACCGGTGTCCTTCTGCAGGGACACCAGGTCGTTCAGCAGCGGCGGCACCTGGCGGCGCACGGCCTGCGGCAGCACGACGTACCGCAGCGCCTGCCGGTTCGACAGGCCCAGGGAGCGGGCCGCGGCGCGCTGGGAGGGGTGCACCGACTCGATGCCGGCACGGAACACCTCGGCGACGTACGCCGAGTACGTCAGTGTCAGCGCCGTGCCGCCGAGGAGCACCGGGTCGACCGTGACGCCCTGGAGCCGCAGCGCCGGGACGCCCAGGACCACGATCATCAGGTTGATGATCAGCGGCAGCCCGCGGAAGAAGTCCGTGTAGGCGGCCGTCAGCACCCGCAGCGGGAAGAACACCGGGCCGCGCAGGGTGCGGGCGACGGCGATGAGCATGCCGAGGACCAGCACGGCGGCCCCGCAGACCAGCAGCAGCCGCAGGTTCAGCCAGAGGCCCTCCAGGACCTTGGGGAACGCCTCGCGCGCGTACTCCCCGCTGAAGAAGGTCTCCTTGGTGCGCGGCCAGCCGGGTGCGCCGACGACGAGCAGGCACAGGGCGGCCCCGGTGACCAGGGTCGAGAGGGCTGCGATCGCCGTGGCGCGGCGGGCCCGGGCTCGCCGGTACCGCTCGCGTTCGAGCCGGCGCGGCGACGGGACGTACGGGTCCGCCGCGCCGGATGGGTCGTTCGCCCCGCGCCCGTCGTCCTCGTCGTCGCCGCCGTCACGGGCGGACTCGTCCTTGACGACGGTCACTTGAGCACCGGGGCGTCGACCGCGTCGGAGAGCCACCGCTGCTCGATCTTCGCCAGGGTGCCGTCCTTGTGCAGCGCGTCCACGGCTTCCGTCACGCAGGAGGTGAGCGCACTGCCCTTGTCCAGCACCAGGCCGAACTGCTCCGGGGCGCCGCCCCGGTTCTCGAACTGGCCGACGATCTCGGCGTCGGTCACCTCGGCGGCGGTGATGTAGAACGCGGTCGGCAGGTCGACCACGATCGCGTCGACCTGCCCGTTCTTCAGCGCCGACTTGGCCTGGTCGTTCTTGCCGTAGACGGCGGCGTCCCGGGTCGGCTTCACGACGTCCTCGATGTAGTCGAGGCTCGTCGTGCCCACCTGGGCGCCCAGCTTGAGGCCCTTGAGGTCCGCGATGCCTTTAGCCTTCGCGGCCGAGGATCCCTTCAGCGCGATGACGGCCTGGCGTACGTCGTAGTAGCCGGACGAGAAGTCCACGGCCTTCTTGCGTTCGTCGCTGATGGAGACCTGGTTGATGTCGAAGTCGAAGGTCTTCTCACCCGGTGCGAAGGCCTTGTTGAACGGCACCCGCTCCCAGACCACGGCGCCCTCGCCGTACCCCAACTTCTTCGCCACGGCGTACGCGACGGCCGACTCGAAGCCCTCCCCGCCGGACGGGTCGTCGTCCTTGAACCACGGCTCGTAGGCGGGCTGGTCGGTGGCGATCGTCAGCTTGCCGGAGGTCTTCGTGGCCAGCTTGCTCTTGGCGCACGCAGTGCCGGTCGAGCCGGAGGACTTGGCGGACGGGTCGGCCTCGGGCTGCGGGGCGCAGCCGACCGTGGTCGCGAGGAGGGCGACGGTGGCGCCGGCGAGGACGCGGCGCAGAACACGAGGGGTGAGGGACATGGCGGGAGGGTGGCAGCGATCTCCCCGGTTTGTCGAGGGCATTCCGTGATAATCCGCATGGTGGGAACGGGTGTTGCAGTCTCGTGAACATGTGGGCGAGAGCAGCCGGACCGCGGGTCGGGGCGGGGGAGCGAGAACCGGCGGCCCGATCCGACGCCGGAAGTCCGCGCCTGGAGGGGCAACAGCCGAACTCGGCTCAGAATCGCCCCAACTCGCCGGCGTAGTAAGGGTTTTCTGGCCAGCCCGTACTCCGGTCGCCTACGGTGATGCCGTCGGTCGGCCGTTCCGGTGCGGCGGCCGGCACGGATACGGGGCGAGGGCCCGTCACACACAGTCGAGGAGAAAACGGTGTCGGTCGAGTCGGCCTCGGGGCTGGTGCCCATAGATTCCAGCAGGCCGCACCCTGCCCGTATGTACGACTACTACCTCGGCGGCAAGGACCACTACGTGGTGGACGCCGAGGCGGCCGAGCAGGTGCTCGAGCACACCCCGGACGCCCGCAGATTCGCCCACGCCAACCGGCTGTTCATGCACCGGGCGGTGCGAGTGCTGACCCGCGAGCACGGGGTGCGGCAGTTCCTCGACATAGGCACCGGTGTGCCGACCGAGCCGAACCTGCACCAGGTCGCGCAGGCCGAGGCCGCGGAGTGCCGGGTGTTCTACGCCGACAACGACCCGATCGTGCTGGCCCACGCGCGGGCCCTGCTGCGCGGAACCCCCGAGGGCCGGATCGCCTATGTACAGGCGGACGTGCGGGAGCCGAAGTCCATCCTGGAGTCCTACGAGGCCCGGAACACGCTGGACTTCGACCGGCCGATCGCGCTGAGCCTGTGCGCCCTGATGCACTTCGTGCCGGACGAGCACGGCGCGTACGAGGTGGTGGGGGAACTGGTCGACGCACTGCCGTCCGGCAGCTTCCTCGTCCTCAGCCACGGCACCACCGACTTCGACCCGGAGGGCATGGCCCGCACCCAGGACGTGTACGTCCGTGCGGGCATCCCGATCCAACTGCGGTCCAAGGCCCGGATAGCCCGCTTCTTCGACGGGTTGGAACTGCTGCCGCCGGGGCTGGCCGTGACGCACCGCTGGCACCCGGAGCCGGACCAGCCGCTGGCCGACCTCACCGACGCCCAGGCCGGTTTCTACGGAGGAGTGGCCCGCAAGCCATGACCTCCCCGCCTGACCTCCCCGCCCGCCAGTCTGTCCGGCGGGCGAGCGGTCCGGTCAGCGGATCAGGACCAGAACGAGGATCGCGAGGGCGACGACCGCGCCCGCGATCACCGACGCCTTCCACCGGCCCTCCTGCGACAGCCGGCCCACGGCTCTGAGGCGTCCGTCGGCGCCCCGGAAGACGTAGAACTCCCGGTGGGGGGAGCCGGGCAGCCTCGCCGTGACGACTGTCAGACGCCTGAGGACGACCTGCCGTTGCCTCTCGTCCTTCCGATGTCGCAGGTGCGGCTCAAGGGCCGTGCGCTGGTCGAGGGAGAGGTCGCCGGGCAGAGGGTCGCCCGTGTCGAGGCGATCCTCCTGCCAGCCGCCGGCGTTCAGTTCCGACCCGATTCGCCTGGGTCGTGGGACGGGGGGAGTTATGGTTTCGGGATGCCGGGTCCACTTGATCCGTCCCGCGGTCCAGGACGTCAGGTTCCCGTGTCCCTCGCATGTGGTGCACTTGACGGTGCCCGTGCGGCTGCACGATGCGCACGGGATGCGTCCGGTCGCCTCGCACTGCGGACACCTGACCTTCCCCCAGCCCCGGCAGCCGGGGCACGCGCTGTCGGGTGTGTGGCATCCCTCACAGGTCACCCGTTCCTCAGGGCGGTCGGCTCTGCCCGGCTTGCGAGGTCTGGGCGGGGTGCTCGGCAGACCGCCGTGCTTGAGGTACTGCGTGCACATGGTGACGCCCTGGCAGGCGGCGCACACCTGGGCGGGTTCACAGGGGCGGTACGTCATGCCCCGGCAGTCGGCACACTGCCGCCGGCCGTTGCCGCAGTCGCAGGAACGAAGGTGCACCGTGCCGCGTCTGACCAGGTCGAGCGGCCGGTCGAGCGGTGACTCGCCGGGACCGAGTTTGTAGTCCCCCAGCACGTCGTAGGTCGGCCGGTCCGAGAGGTCGATGGTTCCCGGCCGGTGCCGCGTCTGCTCGGTGCGGTCCTCGGTGCGGCGGGTGATCGTGCCCTCGAGGAGGTGTGAGCGGGTGAGCAGGAGGTCCTCCAGGGCCGGAGCGGGGTGCCTCCTCCGGCCGAAGCGCGTCAGGTGCGCGCCGATCACCGCACGTACCTCCTCGTCGGACGGATCGTCTGCCGCCACGGCGTCACTCCCCCCAGTCGATCCCCTCCCACCCGGTACGGGCGGGAACCGGTGCCGAGCGGAACAAGTGTGGCGGGAGCGGGTCGGCAGCAAAAGGGCGCGGAGACGGCGCGGGGACGAGCGAGCCGGGCCCTGAACCCCGGCAGGGCGCCACGCGGACGAGCCCTGCGTGGGAGGATCGCTGACCATGAGTGCCTCCCCGGCCATCCGGAGCCTGCGTGCCGCGGTGTTCGCCGCGGTGTGCGTGCTGCTCGCCGTGGCCGGGCACGGGCTCGCCGCCGGGGGCACGCCGCCGCTGTGGGCGGACGGCGCCGGGTTCCTCGTCGTCTTCGCGGCCGGATGGCTGCTCGGCGGCCGGGAACGGACCCTGCCGGGTATCACCGCGGCCATGCTCGCCGTGCAGGCCGGACTGCACACCGTGTTCTCCCGGACCATCATCACTGCCGAGCCGGTCATGCGGATGACCCGAACGCATATGGGTCAGATGCATATGGGCTCGATGCATATGAGCCCGACGCAAATGGGTCATATGCGCATGGCTCAGATGCACGGCCTCACGGCCCCGCATCCGCACGCCATGACCCCGCACGCGGTCCTCGCGCATGTGCTCGCCGCGCTCGTCGCCTCCTGGTGGCTGCGGCGCGGGGAGGCCGCCCTGTGGTCGTTGCTGCGGCGGGCGGTCGCCCTGCTGCCCGGGCTCGCGGCCTGGTGGGGCGGCCCGTCGGCACCGTTCCTCCGGCCCGCCGCCGATTGCGTGCCTGCGGATGCGGTACCACCGCTGGCGCTGTTGCTCCGGCACGCGGTGAGCCGCCGGGGGCCGCCCACCCGGATCCCGTACACCGTCTGACCCCGTCACTTCACTCCCGTACGGAGATCCACTCACCCATGTCCAAGAACCGCACCACCACCCTGCGCCGCGCCGGTCTCGGCGCCGTGCTCGCCGTCGCCGGCGTCCTGGCGGCGGCCGGGGCCGCCTCCGCGCATGTCACCGTCCACCCCGAGAGCTACGCCAAGGGCGCCACCGACGGCCTCCTCACCTTCCGTGTCCCCAACGAGGACGACTCCGTCAGCACCACGAAGGTGCAGGTGTACCTGCCGACCGACCATCCCGTCCTCGGTGTGCTGGTTCGCCCGCACGACGGCTGGACGCCGAAGGTGACCACCACGAAGCTCAAGACGCCGGTCAGGACGGACGACGGCACCATCACCGAGGCCGTCTCCGAGATCACCTGGACCGGCGGGAAGATCGGTGCCGGCGGGTTCGAGGACTTCGACGTCGCTTTCGGCCAACTGCCCGACGACACCGATGCGCTGACGTTCAAGGCGCTCCAGACCTACTCCGACGGCAAGGTCGTCCGTTGGATCGAGCAGGCCGCGGAGGGCGCGGACGAGCCGGAGAACCCGGCACCGGTGGTCAAGCTGACGGCGGGTGACGAGAGCGGCGCGACCCCGGCCGCGAAGGGCTCCGCGCCGACCGCCCCCGGCAGCACCTCCGAGGCCGCCTCCGGCAGTGACTCCACCGCGCGCGGTCTGGGCATCGCCGGTCTGGTCGTCGGCGTGCTCGGGCTGGCCGCGGCGGCCTTCGCGGTCGTACGGACGCGCTCCACACGTTCGTAGCGACAAAGGCGCCGAACGCCGAAGGGCCCGGACCACCAGCGGTGGTCCGGGCCCTTCGGCCGTCCGTTCGTCCGGGATGAGCCGACGGACGGGCGGACGGGGGTCGTACGGTCAGTGCGCGGCCAGTTCCAGCACCTTCTGCTCGGCGCGGGCGGTCTGCTCGGGCCGGCGCGAGGTCGCCCACAGCCAGAGCACGTCACGGCCGAACGACCACACCAGCAGCGCCAGCGCCAGCAGTGCCACCCCGAAGTCGGCCGCGTACGGCAGGAGCCCGGAGCCCGCCAGCAGCAACAGGATGCCCTGGAGCGCGGCGACCGTCTTGCGGGCGGTGCTCGGCGGCAGCGCGTTGTTCAGCCACGGCCACACCCGGGCGGCGGCGACGAAGGCGTAGCGCATACCGCCGATGAGCAGCACCCAGGGGCCGACCTCCATGGAGACGTAGACGCTCAGCACCAGGATCAGGAACGCGTCGACCTCCATGTCGAAGCGGGCGCCCAGCGCGGTCGAGGTGCCGGTGCGGCGGGCCACCTTGCCGTCGACGCCGTCCAGGATCAGGGCGACGGCGGTCAGACCGACCAGGAGGGTGACCGGCGGCGTGCTCTCGAAGGAGTCGGCGACCAGCGCGGTCACTCCGCCGACCAGGGTCGCGCGGCCGAGGGTGACCCGGTTGGCGGGGCCGAAGGAGCGCAGTCCGGAGCGGTGCAGGGCGCGGGAGAGCACCGCCCAGGTCGCGATCGCGAACGTCAGACCGGTCACCCAGCCCGCCGGGCCCATCCCGATCGCCGTGCCGAGCAGGGCCAGCAACAGGATCTGTACGCCCGCTCCCACAGCGGTCTCCTGCTGGACCAGCCTTGCGTCGTAAGTGTTGTTCAGGGCCACCGCACATCCTCCGGCCGAGTGACAGAGTCGATCAACGCCGCGTACTGTGCGCGGCCTGTGCACATCTCGGTACGTGAACAACGTGTCGATCGTTCAGGAGGATGCCGATGAACCGTTCCGCCCGCGCCTTCTGGCTCCGCTCACCGGGTCACGGCGAGGTCCGTGAACTCACCCTCGCGGAGCCCGCCGAGGACGAGGTGGTGGTGCGGTCGCTGTGGTCCGGGATCAGCCGCGGCACGGAGACACTGGTCTTCCGCGGCGGTGTCCCGGCCAGTCAGCACGCCGTCATGCGGGCGCCGTTCCAGGAGGGCGACTTCCCCGGACCGGTCAAGTACGGCTACCTCAACGTCGGCGTGGTCGAGGAGGGCCCCGAGGAGCTGACCGGCCGTACGGTCTTCTGCCTCTACCCGCACCAGACGCGTTACGTCGTTCCGGTGAGCGCCGTGACCGTGGTGCCGGACGGCGTGCCCGCCGAGCGGGCGGTGCTCGCCGGCACGGTGGAGACGGCCGTGAACGCGCTCTGGGACGCGGCCCCCCTGGTCGGCGACCGGATTGCCGTGGTCGGCGGCGGCATGGTCGGCTGCTCGGTGGCCGCCCTGCTCGCCCGCTTCCCGGGCGTGCGCGTGCAACTCGTCGACGCCGACCCGGCGCGCGCCGCGGTGGCCGAGGCGCTCGGCGTCGGCTTCGCCGGCCCCGATCAGGCCCTCGGCGAGTGCGACCTCGTCGTGCACGCCAGCGCCACCGAGCAGGGCCTCGCCCGGTCCCTGGAACTGCTCCGCGCCGAGGGCACGGTGATCGAGCTGAGCTGGTACGGGGACCGCAGGGTCGCCCTGCCGCTCGGCGAGGCCTTCCACTCCCGTCGGCTCACCGTCCGCGGCAGCCAGGTCGGCACCGTCTCCCCGGCCCGAGCGAACCGCAGTTACGCCGACCGGCTGGCCCTTGCCCTGGACCTCCTCGCCGACCCGGCGCTGGACGCGCTGATCACCGGCGAGTCCGCCTTCGAGGACCTTCCGGAGGTGATGCCGAGGCTCGCCTCCGGGGAGATTCCGGCACTCTGCCACCGCGTCCGGTACGACAAGAGCGCCTGACCTGAGAAAAGAGTGAGAGAGGGCTGAACACGGGGAAGCGAAGAGCCGTACTACACGGCATCCCCGGCGCGCTTCGGCCGGGGACCAGACGCGCCGCACCTGGAGGGTCGTCCGTTGTTCAGTGTCACCGTCCGCGATCACATCATGATCGCCCACAGCTTCCGCGGTGAGGTCTTCGGACCCGCGCAGCGCCTGCACGGAGCTACGTTCCTGGTGGACGCCACCTTCCGGCGCGAGGAGCTGGACGACGACAACATCGTCGTCGACATCGGCCTGGCCACCCAGGAACTCGGTGCCATCACCAGCGAGCTGAACTTCAGAAACCTCGACAACGAGCCGGACTTCGCCGGGATCAACACCTCGACGGAGTTCCTGGCCAAGGTCGTCGCCGACCGGCTGGCCGAGCGGGTCCACCTGGGCGCGCTCGGCGAGGGCGCCCGGGGCCTGACGGGCATCTCCGTCACCCTGCACGAGTCGCACGTCGCGTGGGCGAGTTACGAGCGTGCCCTGTGACCGACACGACCGTCGGGCACACGCCCCTCGCCTACGTGCCCGCACAGACGGTGCCCGCACAGACGGTGCCCGCACAGACGGTGCCCGCACAGACGGTGCCCGCACAGACCGCGGCCCGGAAGAACGGCGAGATCATCCCCATGTCCCTGCGCTCCGTGCACTTCGTGCTGCCGGGCGGTGTCGACGACCCGGCCGCGCCCAGCGGCGGCAACGCCTACGACCGGCGGGTCAGCCTGGACCTGCCCGGCTTCGGCTGGCAGGTCCACCAGCACGCCGTGCCCGGCAGCTGGCCCCGCCCGGCGGCCGCCGCCCGTACCGAACTGGCCCGCACGCTCAGCCAGCTGCCCGACGGAGCGGTGGTCCTGCTGGACGGGATCGTCGCCTGCGGTGTCCCCGAGATCATCGTCCCGGAGGCCGAACGGCTGCGGCTCGCCGTCCTCGTGCACCTTCCGCTCGGTGACGAGACCGGTCTCGCCGCCGAGGTGGCCGCCGACCTGGACGCCCGCGAGCGCACGGTCCTGCGGGCGGTGTCCGCGGTCATCGCCACCAGTGACTGGGCGGTCCGCCGCCTGGTCTCGCACCACGGCCTCGCTCCCGACCGGGTCCATGTCGCCGCCCCCGGCGCCGACATCGCCCCCCTCGCCTC
The DNA here is from genome assembly GCF_009377175.1 of Streptomyces adustus. Lineage (GTDB taxonomy): Bacteria > Actinomycetota > Actinomycetes > Streptomycetales > Streptomycetaceae > Streptomyces > Streptomyces adustus. The sequence continues at coordinate 25,928 of NZ_VJZD01000096.1, forward strand.
CGGCACCGACGGCGTCTCCCGGCTGCTGTGCGTCGCCGCGGTCACCCCGCGCAAGGGGCAGCACCGGCTGGTCGAGGCGCTGGCCGCGGCGGCCGACCTGCCGTGGAGCTGCGTGTGCGTCGGCGGGCTCGGCCAGGACCCCGAGTACGTCGCCCATCTGCGGAACCTGATCCGCGAGCACGGCCTGGAGGACCGGCTCCACCTCGCCGGACCGCAGGCCGGAGCCGAACTCGACGCCAGCTACGCGGCCGCCGACCTGATGGTCCTCACCTCCTACGCCGAGACGTACGGCATGGCGGTCACCGAGGCCCTCGCGCGCGGCATCCCGGTGCTGGCGACCGACGTCGGCGGCCTCCCGGAGGCCGTGGGCCGCGCCCCCGACGGAGGTGTCCCCGGCATCCTCGTCCCGCCGGAGGACCCCGCCGCGCTCGCCGCCGAACTGCGCGGCTGGTTCGGCGAGGCGGACGTACGGCGCCGGCTCAAGGCCGCGGCCCGCGGCCGCCGGGCCTCCCTCGGCGGCTGGGCGGCGACCGCCAAGACCCTCGCCGGTGTACTGGGCCGGCTCCCGAGCGAACCCCGGAGGGCGGCATGAGGAAGACGACGGCCACACCGGCGGACCTGGCGCGGCGCGTGCGGGCCATCCCGCCGCAGCCCGGACCACGGGAAGCGGCGGACACGGTGGAAGCGATCGGTACGGGAGCTGTGGTGGACGCAACGGGAACGACGGTCGCGACGGACCCGGTGACCGGGACGGACCCGGTGACCGAGACGGACACGGTGATCGCGGGCGCCGGGCCGGTCGGCCGGTCCGAGGAGCGGGCCACCGTACGGCTGCGGGAGGGCGGCCCCGACGAACCGCCGCGGTACGCCCCCGAATGGCTGGAGCTGCGCGAGGGCGCCGACGCCGCGGCGCGGTCGCTGGACCTGCTGGACCCGCTGCGCGTGCGGCTCGCCAACCTGCCCGGCCGGGCCGGGTCCGTCATCCACGACCTGGGCTGCGGCACCGGCTCCATGGGCCGCTGGCTCGCCCCCCGCCTCGACGGCGCTCAGCACTGGATCCTGCACGACCGCGATCCCTACCTGCTGCACTTCGCCGCCGTGGCCTCCCCGCGGTCGGCCGCCGACGGCAGCCGGGTCACCGTCGAGACGCGGCGCGGCGACGTCGCCCGGCTGACCCCGGACGCCCTGGTCGGCGCCTCGCTGGTGACGGCCTCGGCACTGCTGGACGTCCTCACCCGTGAGGAGGTCGACACCCTGGCCGCGGCCTGCGCGGGCGCCGGGTGCCCGGCACTGCTGACGCTCTCCGTCGCAGGGCGCGTCGAACTCAGCCCCGCCGACCCGCTGGACGCGGAGATCACCGCGGCCTTCAACGCCCACCAGCGGCGCGACGGGCTGCTGGGACCCGACGCCGTCACGGCCGCCTGCGAGGCCTTCGCCGAACACGGCGCGACGGTGAAGCTGCACCCGAGCGCCTGGCGGCTCGGCCCCGACGAGCGCGCGCTGACCGCCCAGTGGCTGCGTGGCTGGGTCGGTGCCGCCGTCGAGGAACGCCCCGAACTCGCCGAACGCGCCGAGGCCTACCTCGCGGACCGGCTCGCCGCCTGCGCGGCCGGCGAGCTGGACGTCGTCGTCCACCACAGCGACCTGCTGGCACTGGCCCGGCCGACAGGCGGAGCGGCGTCATGACCGCGGAGACGGCGGGCGCGGTCGTGCCCGCGGCGGCACGACCGGTGCTGCGGACCGGTGCGGGCCGTACGACGGTACCGGCCGCCGCGGCCGGGTCCCGGACCCGCGCCGAGGTGAACGGGTCCGAGGCCCGCCACACGGCAGACCAGGCCGACTCGGCCGTACGCGGCGAGCAGCCCGTACGCGCCGAGGCGGCCGAGGGCGGCGAGCGGTCCGTGCCCGCCGACCCCGTACGGGCCGAGCGCGCCGCCGCACCCGCGGCGGACGCCGATGCGCCCGCCGTCTCCGCGCCCGCCGTCTCCGCGAAGCGTTCCCGGGCCGTCCTCGCCCGGTTCGACTCCCGGGCGCTGCGCACCCATCTGGGCACCGCCGTCGGAGTCGCCATCCTGGCCGTCCTGCTGTGGCGGCTGGGCACCGGTGTCTTCCTGGACGGACTGCGGCGGATCGACGCGATCACCCTGCTGCTGTCGGTCGTCATCGGCGCGGTCACCACGGTGTTCAGCGCCTGGCGCTGGGCCCTGGTCGCCCGGGGCCTGCGCATCGAGCTGCCGCTCGGCCCGGCGATCGCCGACTACTACCGGGCGCTGTTCCTGAACGCGGCCCTGCCCGGCGGCGTCCTCGGCGACGTCCACCGGGCCGTCCACCACGGGCGCAGCGCCGGTGACATCGGGCGCGGGGTGCGGGCGGTGGTGCTGGAGCGGGTCGCGGGACAGGTCGCGCTCACCGTGGCGGGCGTGACGGTCCTGCTGGCGCTGCCGTCCCCGGTCAGGGACGACGCCCGCCACCTCGCGCCCCTCGTCGGCCTCGGGCTGCTGGGCGTGCTGGCCGTCTTCGCCGCCCTGCGGATGAACCGCGCCCCCGCGCAGTCGCGTCGCGGGCGGGCGCTGCGCGCGACGCTCGCCGAGGCCCGGGAGGGACTGCTGTCCCGGCGCAACGGGCCGGGTGTCGCGCTGTCCTCGGCGGTCGTGCTGGCGGGCCACCTGACGATGTTCGTGCTGGCCGCCCGGGTGACCGGGTCGGGCGCGTCCGTCCCGGTGCTGCTGCCGCTGGCCGTGCTCGCCCTGGTCGCCATGGGCCTGCCGCTGAACGTCGGCGGCTTCGGTCCCCGCGAGGGCGTCACCGTCTGGGCGTTCGGCGCCGCCGGGCTCGGCGCGAGCAACGGGCTGGCCGTCGCCGTCGTGTACGGGGTGCTCAGCTTCGTCGCCGCCCTGCCGGGCGCGCTGGTGCTGGTCGTGCGCTGGTACCAGGGAGTGCGGGCGGGCGGCACGGCCCCGGCGGAGACGGCCGCCTGGACCGTCGTACCGGACCCGGCCGCCGGCCGCGTCCCCGACGAGCACTACCGCCCGTCGGCCGCCCCCGAGTCGGCCCCGCCCTCGCCGGATTCGGTGACATCGCGTCCGGTGAGCAAGGAGAAATACGCGCCGAAGGAATCGGTGAGGGCGGCCAGCAGTGCCTTTCCCTTTTCCGCGGAACCGAGGGACGGACGCCCGATGACACCGGAATCGGTATAGGCGGACATTCCCGTGGTGAGGAGATGACGACGGTCGTCCGCGACGAAATCGGCGGACTCGTAACCAGGACGGATCAATTCGGGATGAGCGTGCAGCAGGACGGAGGTCTCGATTTCTCCCGCGTGCATGTCGGTCAGCAGCGAGGTCTCCACCCCGGCCCGCTCCCGGGCCGCCTCCCAGTCCTCCACGGCCGGGAACAGCGCCATCCGCTCACCGCGCGCGGAGGCCTCCTGGACGACGTTGCCCAGCACGTAGTTGCCGCCGTGGCCGTTGACCACCACCAGGACCTCGACGCCCGACCGGCGCAGCGACTCGGCGATGTCCCGCACCACCGCGTGCAGGGTGGCCGCGGAGATGCTGACGGTCCCCGGCCAGGCGGCGTGCTCGTGCGAACAGGAGATCGTCACCGGCGGAAGGAGGTGCACCGGGTACGCCTCGGCGATGTCCCGGGCCACGGCACAGGCGATCAGGGTGTCGGTCGCCAGCGGCAGATACGCACCGTGCTGCTCGAAGCTGCCGACGGGAAGGACGGCGACCTGTGTTGAGCCGCCCGCCCCCCGCGTCCGTACGTCTTCCGTAGTGTCCGTCGGCACCAAGCCGTATGCCGCCGCACGCGCGCCCGAACCACTCATTTCTTCACGGCCTTTCGTCTCTGCTTAGGAATCAGATCATGACAGACAACATCGGCGTACTCGGCAAGAAGTCCCCACAGCGCACGGGCGTGGAACGCGTTGTGAATGCCCCGCTGCCCACCGTGTACGGGAAATTCCAGGCGATCGGTTACATGGACCACGACCGCGGCGACGAGCAAGTGGCCCTGGTCTACGGCGACATCGGCGCCGAGGGCGTGCTCACCCGGCTGCACTCGGAATGCCTGACGGGCGACGCGTTCGGCTCCCAGCACTGCGAGTGCGGCGACCAGCTCGCCGCCGCGCTGCGCGCCGTGGTCGCCGAAGGCAGCGGCATAGTCGTCTACTTGAGGGGTCACGAGGGCCGTGGCATCGGCCTGCTCGGCAAGCTGCGCGCGATGGCCCTCCAGGCGGAGGGGCTGGACACGGTCGAGGCGAACCTCGCGCTGGGCCTGCCGGTGGACGCCCGGGACTACGGGGTGGCCGCCGGGATCCTGAACGACCTCGGGGTGCGTTCCGTCCGCCTGATGTCCAACAACCCGCGCAAGCGCGAGGACTTGGTGCGGCACGGCATCCAGGTCGCCGAGACGGTGCCGCTGCTGATCCCGCCGTGCGAGAACAACATCACCTATCTCAGGACCAAGCGGGAGCGTCTCGACCACGTGCTGCCGCACCTCGACGCCGTGGCGCACTGGTCCTGACCCGCTCCATGCGGTGTCCCGAGGCGCCGACGACCGCGACAGCGGCGGCGAGCGCCGACGACGGTGTCGGCAACGGCCCCGGCTCATCCCATGCCGGGGCCGCCCGCCGGGCGGAGCCGCGTCGTCAGTGCGCGGCGGCCTCGTGCACCAGCCGCTTCAGGTCCTGGTAGAGCACGTGCGAGGACCGCGGGCGCACCTGGGTCAGGAACTGCACGCTCAGATCGCGGCTCGGGTCGACCCAGAACGTCGTCGTGGCCACCCCGCTCCAGCCGTACATGCCGAGACCGGTCGAGGCCTTGGTCCGGGCCGGGTCGACGACCACGGAGACGCCCAGACCGAAGCCGACGCCCTCGTTGCCCGGCTCGTCGTGGGCCGGGCGGCTGCCGAAGGTCCGCATGTCGACGCCGCCGGGCAGCTGATTGCTCGTCATGAGGTCCACGGTGTCGGCGGAGAGCAGCCGGACGCCGTCGAGTTCCCCGCGGCGGCGCAGCAGTTCGGTGAACCGGTGCACGTCGTACGCGCTCGCCACCATGCCCCCGCTGCCGGACAGGAACCGGGGCCGTCCGCGCAGCGGCAGCCCGGCGATCGGCTCGATACCGCCGTCGCCGGTCTCGCCGTACAGCTCCGCCAGCCGGCCCGCCTGGTCCGCGGGGACGCAGAACCCGGCGTCCGTCATCCCGAGCGGGCCGAAGACCCGCTCGGCGAGGAAGACGTCGAGCGGCTGCCCCGACACCACCTCGATCACCCGGCCCAGCACATTGGTGGCGACCGAGTAGTTCCACTCGGTGCCCGGCTCGAACTGCAACGGCAGACTCGCGTACACGTCGATCGTCTCCGCCAGGTCCGCGCCCGTCGGCACCGACGACTCCAGCCCGGCCGCCCGGTAGAGGGCGTCCACCGGGTGGGAGTGGTAGAAGGCGAAGGTCAGCCCCGCGGTGTGGGTGAGCAGATGGCGGATCAGGATCGGTCCGTCGGCGGGCCGGGTGCGCATCCCCTCGCCGGACCCGTCGACGTACACCTGCGGGTCGGCGAAGGCGGGCAGATGGCGGGCGACCGGGTCGTCGAGCGACAGCCGGCCCTCCTCCATCAGCATCAGCGCGGCGACGGTGGTGACCGGCTTGGTCATCGAGTAGATCCGGTACAGCGTGTCGGACTCGACGGGCAGACCGGCGGCGAGGTCGCGATGACCGTACGTGGTGAGGTGGGCGACGCGGCCGCCGCGGGAGACCGCCACGAGGTAGCCCGGCAGCCGGCCCTCCTCGACCTGCTGGACGAAGTGCCGGTCGAGCCGGTCCAGTGCCTTGGGGTCCAGTCCGACCTCACCCGGGTCGACCTCTTGTCGCAGCTGTGCCATCGTTCTCCTCCGGTCGCGCGCGTACGAGGTGCCGTCGGGCATACCCGGCCTCGACCACCTCGTTCCTCATGGTCGCGCAGGTATACGTGAACCGGACCCGTCGGTGCGATGTTCGGCCGGTGTCGTGACGGAACACACGGGCAGCGCCCGGGCCGCCAGCACTCCCGCCGCGGCCACCACCGCGAGGACGGGCAGCGGTGCGCGGCTCCCGCCGAGCGCCATGCACGTGGTCGCCACGGCCGTGCCCAGCACCGGGCCGACGTTCATCGCGGTCTGCTGGAGTCCGCCCGCCACCCCGGCCGACTCGGCCGGCGCGTGTCGTACGACGACATGGGTGCCCGCCACCATCACCGTGCCGAACCCGGCGCCCAGCAGCGCGAACCCGGCGCACAGCGCGGGCGTGCCGGTGGCCCGCCACAGCAGCAGGATCCCCGACGCGAGGAAGAGCGCCGCCGTCATGGTCGTACGCCTGGCGCCCCAGCGGCGCAGCAGTACGGCACAGGCGGGTGCGGCGGCCACCATCAGCGCGGCCAGCGGCAGGCTGACCAGGGCGCTGTGGAACGGGTCGAGACCGAGGTCGTACTGGAGGCGGTAGACGCAGGCGAACAGGGTGCCGTGCAGCGCGGCCGACGCGGCCACCAGAACGCCGAGGGCCGCCGCGACGGCGGGCGTGCCGACGACCGCCGACGGGACCAAGGGGTCCGAGGCGCCGCGCTCGTGGCGGACGAAGGCGGCCGCGGCGACGCCGGACGCGGCCAGGCCCAGACCGACGGCCGCCGTCCAGCCGGACTCCGGCAGTGCGACGAGCGAGTGGACCAGACAGACGAGGCAGACCGCGAGCAGCAGGGCGCCGGGCAGGTCCAGACTCCTCGGTGCGGCGGGTGCGGCGGGTGCGGCGGGTGCGGCGGGTGCGGCGGGTGCGGCGGGTGCGGCGGGTACTGCGCGTGCGGTTGGAGT
>NZ_VJZD01000097.1 GCF_009377175.1 Streptomyces adustus
GTTTCGCTCGGGGCGTGGGACACGTCCTCGGCGCTCACGGCGTCCTCGACGGCTTCGGCGGCCTCGATGTCCTCGACGGCCTCGGCGTCCTCGAACACCGACAGCCGGGGCGCGTGCAGTTCCTCGAAGCGGGCCGCGTCCTGGCGGGAGGCGCGGGCGGACCGGCGGGCCTGGCGGCGGCTCTGGTGGCCGGGGCCGCGCCCGCCGATGACCCGGGCGACCACGAACAGCACCAGGACCAGCGCCATCAGCACCGCCGCCGAACCGAAGCCGCGGGCGATCATGGTCGGTTCCGGCGACTTCACGAAGTTGAAGACGGCGAGGGGCAGCGAGATCATCGGCCCGCTCGTCGGGTCGGCGTTCAGCGCGGCGGTGAAGCCCGCGGTGAGCAGCACCGGCGAGGTCTCGCCGATACCGCGCGCGGTGCCGAGGATGACGGCGGTGGCGAGCCCGGAACGGGCGGTCGGCAGCACCACGTGCCACACCGTCCGCCAGCGCGGCGCGCCCAGCGCCTCCGAGGCCTCGGTCAGCGTGCCCGGCACCAGCCGCAGCACCACGTCCGACGCCCGGATCACGATCGGCAGCATCATCACGCTGATCGCGAAGCCGGCCGCCAGACCGGACTTCTGCATACCGAGGTAGAGGATCCAGGTCGCGTACACGGTCAGACCGGCCACGATCGACGGCAGCGCGGTCATCGCCTCGACGATGGTCCGTACGAACCGCGAGAAGCGGCCCGGGATCTGGTTGAGGTAGATCGCGCAGGCGATACCGAGCGGCACGGTGATCGTGAGCGCGATGGCGATCATGATCAGGGTGCCGAGCATCGCGTGCGCGATACCGCCGTTGGTCAGCGGGTCCAGCGGACCGGCCGCCTGCATGTCCTGGGTGAAGAAGTTGCCGTGCAGCAGCGCCTCGCGCCCGCGCCAGGCGGTGAACCCGACGACGAGGACGAGCGCCGAGATCATCAGCAGCGCCGCCGTCCACAGCACGACGGTCATCACCCGGTCCAGTACGGCCTGGCGGTCCTCCTCCAGACCGGTGAGCACGGCGTAGATCAGCAGGAAGGACAGGTAGGCCGTGACGGTGAAGCCCAGCGCTCCGGAGAGCGGGGCGAGTTCACCGAACAGCAGCACGGTCGTGCACAGCCCGGAGGCGGCGGCGCCGGCCAGCGACAGCACACCCGAGCGGGTGAGTCCGCCGATGGGCCGGGGCCGGTCGGGGAACTCCACGGGGTCGGGGTCGGCGACCCGGGCACCGGTCCCGGCCGCGACCGCTTCCGGAGCAGCCGCGGGCAGCGTCTTGGTCTCGTCTACGACGGTCATGTCAGGCCTCTCAGTCGCTCTGCGCGCCGGAGCGCGAGCGGGCGGCGATGGAGGAGGCGGTGAAGTTGACCGCCAGCGTCAGCAGGAACAGGGCCAGGCCCGCCGCCATCAGCGCCGACATGCCGAAGGGGGACGCGTCGCCGTAGTGCAGGGCGATCAGCGAGGACACCGAGTTCGAGCCGGTCTGGAGGATGTGCGGCTGGATGGTGAAGACCGGCGAGATGATCAGGTACACGGCGATCGTCTCGCCGAGCGCCCGGCCGAGGCCCAGCATCGTGCCGCCGATGATGCCGCCCTTGCCGTACGGCAGGATCACCGCGCGGATCATTCCCCAGCGGGTGGCGCCCAGCGCGTACGCGCCCTCGCGCTCGCCCGCCGGGGCCTGGGCGAACACCTCGCGCATCACCGAGCACTGGATCGGCGCGACCATCAGCGCCACGACGATCCCGGCGACGAAGGTGGAGGCGGTGTAGACGCTGTCGGAGGCGAGCGGGTCGCCGGGCTGGGCGCCGTCCACCGTGAACAGGGGGATCCAACCGAACCAGTCGGACAGCCAGCGCGACAGACCGATCACGTGCTGCTGGAGGAAGAACAGCCCCCAGAGCCCGTAGACCACCGAGGGCACGGCGGCCATCAGGTCGACCAGGGTGACGAGGGTGCGGCGCAGCCGGCGCGGAGCCACGTCGGAGATGAACAGCGCGGTCCCGAGGGCCAGCGGCACGGAGATGGTCACGGCCACGGCGGCGATCAGCAGCGTCCCGGTCAGCACGGCCGCGATGCCGAACCGGTGGACGTCCGGCTGCCATTCGGGGGTGGTGAGGAACGACAGGCCGGTGGCGCGCAGCGCCTGACCGGCCCTCATCAGCAGGAACAGGCCCACGGCCGCCATGATGGCCAGAACCGCGACCCCGGTGGCCGTCAGCTGGACCCGGAAGATCCGGTCACCGAGACCCCGTCCCGCATGGGGTCTCCGAGGAAACGATTCTTTCCCTTCCGGTTCGACATCCCCGGGCATGTCTCCCCCGGGTCTGTCGGGTTCTTCCCGCTCGGACTCCACGTACGTACGCCCCTCACCCGGAAACGACTCTCCCCGCGCGGTGCCGGAAGGCAGCCGCGCGGGGAGAGTCAATGGCCGGATCCTGTCGTCCCGACGCGTCAATTGTGGACACAGGGTGAATCGTTCATGTCATTTCAGTGGGCTAGTTGTGCGGGCGGGCTTACATCGCGCCGGACGTGAACTCCCCCTGACAGAACCAGGCCTGACGGACATCACCCGACAGATCCCGAAGGTCCCGTGCGACCCGGCGGATCCGGCAGGTCACACGGGCGGGCGGGGGCCGCCGGTCCGGGTGATGGCCGACTCGACGGCGGCGACCCGCTCGGCGAGCACCCCGAGAGCGGCCACCGTCTCGGACAGAACACCCGTCAGCGCACCGGTCAGCGCCTCGGCCGTCGCCTCGGCCGCAGTCCCCGTCGTCGCCCCTGCCGTGGTCCCGGTCGTCGCCCGGGGGAGCGGGCCGTCGTCGGGTCCGCCGAGTCCCCGAGCACGCAGGTACGACGCCTTCACCTCGGCCCAGCGCGCGGCCTGCGCTCCGGACAGGGTGCCGCGCAGCTCGGCGAGTTTGAGCAGGTTGGCCTCGGCGCCGGTGGTGAGGGTCTGGGCCTCGGCCCGGTAGTGGTCGCGGACGACGGCGTCGAGTTCGGCGTCGTTCATCACCGGCCGGATCGCCTGGACGATCTTGTTCATGTCGCGGTAGGAGCCCTGGAGCCGGAAGGGCGGCTCGGTGCGGGCGTCCTCGCTCTGCGCGGCGGAGGCGATGTAGGCGGAGTTGACGGCGAGGACCGTCCCGCGCGCGGTGAGCAGATGGCGCAGGACGGCGCGGACCCGGTCGAGTTCGGCGGGGGCGTAGGGGTGGGCGAGGTCGTCCGCGCGCGCCGTGGGGTCGTCGGCGGCCAGCCGCAGCAGCAGGTCGAGGTCGGCGCGCTCGCGGCCGGCCAGCGGGGCCAGCACCGGGTTCGCGGTGAGCGCGTTCTCCACGAAGCTGACGGAGAAGGCGTCCTCCTTGCCGGTCAGCACGTCGCCGAGGTTCCACACGTCGGCCCGGCTGGCGAGCATGTCGGGGACCTGGAAGCGGCCGCCGGACTCGGTGTAGGGGTTGCCCGCCATGCAGACGGCGAAGCGCTTGCCGCGCAGGTCGTAGCTGCGGGGCTCGCCGTCGTGGACGCCCTCCATCCGGCGGGTGGCGTCGCACAACGGGATGAACCGCTGGAGCAGTTCGGGCGAGGTGTGCTGGATGTCGTCGAGGTAGAGCAGGGTGTTGCTGCCCGCCGCCAGCGCGAAGTTGATCTTCTCGACCTCGCGGCGGGCGGTCGCGTTCGGGGCCTCGGCCGGGTCGAGCGAGGTGACGGCGTGACCGAGCGCGGGGCCGTCGACCTTGACCAGGACGAGGCCGAGGCGGTCGGCGACGTACTCCATGAGGGTCGTCTTGCCGTAGCCGGGCGGGGAGACGAGCAGCAGCAGACCGCCGGTGTCGGTGCGCCTGGACTCGTCCGAGGTGCCGATCTGCCGGGCGAGGCTGTCGCCGACGAGCGGCAGATAGACCTCGTCGACGAGACGGTTGCGCACGAACGTGGTCATCACCCGCGGCCGCAGCTCGTCGACCCGCAGCCGGGCGCGCTCGGCTGCGAGCAGCGCGGTGCGCCGGGCGCTGTAGGCGCGGTGACCGGGGACGGCGTGGGCGCGGAAGTCGTCGGTGCGGGCGAGGAACTCGTCGAGGCGCAGCGTGAGGGTGCGGCGGGTGATGCGCGGGTGGGCGCCGAGCAGCCCGGTCACCGCCGCGGTCAGCGGTGCCTCGCTCTCGTGGCGCACCAGCTCCGGGCAGAGTTCGGCGGCGACGGCCTCGGCGAGGTCCCCGGGGCCGGTGTCCGCGCCGGTGGCGGCGGTGTACGCGGACAGCCATCCCTCGACCAGTTGCCTGCGGTCGTCGAGGGTGTCGAGGGCGGCGAGGTCCTGCTCGTAGGCCGATGTGCCGACCGTGCGGCGGAACTTGTCGAGGAGCGTGCGGGCGGCCGCGCCGATGACGAAGCCCTCGGGTCCGGTGGTCAGTTCGTCGAAGAGGTACGCGGCCGCCGGCGCGCCGATCTCGGCCGCCAGCTCCGCCCGGAGGTCCGCGATCGCGGGCACGGTGCCGAACGCCTCCCGGGCCCGGGCCAGCGACACCGCCCGCCGGGTCAGGCTCTGGCGCCGGGCGGCCTCCGTGCCGTGTGCCCAGAACAGCTGGGCGGCGGCGCGGGTGGCGCTCTCGTGGCGCAGCACGCCCGCGCCCGTGTGCAGCCGCAGCAATGCGGTGAGGATCGCGGTGGCGTCGTGGTCGTGCACCCCGCGCTCGTAGCCCTCGTCGTACGCCGTCCGCGCCGCCCGGCCGACCAGCGCGGGCAGGTCGGCGTCGGCCAGGGCGGCGGGGCCGTGCTCGGCCAGCAGCCGGGCCGCGAGGTGTTCGGCGCGGTAGACGGTGGCGGACTCGGAGGGCAGCGGCCGGTCCCAGTAGGGGCGGGTGGCGGCGAAGTCCGGGTCGGTGACCGGGGCGCGGTAGTCGGTGCCGGTGAGCGCGAGGGCGAGGCCGTCGCCGTGGGGGACCAGCGCGAGGTCGAGGGGCTGGGTGTTGACGGCGAAGGTGTGCCGTCCGAGGCGCAGGGTGCGGCCGCCGTCGGTGTACAGGTCGGTGCGGTCGCGCAGCGCGCGGTGCGCCTCCTGACGGGCCGCCTTCAGGCGTCCCGCCAGCTCTTCGGCCCGGCCCGGGTCGCCGAGTGCGCGCAGTTCGTCGGCCGTGCGCCTGACCTTCTCGACCAGCGGGTCGGAGGTGAAGAACGTGCTGATCGCGTCGGCGGTGTCCAGTGCGGCGGCGCGGCGGGCGAGCGTCGCGAGGACGCGGGCGGCGGCGGCCGCCAGCTGTTCGGTGCGGCGGGCGCGGGCGTCGGCGAGGGTCTGCTTGCGGGCGGCGAACGCCTCGTACACCTCGGTGCGCCGGTCCGCGAGCTCGCCGAGGAAGTCGTCGAACTCGGTGAAGCGGGCTTCGAGGTTCTCCAGCTGCACGAGCAGGGCGGCGAGCCGGGTGTCGCACGCCTCCTCGGTGTCGGCCGCCGCGAGGGCGCCGACGACCGACTGCCCCAGCAGCGCGAACTCGGCGGCGAACTCGGCACGCCCCTCGTTCTCGCGCAGTTCGCGGCGGCGGGCGTCGAGGGTGGCGCGGACGCGGTTGACGCCGCCCAGCACCTCGGCGACGCGCTCCAGGATCGAGGTGCGCACGGTGGCGTCGCCGACGTCGAGTCCGGCGACCACCTCGGTGACCGTGCGCAGGCCGTCGTCGAGCTCGTCGAGCCGGCCGGTCAGGGGTGCGGCCTCGGCGGCCGTCGGGATCGCCTCGGCGGCCGCGAGCAGCCGCTCGATCTCCTGGTGGTGGCCGGCCAGGGAGTCCTCGCGGGCCAGGAAGGTCACCGCGCGCTGCCCGAAGGAGACGAGGTCGGTGCCCACCCCGGCGGCGAGGTCGTCGATGCGGGCCGTGTCGGCGTACCGCAGCTCCTTCAGGTTCAGCAACCGGCCCTGGGCACGCCGCAGTTCGGTCAGTCCGGTGACCCAGGACGCGGCGTCGCGGGGTGCCTCGCCGCGCAGCCGCCGGACGAGCGAGGTGATCCGCTCGGCGGACTCGTCGAGGGCCTCGGCGGCCCGGCGGGTCAGCGTCCGGACCGTCTCGAACTCGGTGACGACCTGCTCGGCCGTGTCCCTGAGCGCGTCCAACGGGGTGCGCAGATCGCCGAGTTCGGGCTCGGCCAGCCAGTGGTGGGTGTCGGCGATCCGGACGCAGGCGGCGCGCAGGGCCTCGTACACCTCGGTCGTGGGGGGCGTCCCGGCGACGGACCCGGCGAGGGTCAGACAGTCGGAGATGCCCCGCACGAGGTCGGCGTTGCCGATCCGGGACAGCGGCCCGGAGCCGGCCGGGCGGGCGGCGGCGCGGGTGTCGGAGTCGTACGGCGACGTCCACAGCTGGAGCGGATGCACCCGGGCCGGTTCGGCACCGGCCGGGTCCGTGCGCAGCACCGTCAGCGTTCCGTCGTCGAAGAGCGCCCAGCCCTGGCAGGTCAGCGGGGTGGAGATCTCCTTGCGGATCAGGTTGTACGGCAGCAGGAGGCTGCGTCCCGCGCCGGGCGCGTGGTACGCGTACAGCACGTCCTCGCCGTTGGGCGAGCGCACCTCGCGCTCGAACTCCAGGCCCTCGGTGTCGAGGTCGAACGTCCGGTGCGCGCCGGTCGCCGCGAGGCAGTAGCCGCCGGGGAAGACGATGCCCTGGTCCTCGGGCAGCCGACGGCACGACTGCCCGACGGCGTCGAGCCGGACCACCGTCTTCGTCAGGGTGTGGAAGACGAAGTGGCGCCAGGCGGTCTCCTTGTAGGGGCGCACCCGCAGCAGGAGCAGGGCGCCCACCCGCGCGTGTCCGATCTCCGCGTCGGCGAGCGACTGGAGGGGTTCGTCGACCGGCTCGGTGTGGATCGCCCGGTCCGTCTCCGTGTCGTCCTCGGTCTTGACGGCGAGGCTGCCGCCGACGGTCGTGACGAAGACCTCGCCCTCGACGGACACGTGCGGGCGGCGGCCCGGGACGTGGTCCTCGCGGGTGGTCGCGGTCCAGGTGAAGTCGTGGGACGGCGGGAAGACGTGGTCGCGCTCGCCGCGCGCGTCGAGGAACGACACCCGGCCGTCGTCGGCGAGCGCCCAGCGCAGCACCCGGATGTCGTCCGGCTTCTCCCCGGTGCGGAAGACGGCGAGCAGCCGGCCGTCGACGTGGCGCAGCCGCAGCAGGCGGGTGTCGCGGTAGTAGCGGTGCAGGGCGGCGAACTCGCGGACGAAGCCGGGGTCGTCCAGCAGACCGGGCACCGCGTCCTCGGGCAGCCGGTTCAGGTCGCGGTCGCGCAGGGTGAGGACGTCGCCGACGGCCGCCTCGGAGCGCAGCCCGACGACGGTGCGGGCGCCGAACAGCAGACGGTCCCCGACGGCCACGACGTCGGCGGGCAGACAGGCCCGTTCGGTGCGCAACTGCCCGGTCCCGGCGAGCGCGAGCCGAATCGCGCCGAACTCCTCCACCCGGCGGGAGTCGAGCGCCTGCGCGCGGCGGGCCAGGTCCGCGGCCTGCGCGGCCAGCCGGTCGCGCAGCACTTCGTACGTGCCGGCGTCCAGGCCGGGTTCCGCGGCGGGGTCCGGAGCGGTCTTCGGGCCGGTGTCCGCGGCGGTTTCCGGGCCGGTTGCCATGGGTCGGGTTCCCTTCGAGACGTTCGGGAGGTACGACCCGCAGCCGCCGTCCCCTGCACGGCGGCTGCGGGCTCACGGGCGGTCAGACCCGGACGCTGCCGTTCAGCGCGGTCAGCGGCAGGTCGGACAGCCCCAGCTCGCCGGCCCGGTCCATCAGCTGCTGGAGCCGGCCTGCCTGCGGAGCGCCGCCCGACTTCATGAGCTGCATCAGCAGCGCCGACACCGTCAGGTTCTGCACGTCGGAGGTGGACACCTGGCCGAGGATGCGGCCGAGGTCCTCGGTGAAGCTCGACGTCCCGTCCAGCCAGGGCTTCGCCAGCGCCTGTGCCGTCGCGGAGTTCTCCACGAACCCGTCGACGCTCTTGCCCAGCGCGATCGAGTTCACCAGCCGGTCGAAGAACACGGACTCCCCGCCGACGATGTCGATGTCGGCGTGCTCCAGACCGGTGGCCAGCACCGTGGCCTGCGCCTCGGCGACCTGCCGCTGCACGTCGAGACCGGCCAGCCGGATCTCCTTCTCCGCCTGGAGCCGCAGCCGGTACTCCTCGTGACCGCGCGAGGCGTCGTCGAGGGCCGCCATCGCGGCCGCCTTCTCGGTCAGGCCCGCCGCCTCGGCCTTCAGCTTCTCGCCGATCGCGGTGGCCTCCGCGAGCGCCTTGGCCCGCGCGCCCTCGGCCTCGGCCCGCAGCAGCGCCTCGGTGCCCTCCGCCTCCGCCTGCATCCGCGCCCCGGTGGCCACGGCCTGGGCCCGGCCGGCCTTCTCGACGACCTCGGCCTCCTTGTCGCGGACCTGCACCTCGGCGAGTCCGGCCGCGGCCGTCTCCGCCTGGACGCCCTCGGCGAGCCGCAGCTTGGCACGGGCGTCGAGGTCGGCGGACTTCAGCCGGGCCTCCGCGAGCGTCAGCTGCTCGGCGGACCGGTGCCGGGCCGCCACCTCCGCGGCCTCGGCCGCCTTGATGTCCTTGACCAGCTTCTCCTGGGCCTCCGCCTCGGCCGCGATGATCACCGACTGGCGGGTCCGCTCGGCCTCCTCGACCACCCGCAGCTTCTTGATCGCCTCCTCCTGCTCGGCGACCGTACGGTCCACGGCGATCCGCTCCCGCACCACGTCGGCGACCTCGCGGCGCTCCGCCTCGACCTCCTTGTCCTTGGCGATGGCCGACAGCGCGGTCTCCCGCTCCCGGGCGATGACCTCCAGCAGGCGGTCCTTCTCGATCCGCTCGTTCTCGACGGCGATGACCCGCTCGCGGTTCTTCTGCGCGACGGCGATCTCCCTCGCCTGGTTCTCCCGCTGGACGCCGAGCTGCTCCTCGGTCCGCAGGAACGCGCCCTGCGCGCCGAGGCGTTCCTCCTCCTGCACCTTCGCGGTGGCGGCCTCCTCGCGCGCCCGCAGCGTCTCGACCTCGCGCCGCTGCTTGATCTCCGCCTCGGCCTGCCGGCGCTCCAGCTCCAGGATGGTCTCCCGGGCGTCGACGTTCTGCCGGGTGATCTCCTTCTCCTCGGTGCGCTGGAACTCATTGGTGCGCACGTGCTCGACGGTCGTCAGCTCGGTGATCTTGCGGATGCCCTGGGCGTCCAGGATGTTCGCCGCGTCCAGCTGCGACATCGGCGTCTGCTCCAGGAAGTCGATCGCCGCGTCGTCGAGGTGGTAGCCGTTCAGGTCGGTGCCGATGACCTGGATGATCCGGTCCCGGAACTCCTCGCGCTTGGTGTAGAGGTCCACGAAGTCGAGCTGCTTGCCGACCGTCTTGAGCGCCTCGGAGAACTTGGCCGCGAAGAAGTTCTGGATGGCCGCCGGGTCGCTGGCGGTCTGGGTGCCGATCGCCTGCGCGACCTTGATGACGTCCTCGACGGTCTTGTTGACGCGGACGAAGAAGCTGATGTGGATGTCGGCGCGGATGTTGTCCTGGCAGATCAGACCCTCGCGGCCGGTGCGGCGGATCTCGATCGTCTTCACCGAGATGTCCATGTACTCGGCCTTGTGCAGCACGGGCAGCACCACCGCGCCGGTGAAGGTGACGTCCACCTTCTTCGTCTTGGAGATGATCAGCGCCCGACCCTGCTCCACCTTGCGGAACAGCGCGCTGATCATGAACAGCGACGCGACCGCGACGAGGAGGACAACGGCGACGAGCACGGCGAGGCCCACAGTGATGGCATCCATGGCATACGTCCTTGAGGCGTAAGAGAAAGAGGTGAAGCTTGAGGCGTGAGGTGGTCGGCGAAGCCGGGGCCGGAGCGCGCGGCTCTCAGGTCCGGTCGCCCCGCGGGTCGAGCGCCGCGTCGTACGGCGCGACCCAGAAGAACTCGCCGGCGTCGTCGTAGGCGTACAGCAGGCCGGTGCTGCCGCTGCCCAGCGGGTCGGTGCCGGTCTGGCGGACCTGGACCAGCGCGGTCGAGCCGTCCGCGGCCGCGACCTCCGCCTGGCCGAAGCCGGCGTCCACCCGCCCGGTACGGATGGTGCAGGTCAGCCCGACGAAGTCCAGCCGGGACGGCCCGCGTTCATCGGGCATGAGCCGGTGCAGCGGCCGTACCAGCAGGCGGGTGAGCCACCGGGCGAGCAGCACGGCGCCGACGAGCACCGCCACCCCGCCGAGGACCCGCGGCACACCCGGCGGCGCCAGCGGCTCCAGCAGGACCGTCGCGCACAGGCTGAAGAACCAGGCGAACGCCGTCAGCAGCGAGAAGGCCACCGTCACCGGTACCCCGCCCAGCCCCCAGCCGTCGAAGTGCGCGTGGGCGTGCGCGTCGAAGCCGTGTGTCTCGGCCGCGCCGAACGCGACCAGGAGCCAGAAGGCGACGACCACGATCAGGGCGGACGTGAACAGCAGCGTCGGAAAGCCGGTGACGGCCGTCAGAAACGCCTGCATGTCCCCTCCCTCGTTCCGTCGCGGCGACCCCCCGCCACGGCTCCCGGCCGGGCACGGACGCCGGACACCTTGCCGGTGTCCGGCACCCGGACCGTCCGTGCTGCTCCCCTGCGTCCATGGTGCAGTCCAATGAACACTCCGCGCATTGCCGGTGTCCGGCAACGTTCACTAGGGTCTTGCTGCCGGTCGGCGTAAGGAACGCGCCGCCGAGGCGTCAAGAAGGCGGAGGCAGGGTGTCGGAACGGGAAATATCCGAGCAGTATCTGGTCGGATACGCCCAACTCCTGGCGGACGTCGCTGCATCGGGCCGCCGGCTGACCCGCGACGAGATCGAGGACCGGCGCGCCCTCGGCGAACGGGCCGCCGAATCCGGCCACGGACTGCGCGCCCTGGTCGGCGCCCATCTGGCCGCCACCCGCGCCGCCTGGCCCGGCACCCTGCGCACGGCCGACAGCACCCTCGCCGCCATGCACCAGGCCGTCGACGCCTTCGCCGAGGGCTACGAACGCGCGCAGCGCCTGGCGGTACGCCAGGAGGAGGCCGCCCGGCGGGAGTTCATCGACGACCTGCTCCACGGCCGCAGCAACCTGGGCCGGCTCGCCGAACGCGCCGAACGCTTCGGTCTGCTCCTGTCCCACACGCACGCCGTCGCGGTCGCCCAGGGTCCCACCGCCTACGACGAGGGCGACCCGGCCGCCCGCCAGGTGGAGCAGGCGCTCATCGGCCGCTTCGGCGACCGCAGCATCCTGTTCACCACCAAGGACGGCCGGCTGCTGTGCGTCGCGCCGGGCGACCAGGACGAGGTGCTCGACTACTTCGCCCGGCAGGCGCACACGGCGACGGGCGGCGGGCGGATCGCGATCGGCCGCGCCCAGCCCGGCCCCGGCGGCATCAGGCAGTCCTACGAGGAGGCGCTCAACAGCCTCGAACTGGCCGAGCGCCTCCGGCTCGGCGACGCCGTCCTGCGCGCCGCCGACCTGCTGGTCTACCCGGTCCTCACCCGCGACCGGCAGGCCATGGCCGACCTCGTCCTGAACGCGCTCGGCCCGCTCACCGCCGCCCGCGGCGGCGCGCAGCCCCTGCTCGACACCCTCACCGTCTACTTCGACTGCGGCTGCGTCGCCGCGGAGGCCGCCCGGCGGCTGTCGCTCAGCGTGCGCGCCCTGACGTACCGGCTGGAACGCATCCACCAGCTCACCGGCGCCGACCCGGCCTCCCCGACGCACCGCTACATGCTCCAGACCGCGGTCATCGGCGCCCGGCTGCTGAACTGGCCGGCCTCCAGCCTGTGAGCCGGCCCGAGCCCCGGCGGCAAAGGCGCGGCCGGGGCCGGGGCTTGCGGACCGGGCCAGATCTTACGGGCCGGTGACGTGCGCGGCGTGGCGCTGGAGCGGCGTGGGCCCGGGACCTAGCGTGCAAGCCATGCGTGTACTGGTCACCGGCGGTGCCGGATTCATCGGGTCCCATGTCGTCGAGGCCCTGGCGGAGCACGGCCACGAGGCCGTCGTGTTCGACGTGCACGCGGAGCCGGGCGCCGACGTCCGCGACGCGGCGGCGGTGCTGCGCGCCCTGTCCGGCGTGGACGCCGTGTGCCACCAGGCGGCGATGGTCGGACTGGGCAAGGGTTTCGCCGACGCGGCGGAGTACGTCTCCCGCAACGACCTCGGTACGGCGGTGCTGCTCACGGCGATGGCCGAGGCGGGCGTGCGACGACTCGTCCTGGCCGGGTCGATGGTGGTGTACGGCGAGGGGCGGTACCGGTGCGAGCGGCACGGGGTGGTGCGGCCGGGGCCGCGGGCCGTCGCCGACCTGGCGGCCGGCCGGTTCGAGCCCCGGTGCCCGCACTGCGGCGAGGAGCTGACGCCGGGGCTGGTCGGCGAGGACGCCCCCGCGGACCCGCGGAACGTGTACGCGACCACCAAGCTCGCCCAGGAGCATCTGGCCGCCGCATGGGCCCGCGCGACGGGTGGTTCGGCCGTGTCGCTGCGCTACCACAACGTGTACGGGCCCCGGATGCCCCGCGACACCCCGTACGCGGGCGTCGCCTCCTTCTTCCGCTCCGCGCTCGCCCGCGGCGAGGCCCCCCGCGTCTTCGAGGACGGCGCGCAGCGCCGGGACTTCGTGCACGTGCGGGATGTGGCGGCGGCCAACCTGGCCGCCCTCACGGCCGCCCCCCGGGAGGGGACGCTGACCGCGTACAACACCGGCAGCGGCGAGCCGCACACCGTCGGGGAGATGGCGCGGGCGCTCGCGGCCGCCGTCGGCGGGCCGGAGCCCGTCGTCACCGGGGAGTACCGGCTCGGCGACGTCCGCCACATCACCGCGGACT
Source organism: Streptomyces adustus (assembly GCF_009377175.1). Lineage (GTDB taxonomy): Bacteria > Actinomycetota > Actinomycetes > Streptomycetales > Streptomycetaceae > Streptomyces > Streptomyces adustus. Next base: position 12,823 of record NZ_VJZD01000097.1, read on the forward strand.
CCACGCGCCTGCGGGCCGAACTGGGCTGGACGGCCGAGACCGGATTCCAGGAGGGGATGCGCGAGTTCGCCCGGTCCCGCCTTCGCGGGGACGCCGGGTAGGTCCCGGCCGACCGCTCCGGCGGCCGGGGACGCCGCCCGGACCGGCCCTTGCGGGCCCGCTCAGGCCCGGGCCGTCGGCAGGATCACCTCGAAGCGACAGCCACCGGGGATGTTGCGCACGGCGGCGCGTCCCTGGTGCGCCTCCACGATGCCGCGGACGATGGCGAGACCGAGGCCCGCGCCGGCCGGAGGCGTACGCGCGTGCGTCCCGCGCCAGCCGGTGTCGAAGACCCGCGGCAGATCCGCCTCGGGAATACCGCCGCAGCCGTCCGTCACCGAGAGGACCACGCCCTCGGGCGACCGTTCGGCCGCCACCGCGACCGTGCCGTCCGCCGGTGTCCGACGGATCGCGTTGACCAGCAGGTTCCCCAGAACCCGGCTCATCTCCCTGCCGTCCACCTCCACCGGCACCGGTTCGATACGGCCGCCGACGAGCCGTACGCCGTGCTCACGGGCGAGCGGGTCGGCTCCCGCGAGGGCGTCGCCGACCAGGTCGTACAGCGACATCCGGGAGGTGGACAGGGCGAGGGCCCCGGCGTGGATGCGGGACAGTTCGAACAGGTCGCCCACCATGTCGTTGAGCCGCTCGACCTCCGTGCGGATCTGGCGCAGATAGCGGGCCGGGTCCGCGGCGACCCCGTCCTCCAGCGCCTCGGACATGGCGCGCAGACCGGCGAGCGGGGTGCGCAGGTCGTGCGAGATCCAGGCGACGAGCTCTCGGCGGGAGGACTCCAGGGCCCGTTCACGCTCGCGGGACTCGGCGAGCTTCGCGCTGGTCGCCGCCAGTTCGCTGCTCAGCGCCTCCAGTTCGGCGGTGGCGGGGCCGACGGGTGCGGCGAATTCGCCGCCGTCGCCGAAGGAGCGGGCGGCGAGCGTGAGCGCCCGGCTGCGGGCGACCACCCAGCGGCCCAGCAGCAGCGCGGCCGCCAGGGACACGACGGCCGCCATCGCGACGACCGTCGTCACGACGCTCAGGTCGTGCGCGGACAGGAACATCGCCCGGGCCACGGCCAGCGTCCCGGCGAACATCGCGGTCACCGCCACGGCGACGACGACGGCGAGCGACGCCGTCAGCGACCGCCGCCGGATCAGCCACAGCACGGCCGCGCCCAGCACACCGGCGGCGGCGGCACCGAGGAAGGCGAACAGGGCGATGAGGAGTGTGTCGCGCACGGGTCACACCTCTCCGGCCGTCGTACCGGGCCCGGACGCGGACCCGCCCCCGGGCGGCGCGGACGCAGAACCGACCCCGGGCGACGCAGACGCGGTTTCGGATGCGGAAGCGGTCACCGCTCCCGGCTCGGCCCCGGTCCCTGTTCCGGTCCCTGTTCCGGACCGGGCGCCGGATCCCGCGCCGGTCCGGGCCTGCGTCCCGTCCCCGGCCTCCTCGAAGCGGTACCCCACCCCCCACACCGTCTGGATCAGCCGGGGCCTGGCCGGGTCGTCCTCGATCTTGCCGCGCAGTCGGCGGACATGGACCGTGACGGTCGACAGGTCGCCGAACTCCCAGCCCCAGACCTCGCGCATGAGGTCCTCGCGGCCGAACGCCCGGCCGGGATGGCGCAGGAAGAAGGCGAGGAGGTCGAACTCACGCAGGGTGAGGGCGAGTTCGGTACCGTTCTTGGTGGCACGGCGGGCGTCCGGGTCCACGGTCAGACCGGCCGCGCTCAGCGGGCGCTCCCCGGTGCCCGGCCCTCCGGTTCCGGCGGGCCGGGTGCGGCGCAGGACCGACTCCACCCTCAGCACCAGCTCCCGGGGACTGAACGGCTTGGTGACGTAGTCGTCCGCGCCCACCTCCAGCCCCAGGATCCGGTCGTCCTCGTCCCCGCGCGCGGTCAGCATGATGACCGGCACCGGGCCGCGCTCCCGGATCCGCCGGCACACCTCCAGGCCGTCGATACCGGGCAGCATCAGGTCGAGCACCACCAGATCCGGCCGGTGCGCGGCAGCGCGGGCCAGCGCGGCCGGCCCGTCCCCGGCGCGGTCCACGTCGTACCCGGCACGATCGAGGTAGCCGGAGACGACCTCGGCCACGGTGGGGTCGTCGTCGACGACCAGGACCCGGGCGGCCCCGGCCCGCGTCGATCCGTACGGCTGTTGCTCCATACGGCCAGCCTCGCACCGCACGGCCGCCGGTGCCGACAGCCGCCACCGACGTCCGTGTTTCGTAAGGAGCTGACATCCGGTATGCGGCTTTTGCGTCCGTAGGGTGAGAAGCGTGACGACCTCTCCCACACCCCCGGACGTCGACGTGGTGCTCCCCTGTCTGAACGAGGCCGGGGCCCTGCCCTGGGTGCTCGAACGCATCCCGCCCGGCTGGCGCGCCCTCGTCGTGGACAACGGCTCCACGGACGGCTCGGCCGAGCTCGCCCGCAGCCTCGGTGCGACCGTCGTGCACGAGCCGCGCCGTGGATTCGGCGCCGCCTGCCACACGGGGCTCACCGCGGCCACCGCGGACATCGTGTGCTTCTGCGACTGCGACGCCTCGCTCGACCCGTCGCTGCTCGTCCCCTTCGTCCGCGAGGTACGGTCCGGTGCGGCCGACCTCGTGCTCGGGCGGCGCCGCCCGCAGGGCCGGGGCAGCTGGCCCGCGCACGCACGGGCCGGCAACCTCGCACTCGCCCGGATGCTGCGCCGCCGCACCGGCCTGCGCCTGCACGACCTGGGCCCGCTGCGGGCTGCGCGCCGCACCTCTTTGCTCGCGCTCATGCTCAGCGACCGCCGTAGTGGGTACCCGCTCCAGATGGTGGTCCGGGCCGCCGACGCCGGCTGGCGGGTCACCGAGCACGACGTGCCCTACCTCCCGCGCACCGGCGCCTCGAAGGTGACCGGCACCTGGCGCGGGACCTGGCAGGCGGTACGCGACATGCGCCGGGTGCTGGCCGAGCCGCCGCTGCCGCGGCCGGACGGCCCCTCGGCACGGGGCCGCGGCACCCCCGGCCCGCTCTCCTCGCACCAAGGAGGAACCCCCCAGTGACCACCCTTCTCGTCATCGCCAAGGAACCGCTGCCGGGGCGGGTGAAGACCCGGCTCACCCCGCCGTTCACTCCCCGCGACGCCGCCCGGCTCGCGGAGGCGGCCCTCGTGGACACACTGCGCGCCGTGGCGGCGACCCCCGCGCGGCGCCGCGTGCTGGTCCTGGAGGGACGGCCCGGTCCCTGGCTGCCGCCCGGCTTCGACGTCGTACCGCAGTGCGCGGGCGGCCTCGACGAACGGCTCTCCGCCGCCTTCGCCGGTTGCGCCGGCCCGGCCCTGCTGATCGGCATGGACACCCCGCAGGTGACACCCGGGCTGCTCACCGTGGATTTCACCGGCCACGACGCCTGGTTCGGACCCGCCGAGGACGGCGGTTTCTGGGCTCTGGGCCTCGCCCACCCCGACCCCGCGCTGCTGCGCGGGGTGCCGATGTCGAGTCCGATGACGGGTGCCGTCCAGCGCGCACGGCTGGTGGCCGCCGGGCTGCGGGTGCACGATCTGCCTCGACTGCGGGACGTGGACACCGCCCTGGACGCCGAGGCAGTCGCCGGGTCGGCGCCCCGCACCCGCTTCGCCGCGGAACTGGGCCGGCTCCGGGCGGTAGCCGGCCGATGAGCACCTCCCGTGAGTTCGCCCCGCCGACGACCACCGGAAAAGCCCGTACGGACGGCCGACCGCGCCGCCTTGTCGACGGCGTCCCGCCCTCCTGGTCCGCCACCGCCTACGCCGACGCCCTGGACGCCGGGCGGGGCCCGCTCTTCCTGCGCCGCACCGACGGGTGGCTGCTGCCGCTGGAGGTGGAGCGCTGGTGTGCGGCGGCGGACGCCGCGGACATGTCCGTCCTGGAGCGCTGCGAGGGGACCGTGCTGGACATCGGCTGCGGGCCCGGCCGGCTGGTCGCCGCCCTCGGCGCGCGTGGACTGCCCGCTCTCGGCATCGACGTCAGTGAGGCCGCCGTCGCCCACACGATCCGCCTCGGCGGGCGGGCGCTGTGCCGGTCCGTGTTCGATCCGGTCCCCGGCGAGGGCCGCTGGAGCACCGCCCTGCTGCTGGACGGCAACGTCGGCATCGGCGGCGATCCCGTGGCCCTCCTCGACCGCGTCACCCGCCTGGTCGCCCCCGGCGCTCTGCTGATCGCGGAGACGGTGCCGGTGGACGTCGACGAACGCGCCCACGTCCGTATCGTCCACCTGGCCGGCGCCCAGGGCGGCGCGGGCACCCCGTTCCCCTGGGCCCGCCTGGGCACCCCGGCCCTGGTCCGGTACGCGGCGCAGGCGGGCTGGCACCTCGAGGCTCAGTGGACCACCGGCGGCCGCTGCTTCGTCGCCCTGCGCAGCCGCCGCACGAGCAGCAGCGCCGAGCCGGCGAACAGCACGGCCGTGATGAGCAGCCAGCGCGCCAGGAAGCCGTCCGCGGACCGCCCGGTGGCCAACAGATAGCGCTCCGCCACCCGGCCGCTGATCAGCGGGAACCACACGAGCAGCAGCAGCCCGGACAGGACGGCGGGCACCCGGACGTACATCACGTACGACCGCCGCCTGCCCGCCGCCCCGATCAGCGCGCGGTCCGCCGCCGAGTACAGCGGCAGCAGCACCAGGTCGTGCAGCAGCGCCACCCCGACGAACCACAGCACCACCTGCCACCAGGTGTCACCGCCGGCCAGCAGCCGCACCCCGGCGTACCCGGCGAGGGCGAACGAGCAGGCGAGCAGCAGCAGTTGCAGAGGGCTGCCGAGCGTGAACCGGTCGGGCAGCAGCGAGCGCGGGATCATCGGAGGTCTCCGAACGTCATCCGGCCCACCCACTTGGTGTTCAGGACACCGGGAGCCGCGGGCATGATGACCCGCGCCGGGTAGCCGTGGTCGGGGGTCAGGTCCTCGCCGTTGACGAACAGGGCGAGCAGGGAGAGCGGGTCGCCCACCTGGTTGGCGCGCAGGGCGGCCCGGCGGAAGGCGCCGTGCCGCTGCACCGACTCCACCAGGACGTCCACCGGATCGTCGTGGCCGACGAGTGCGGCGAGGTCCCGCAGGCGTACGCCCCGCCACCACTGGTTCGACGTCGACCACCCCTCGACGCAGGCGATGGGCAACGCCGAACTGTGCAGGGGAAGTTGCAGCAGGTCCGCACGGCTCAGCCGGACCTGGCCGGTGCGGCCCGTGAGGACCAGCCGCCACACCTCGCCGCCGGTCTCGCGCGGGTCGATGCCCGCGTACGCCGCCGTCTTGTTGACCTGGAAGCCGCCGGGGCCACTGCCCGGTTCCCCGCCACCGTGCGGGGCGAGCAGCGCGGTCTCCCGCAGCGGCCCGTCGAGGCTCTGCCCGGCCGTCGTGACGAGCAGCAGCGCCGACCCGCCGCCGACCAGGCCGAGGGCCCCGCGCCGGGACACGGTGGGCTCGGCGGGGTCCGGCGAGACCAACTCGTCGCCTTCCTCGACCCCCATTCCGCCTTCCGCCGCCGCCTCGGGTTCACCGGCCCGCATCCGGCGCAGGTTGCGCACGGCCGCGGGCGTCTTGAGCACGGCGTGGGCGACGAACGCGGCGAAGAACACCCAGGCCCCGTAGAAGTGCAGCGGATAGAAGGAGCCGGGGAAGATGTAGTCGAGCTGGATGTTGAGCACACCCGTCGTGAACTCGAAGAGCGCGCCGCCCACCAGCAGGAGCAGCGAGACGCGCTCCAGCGCGTGCGCGACGGACCGCGCGGGCGGCAGGGCGAACAGCCTGGGCACGACCGACCACAGCTTCGCCAGCAGCACGGGGACGAGCGTGACGCCCAGCGTGACGTGCACGCCCTGGGTGAGCCGGTACAGCCAGACCGGGCCGCTCGGCCAGGAGAAGAGGTAGAAGCCGAGGAGCCCCTTGTCCGGGGTCGTGTCGTTCACCGGCGACAGGTCGGGGTTGTACGCGGCGTACGACACCAGTCCCGTCACGAACATCAACGTGATCCCGCCGAGCAGGACGACGCCGAGGACGGACGTGAACCAGGGGCCGCGCACCGGACTGCGCCAGAAGCCGGGCGAGGAGGGAAGCCGTTGGTCGGGCATGTCCCGACCGTAGGCCGGTCCGTGGCCCGAAAGGGGGCGTGACTCATGACGAAACGCTGACGTCCCGGCTCGGTGTGACCCTTCGCGCCGCCTTTCGGCCTAGCGTTCCCGGCGTGATCCCCGCTCGCCTCCGTGACCTCGGCGCCGCGCTGGCCGCCGCCCTCCTCGTCCTGGCGGCCGTGCTGGTCGGCCGCCACATCCAGAGCGCACACCACACGCTGTTCGTGCACTGGCCACCGCTGTTCGCCGAATGGGACCCGCATGTCGGGCCGGGCACCCCGGCCGCCGTCGCGGTGGCGGCCGCCGTGGTGGCGTACGGGCCGGTCGCGGCCGTCCGGCTGCGCTGGCGGCCGCTGCTCGCCACGGCCCTCGGCGCGGCGCTGGCCTGGACCTGGTCGCTGGCCCTGGTCGACGGCTGGCAGCGGGGCGTCGCGGGCCGGCTCACCACCCGCAACGAGTATCTGCGGGTCATCGACCGCTTCCACGACATCCCGGCCGCCCTGCGCGGCTTCGACGACCACATCCTGAGCGGCTCGCCCGCCCCCTGGCCCGCGCACATCGCCGGACATCCGCCGGGTGCGACCCTGACCTTCGTGCTGCTCGACCGGATCGGCCTGGCCGGCGGGGGCTGGGCGGGGGCGTGGTGCATCACCGTGGGCGCCACGGCCTGTGTGGCCGTGCTGGTCACGGTGCGGCTGCTGGCCGACGAGGACCTCGCCCGGCGGGCGGCGCCGTTCCTGGTGCTGGCGCCGGCCGCGGTGTGGGTGGGTGCCTCGGCCGACGGCTACTTCACGGCGGTCGCCGCCTGGGCGGTGGCGCTGCTAGCGCTCGCGGCGACCGGACACCGGCCCCGGGCCGCGGCCTTCGGCTCCGGCCTGCTGTTCGGCCTGACCTGCTATCTCTCGTACGGGCTGGCGCTGTTCGCGCTGATCGGGGCGGGCGCGCTGGTGGCGGCGGGCGACCTGCTCCGGCCCGTGGTGCAGGGCCTGTCCGGGGGACAGGTTCGGCCCGTCGGCCAGGTCCGGTCCGGGGGCGGGGCCCGGTACCGCCCGTGGCTCGGGGCGCTCCCGTTCCTGCTCGTCGGTCTCGCCGTCGTCCCGGTCGTGTTCACGCTCGCGGGCTTCGACTGGTGGGAGGCCTACCACCTGCTGATCAAGCGCTATTACGAAGGCGTGGGCGGCACCCGGCCCTACGGCTACTGGGTGTGGGCGAACCTCGCGTGCACGGTCCTCGTCGTCGGCCTCGCGAGCGCTGCGGGACTGAACCGGGCCGGTACGGCACTCGTGCGGCGCCATCGGCTGCGGCCCGGACCGGACCGCGCGGCCGCCGCCGAGGCCCGCCTCGCCGTGCTCGTCCTGGCCGCCGTGCTCGCCCTGCTCCTCGCCGACCTGTCCGGGATGAGCAAGGCGGAGACGGAACGCATCTGGCTCCCGTTCGCGCTGTGGATCCTGCCGAGCTGCGCCCTGCTGCCGCACCCCCGCGCCTGGCTCACCGCCCAGGCCGTCCTCGCCCTGCTCCTCAACCACCTGCTTCTGACGGGCTGGTGACGCGGAGAACGCGGAAAGGAGAAACAGTTCGGGCCCGCACCCCACGAGGTGCGGACCCGAGCCGGAAAGTACGCGTACGTCAGGCGGGAACGATGTTCTCGGCCTGCGGGCCCTTCTGGCCCTGCGTGACGTCGAAGGTGACCTTCTGGCCTTCCTGAAGCTCACGGAAGCCGGAGGTGGCGATGTTCGAGTAGTGGGCGAAGACGTCGGCGCCGCCTCCGTCCTGCTCGATGAAGCCGAAACCCTTTTCCGAGTTGAACCACTTCACGGTGCCGGATGCCATGTCGATTCTCCTTACGGGGCAGTACCCGGAAGCCCGCACGGTGCGCGCCTCACGCCGCTGTGCTGATTGCCCCGCCCGGAAGGAACCGGCACTTTTCTGGGAATCGCAGCCGCAACTGAGCTGAACCGTAGCACGGCACAATCCGAAAACCCGCAGTCATTGCCGCAACATACCCCGTCGGACCCGAAAGCCGTTCCGGAAATTAATCCGAATATATTCTTCCGGCGACAGGGATACACGGTGGGCGCGGATCCAGGGGTACGCGGGACCGCCGGACCGCGAAGCCGGCGCCGACCGCAGCGGTGATCATGGAAACGTCGTCGGCGGGCGGTCGCACCCGGAGCCGGTGCGAACCCCGCCCGGCGGAGCGTCGTACCAGCACAGCGCCCGCCTCACGCCCTGCGGGGCCACGGCCCCGACACTCCCGGGAGCGGCCCGGATGAAAGGAAAAACACATCGGCAGTCTGTCCCGACCTGTGCTAACGTGATAGCAGTTGCAGTTTTGGTTACCAGAGACTTCGAGTGCTCTCCCGACCTCCCGTCGACGAGCACTCTTTTTGTTTGCCATCGTTGCGACTCCGGATCTGCACAGTGCGGGCTCCGGGCAACGCCTCAAGGGAGATTCAATATGGCATCTGGCACCGTGAAGTGGTTCAACTCGGAAAAGGGTTTTGGCTTCATCGAGCAGGACGGTGGCGGCGCCGACGTCTTCGCCCACTACTCGAACATCGCCACCTCCGGCTTCCGTGAGCTTCAGGAAGGCCAGAAGGTCACCTTCGACGTCACGCAGGGCCAGAAGGGCCCGCAGGCCGAGAACATCGTTCCCGCCTGACGTACGCGTACCACATGGCTGGGGCCCGCACTCTTGGGTGCGGGTCCCAGCTCATTTGCATTTTCTACGGCTCAGTTCTTGCGAATCCTCGTACGGCCCGGCGCCGACGACCGGAATTCCTCGATACGTGCCGCATCGAGGAAGGGTTCTGAATGGACCGCACAGCTCGCAAGAAGTACAGCACCGGCACCGGCACCGGCTCCACCCGCACCCGCGGCGGTTCGTCCCGGTCGGCCAGGAACACCGGCCGCGGTGGCCCCAAGAGCGGCCGTACCGGCGCCGCCCCGGCGCGCCCCACGGAGTTCGCGCTCCCGGTCACCCGCACCGAGGGGCTGCCTCCGGTCGAGGAGTTCGCCGAACTCGACATGCCCGCACGGCTGCTGACCGCGCTCGGCGCCGAGGGTGTCACGGCGCCGTTCCCGATCCAGTCGGCGACGCTGCCCAACTCGCTGGCCGGCCGGGACGTCCTCGGCCGCGGCCGCACCGGCTCGGGCAAGACGCTCGCCTTCGGTCTGGCCGTACTGGCCCGGATGGACGGGCAGCGGGCCGAGGCCCGCCGGCCGCTGGCCCTGGTCCTGGTGCCCACCCGGGAACTGGCCCAGCAGGTCACCGACGCGCTCACCCCGTACGCCCGCGCGCTGCGGCTGCGTCTGGCCACGGTGGTCGGCGGCATGTCGATCGGCCGGCAGGCCTCCGCGCTGCGCGGCGGGGCCGAGGTCGTCGTCGCGACGCCCGGGCGCCTCAAGGACCTCATCGACCGGGGCGACTGCGACCTGAGCCAGGTCGCGATCACCGTCCTCGACGAGGCCGACCAGATGGCCGACATGGGCTTCATGCCGCAGGTCACCGCGCTGCTCGACCAGGTCCGTCCCGGCGGCCAGCGGATGCTGTTCTCGGCCACCCTGGACCGCAACGTCGACCTGCTGGTGCGCCGTTACCTGGACGACCCGGTGGTCCACTCGGTCGACCCGTCCGCGGGCGCCGTCACCACGATGGAGCACCACCTGCTGCACGTGGAGGAGACCGACAAGCACGCCACCACCACGGAGATCGCCGCCCGCGACGGACGAGTGATCATGTTCCTGGACACCAAGCACGCGGCGGACCGGCTGGCCAAGAAGCTGCTGGCGGTCGGTGTGCGCGCGGCGGCCCTGCACGGCGGCAAGTCCCAGCCCCAGCGCAACCGCACCCTGGCGCAGTTCAAGGACGGCCAAGTGACGGTGCTCGTGGCCACCAACGTGGCGGCGCGCGGCATCCACGTCGACAACCTCGACCTCGTGGTCAACGTCGACCCGCCCACCGACCACAAGGACTACCTGCACCGCGGCGGCCGTACCGCCCGCGCGGGCGAGTCGGGCACCGTCGTCACGCTGGTGCTGCCCAGCCAGCGCCGTGCCATGACGCGGCTGATGGCGGACGCCGGGATCACCCCGCAGAGCACCAAGGTCCGCTCGGGCGAGGCCGAGCTGAGCCGGATCACCGGCGCCCAGGCCCCCTCGGGCGTGCCCGTCGTGCTCGCGCCGCCGGTCGTCGAACGCCCCCAGGGCGGCTCCCCCGCGCGCCGGGGCGGAACCGGGAACGGAACCGCAAACGGAACCGGGAGCCGGAGCAGTCGCAACCGCGGGCGCGGCCGACCGGGCCAGGCCGCCCGCCGCAGCGCCTCCGCCTCCGGCCAGGGCGCCGGCCGCTCGACCGGGCAGGGCGCCGGCCGCTCGACCGGGCAGACCGGCGGGCGCACCTCCGCGCAGGGCGCCGGCCGTTCCTCCGCGCAGGGCGGCGGTCGCTCAGCCTCGCAGGGCGGCGGTCGCTCAGCCGGGCAGACCGGCGGTCGCACCTCCGCACAGGGCGGCGGCCGTTCCTCCGCGCAGGGCGGCGGCCGTTGACCCGGACGGCTCCGGCGCGACGGACCGTGGCGCGGCGGGCGCCGGTCCGGCTCGGCTCCACCCGTCACGAGGCGTCCCTCCGGACGGGCTGAGCTGAGCCATCCGGTCCCACGGGTCGGCCGCTCCGGTGCTCCCGGAGCGGTCGGCCCGTCGTTTTGTCCCCGTCGATCCCGGTGCGTTGGACTAGGCTCCTCAGCCATGTCACACCCTGATGATCTGCTTGTCGGCATCGCCGCGATGGTGGAGTCGGAACACAGCAGCCGCATGTCGCTCACGGTGGTGGTCCCCGGCGCCGTCATCACAGGCCGGCTGGCCCCCGAGGCACTGTGGAAGGAACGGGTGGCCGAGGTGCTGCGGGACTCCGCGCAACTCGCGCACTTCGCCTCCGCGTTCACGCCGTCCGCCAAGGCCGCCGACGACGAACCGCCGCGGGGCGCGATCCGGCCCACCCACCTCCACTTCCATGTCGCGCGCATCCTCCAGGGCAGCTTCGGCATCCCCGACACGGGCGGCATGTACCGGGTGGCGCTGGAGGACGTGAGCGCCTGGACGATCGGGGACATGGGCTACTCCGACCAGTAGCCGCAAAAGCGCCGCAGCAGGCTCCGCGACAGCACCGGAACGGCCACCGGCCCGGAAAGCGTCGGACGCTTTCCGGGCCGGTGTCCTCGGTTCGCTTCGTGCTCCGCGTCAGGCGGGACGGATGTTCTCCGCCTGCGGGCCCTTCTGGCCCTGCGTGACATCGAAGGTCACTTTCTGACCTTCCTGGAGTTCACGGAATCCCTGGCTGGCGATATTCGAATAGTGGGCGAAGACGTCCGGGCCGCCGCCGTCCTGTTCGATGAAGCCGAAACCTTTTTCCGAGTTGAACCACTTGACGGTTCCGGTAGCCATACACATTCTCCTTCAGGGCCTGCCGGAGAAATCACACCGTGTGATTTCTCCACGTCGCCGAGATGATTGCCCTGCCCGGAGAGACCGGATAATTCAGAGACGCACTACCGACCGGACCGGCTGTGAGACTCGAAATGCCTGGGAACCAAGACCGCAACTCACTTCGACCGTAACACGGAACCCGATTCTCGGCCCGACGTGCGGACTTCTGTACGACTTTTGACTTTTGACGTTCGACACCTGCGCATTCGATGCCTGATCGATTGATCATTTGACACCCGATCACCCGTTGTCCGATCGCCGGATGCTCCGCATTCAACATTTGACGGCTGAAATTTCACCGGTTCGGGTGCCCTGCCCCCGGAAGCCGCCCGACGGCTGCCGTGTGTGGGCCATCATGACCCCGCCCGGTCCCACCCCACTCGTCGGGGACCCGTCGGCAGGAGGCGCCCCCGTGGCCTTGGACGGGATGTACCGCAGGTCCCTGCTCGGCCTGATCGCCGTCGCGGTGCTGGCCACGCTGAGCGTGCTCGCCCGGCCCTCGGTCGAACCCGGCCCCGAGCCCTTCCGGGCCCCGGACGCGACGGCCGCCGCCGGGCCGCCCCCCGCCTTCGGCGCCTACGTCGGGTACGGCTCCGACGCCGTCCGCCGGGTCGCGCAGCTCGGGACCTGGCTCGGCCGGACGTCGGCCCCGCGGGTCGGACACGTGTATCTGCCGGGCGATCGGTGGAGCAACATCGAGGGCGCACCCGGCTATCTGGAGCTGTGGGCGCGCTGGCGCAGGGCCCGCCCGGACCGGCTGTTCGTGCTCAACGTGCCGATGCTGGAACGCACCGAGGCGCATCTGTCCGACGACGTGGTCCGCGGCGAGCTGCGCCGCGGCGCGGCGGGCCGCTACGACGGACACTTCCGCACCCTGGCCGAACGGCTGGTCCGGCTCGGCGTCCCGGACACGGTCGTCGTGCTCGGCTGGGAGATGAACGGCGACACCTACACCCACCGCTGCGGCCCCGACCCGCAGGCCTGGCAGCGGTACTGGAGAAGCGTCGTCACCGCGATGCGGTCGGTGCCCGGCCAGCGTTTCCGGTTCGACTTCACGCCCAGCCGGGGCCGGGACGCCGTCCCCTGGACCGAGTGCTACCCGGGGGACGACGTCGTCGACATCGTCGGCATGGACGCCTACGACCAGCCCGAGGGACTCTCCTTCGCCGGGCAGGTGACGGAGCCGTACGGCCTGCGCGACCAGGTGCGGTTCGCACGGGCGCACGGCAAGCCCGTCTCGTACCCGGAGTGGGGGCTGTACCGCAACGGCGACAATCCCGCGTACATGCGGGGCATGCTCGACTGGTTCGCCCGCCAGCGGCCGCTCTACCAGACCATCAGCGACTACTGCCCGCACGGGGTGTGGCGCTGTCCCGGCAATCCCGAGGCGTCCGACGTCTACCGCTCGTGGCTGGGTGACGACCGCGAACCGCGGTGAGCGGGCCGGACCTCACAGGCGTACGCCGTGCCGTCGCAGCCAGGGCAGCGGGGGCACCGCCGACCCCAGGTAGGGCGTGACCCGCACCTCGAAGTGCAGGTGCGGGCCGGTGGCGTTGCCGGTGGCGCCGGAGGCTGCGAGGTACTGGCCCGCGGCGACCCGCTGTCCGGGGCGTACGTCGATCCGGGACAGGTGCGCGTACTGGGTGAAGTAGCCGTCGCGGTGCCGGAGAACGACCTGGTTGCCGAAGCCGTCCCCGCAGGAGACGAGGACGACGGTGCCGGGTCCGACGGCGTGCACCGGGGTGCCCCTGGGGACGGCGAAGTCCTGTCCGGTGTGGCGGTGTCGCCAGTGGCCTCCCGGCGCCGCGTACCCGGCCGACAGCCAGTAGTCGCTGGTCGGCGCCACCCAGCCGGACCGGGCGGGGTGCGGGCTGCGGCTGCGGCGGCCCGGCGCGCAGTCGGCCGCGGGACGCGCCAGGCCGGGCTGGGCCGCCGCCAGTTCCCGCCACAGCCTTCTGCGGATGCCGGTCCGGCGGCGCTCGGCCGCGTGCAGCCGGGTGACCGCCTGACCGAGCTCGGCGCGCAGCGCCCTGGCGTCGGCCGCCACGCCCGGCGCGGTGGTCGACGCGGTGGTCGACGCGGTGGTCGACGCGGTGGTCGACGCGGTGGTGGGTACGGCGGTGGGGGCCGCGGTCGGTACGGCGGTGGGCAGACCGGTGGGCACGTCGACGGGGAGCCCGGTCGGGAAGTCGGCGCCCAGGTCGCCGGTCGGCAGGCCGTCCGTACCACCGTCGAGGTCCGGGTCCGGATCCGTGGGGGAGGCGGTGCCCGCGTCCGGTGCGAGCGTGCGGGCCCGGGCCTCCGCCTCCTTCGTCTCGGAGCGCAGTCGGTTCACCCGGTTCCGCAGCCGGTCGGTGCGCGCGCGGGCCTTCTCGTAGTCCGCGGTCTGCCGGGCGGCGGAGACGAGCAGCCGGTCGAACGCTTCGCGGGGGCGGCCCTGGTCGGGCGCATCGGGACGGCTGTCGCCGTGGACCGGTGCGCGGCTGTCGGCATGCGTGGCGCTCGGGAGGAACGCGAACAGGAGCGCGGCCAGGGCCACGCCGGCGCGGGACAGGAGTCGTCGAGGGTGGTCTCGTCGCATTGTCCGATCGTCGGACGTCGGGCGCCTCTGTCCCACGAGGTGGCCGCGCACCCGCGCCAGGTTCCGTCGAACGGCCCATTCCGAAGGCCCCGCGGGGCCCCCGGAGTCCTGCGTCGGCGTCGGTCCCGCCTCAGACGGTCCGGCTCCGGCCCTCCGCGTGGTACACGGCCAGGGCCCAGATCACGAAGATGTCCATCGCGATCACGATGATCGACCAGACCGGCTGGTAGGGCAGGAAGAGGAACTGGAGGACGATGCTCACGGCGGCCAGCACGATGCCCCCGACCCGGGCCCACGCGGCGCCCTTGAGGATGAACGCACCGACGACGACCCCGATGATGCCCACGATCAGCAGGATCCAGCCCCAGCCGGTGAGGTTGATCTTGTAGACGTACGCGCCGACCCGGACGTAGATGTCGTCCTTCGCGATGGCGGAGATGCCTTCCAGGATGGCCAGGATTCCGTTCAGCAACAGCAGGACACCCGCGAAGGTGACCCCGCCCGTGACCCATCCGGAGTTCACCGGCCGGGTCTGGGCGGCGGTGCGTTGCGCACTGTCCCACTTCGGCTGAGGCTGCTCGGTCATTGCCGTACCCCATCTCGTCGTTTCTGTCGTTTCCTCTCCCCCCTAGACCGTCCACCCGGACGGGGCGGGTCACCACAGGGGTTGGGCCGTACGGGTGGCCCCGCGTGCGGCCGTGCCGGTACGGCCCTTCACTGGTGCCAAAACGACCGAACGCAGACGACCGAACGCAGACGAGCGAACGCATCGATCGATGGAGGCGACATGGCCGGTTACCGGGGACGCTGGGCCAGGGGCACGGCATGGGCGGCGATCCTGACGGCGGCGCTGACCGGCTGCTCCGGCGGCGGCAACACGTCGACGACCCCGGCCAGCAAGGCGGCCTCCGCCGTGGCGTCGGCGGGCGCCCGCGCGACGGCGGCGATCTCCTCGCTCGCCGCGCAGGCCACGGAGGCCATCTCGTCGGCGACGGCCGAGGCCGGCCGAAGGCTCGGCGAGGTCAAGAACGGGATCGAGGCCAAGGACGACGTACAGCTGGGCACCCCGGCGACCGCCGCCGACGGTCGCACCACGGTCGGCATCACCGTGAAGAACACCGCGGACTCCACCAAGTCGTTCGCCGTCCAGGTCGTCTTCAAGGACTCCGGCGGCAAGCTGGTCGACACGGTCGTCGTCACCGTCTCCGACGTACCGGCGGGCAAGACGGGCACGGCCACCGCGCGCAGTACGCACAACCTGTCCGGCGAGGTGAAGGCCGAGGTCGGGTCCGCGCTGAGGTACTGAGGCAAGGAGTCCTGAGGCACCGAGGTCCTGGGGTGTCGGCACCGGCGGCGGCCGCCCGCCGAACGGACCTGCCGCTTTGTCGACGACCTTGCTATTTCTTTACCAAACCTAGAGGCTTTGGCCGACGCCGCATCCGTACTGCTCTGCGTCAGACCCGTCCCCCGCCCTGCGGACGGACGTATCCACGACCGGGCAGGAGGCACGGTGCGCTTTTCGCGGAACGCGATGGGAACCCTCTTCGTAGGTGGTGCCCTGACCCTGACACTCGCCGCGCTGGCCTACCCCTCGATGCTGGGGCTCACCACCGTGTCGACGGCGCCCTCACGGGTCATCGCCCAGACCCAGTGGGGGCCGTTGACCGAGGCGGACCGGGACTTCGTGGTCAAGGTGCGCGCGGCCGGCCTGTGGGAGTACCCGGTCGGTCAGATCGGCTTGCAGAAGGGGCAGTCGAAGGCGGTCATCACGGCGAGCCAGCACCTGATCGACGGTCACGCCGCGCTCGACACCACCTGCCGCAAGATCGCCCCGATGCTGAACATCACGCTCCCCAACCTGGCGAGCCCGCAGCAGCAGGGGTTCGTCACCACGCTGAACGCGGACACCGGCAAGCAGTTCGACGTCGACTTCGCCAACATCCTGCGCATGACCCACGGCTCGATCTTCAACACGGTCGCGAAGATCCGCTCCACCACCGAGAACACCCTGGTGCGGGCGCTGGCCGACCAGGCCAACGACACCGTCCTGGACCACATCACGGTGATGGAGAAGACCGGCCTGGTCGACTTCGACCAGGTGCTCTTCCAGCAGACCACCCCGCCGAAGCTGCCGGACACGGACCTGACCCCGCCGCCGCCGGCCGCGGGCCAGGCGCCTGTGGTGCTCACCCCGCCGCCGACCGCCACGGCCACCCCGGTCGCCCTGCCGCCGCCCTCCAAGTGAGCCGAGGCCCCCGCGGCCGGGCAGGACGAAGGCCCTAGGCCCTGTCTGACAATTCCCGCCTGCCCCGCGACGCCATGCACGCCCTCCGGGCGGACGACGGGAATTGTCAGACAGGACCTAGGCGAGCCAGACGGTCGTGTCCGGTGGCAGTTGTCCGTCGCCGTCCAGGGGAGCGCTGCTCAGCAGCACCTCCCCGGGCGGCAGCGGGACCGGCGCGTCCGACAGATTGGTCACGCACCGCCAGCTCCCGGAGCGCGCGAACGCCACCACCCCGGGCGGGGTCCCCTCCGCCCAGGTCAGCTCCTCGCCCTCCAGCAGCTTGCGGCGCAGCCGCAGGGCCGTGCGGTAGAGCTCCAGGGTCGAGCCGTCCACCCCGTCCTGGGCGGCGACGGCGTACGACGCGAAGGACGCCGGCTGCGGCAGCCACGCGCCGGCCGCCCCGAAGCCGTACGACGGACCCGTCGTCGTCCACGGCAGCGGCACCCGGCAGCCGTCGCGGCCCTTGCGGACATGGCCCGTCTGTTCCCAGACGGGGTCCTGGAGGACCTCGAAGGGCAGGTCGGCGACCTCGGGCAGGCCCAGTTCCTCCCCCTGGTAGAGGTATGCCGCCCCGGGCAGCGCCAGCATCAGCAGCGTCGCCGCCCGGCCCCGGCGCACCCCCGCCTCCGCGACGACGGCGGGCGCGCGGCCGCCGGAGAGCAGCCATGCGTTGTCGTCCGTGCCCGGCGGCAGCGACAGCCGGGAGGCGTGCCGTACGACGTCGTGGTTGGACAGCACCCAGGTCGCGGAGGCGCCGGCCGTGCGGGCCGTGGCGAGCGAGTCGGTGATCACCGAGCGCAGTTCGTCCGCGTCCCAACCCGCCTGGAGGTATTCGAAGTTGAAGGCCTGGCCGAGTTCGTCCGGGCGGGCGTACAGCGCGCGGCGGGCGCCCGGCACCCAGGCCTCCGCGACCGCCGTGCGCGGCGGCGTGTAGGCGTCGAGGACCCGGCGCCAGTCGCGGTAGATCTCGTGCACCTCGTCCCGGTCGTAGTAGGGGTGGCTGCCGGGCGGTACCCGGTCGAGGGCCTCCTCGCCGATCGCGCCGACGCCGCCGACGTCCCGCAGCGGCTCGTCGAGGTCCTTGGCGAGCGCGTGCGCGACGTCGACGCGGAAGCCGTCCACCCCGCGGTCGGACCAGAAGCGCAGGGTGGTGCGGAAGTCGGCGCGGACCTCGTCGTGGCCCCAGTTCAGGTCGGGCTGCTCGGCCGCGAAGAGATGCAGGTACCACTGGCCGTCCGCGACCCGGCGCCAGGCGCTGCCGCCGAAGACGGACTGCCAGTCGGTGGGCGGGAGTTCGCCGTGCTCGCCGCGTCCGTCCCGGAAGACGTACCGGTCGCGGGCGGTGCCGCCGGGGCCCTCGCGCAGCGCCTCCTGGAACCAGGGGTGCCGGTGGGAGGTGTGGTTGGGCACGATGTCGACGATCACCTTCAGGCCCAGCCGGTGCGCCTCGGCGACCATGGCGCCGAAGTCGTCCAGGGTGCCCAGGCGCGGGTCGACATCGCGGTGGTCGGCCACGTCGTAGCCGCCGTCGGCGAGTTCGGAAGGGTAGAAGGGGCTGAGCCACAGGGCGTCGACCCCGAGGGCCGCGAGGTGGTCCAGCCGCTCGGTGACGCCACGGATGTCACCGAGCCCGTCACCGTCGGCGTCGGCGAAACTGCGGGGGTAGACCTGGTAGACGACGGCCTGGCGCCACCAGTCGGGGTTCCGGGAGGAGAGGTCGGTCAGTTCGGGCACGCGTGGTCCCTTTCGGTGCGGTCGGACAGGTCCGGGCAACACCCACAAGCCTGTCCACATTGCCCGGAAGGCGAACGTTCAGGCACTCCGGAAGGGACCATTCCCTGTGTGGCGGAATGGTGATGAAGCGTGAACCGCCCCTCCATACAGGCAGGTTGACAGTCTTCGGCGGCGCCGTCCACGATGGTCTGACGCTGTGGCACATGTGACCATTGAGCCCAGTGTTGCTTCAGGTGCCGGCGCTCTCGGCGACCGAGCCATACCCCCCATGCACACCAAGAATGGGATACACATGTCCATAGCGAGCCACACGACCGCGCGCCGCCTGCTGGGTACGGGTGCCGCGGCACTCGCCCTCTGCGCCGCCTCCGTCGCCGCCGCCTCCGGCGCCTGGGCCCACGAGACCCCCGGCGGCGACGGCTGGAAGTCCGGCGGCACGTACAAGCCGGGCACCGGCGCCGGCACGGAGACCGGCACCGACCGCTGCGAGTTCTCCCTCGACGGCACGCACTTCTTCTCCTCCGTCAAGGTCGACGACCAGAACCTCAAGCCGACCACGGACGGCAAGGTGCACATCACCGTGCGCGCCGCCGGTGACGCGTCGACCTGCACCGCGTCGCTCGCCTCCTACCTCGCCCACGGCGCCACCTTCGCCAGCTCCGGCAAGCAGGTCTTCGTCGGCTTCGACACGGTGACCGTCAAGCCGGGCGCGACCGACACCCTCGACATCGTCGTGCCCGACGCCGGCTGCTTCGCGCAGGTCGACCTCTACCGCGGCGCGGTCAAGTTCGACGGCAAGCTCGACGCCCAGGACGGCTTCGAGCACGGCAACCTGCCCGAGGGCCCGAACGGCGCGGTCATCAAGGACAAGCTGATCGCGGCCTGGAACGGCGGCACGAAGGACTGCACCGCCGCGGAGTCCGAGCAGCCGGCCCCCTCCACCCCCGCCGAGACCACCCCGGCGA
>NZ_VJZD01000098.1 GCF_009377175.1 Streptomyces adustus
GCCCCCCGAGGGCCTCGTCCGCCCCGCCGCGCCGCGGCCCGGTGACCGTGTCGCCGTCATCGCCGCCAGCGGCCCGCCCAACCAGGAGAACCTGGAGGTCGGCCTCGCATCGCTGCGCGGCCTCGGTCTCAAGCCCGAGGTCTTCGCCTCCGCGCGCGCAGGCGGCGAGTACCTCGCCGGAGACGACTCGCTGCGCGCCCGCGACCTCACCGCAGCGCTCACCGATCCGGCGTTCACGGCCGTCTTCTGCGCGGCCGGCGGCTACGGCGCCCAGCGCACCCTCGAACTGGTCGACTGGGACGCCGTCGGCACCCCCACCCCGCGCACCGTCATCGGCTTCTCCGACGTGACGGCACTGCTGGAAGCAGTCGCCGTGAAACTGGGCTGGACGGGGCTGTTCGGCCCGATGCCCGCCATCCGCGGCTTCCACCCCGGGCGCGCCGACTTCGACGCGCTCGCCGCGCTGCTCACCGACCCCACCTCGGTGAAGGAACTACGCTTCCCGGACTCCCGTCCCCTGGTCGGCGGCACGGCCGAGGGCGTCACCCTCGGCGGCACAGTCACCCTGCTGGCCTGCTCGCTGGGCACCGACACATCGCTGCCGGCACGCGGCGGCATCGTCCTGCTCGAGGATGTCGACGAGGAGACCTTCCGGCTCGACCGCTTCCTCACCCAGCTACGCCGCGCCGGCTACTTCGACGGCGCCGCCGGCATCGTCTGCGGCACGTTCACCGACTGCGGCACCCGCGCACGCGTCGAGGAGCTGCTGCACGACCGGCTCGGCGACCTCAACATCCCGGTCCTGGTCGGTGCGGACATCGGCCACGGCGTCCCGCAGCAGACGTTCCCCGTCGGCACCCGGGCCCGCCTCGACGCGGACGCGGGCGTCCTGACGTTCCTGGACCCCGTGCTTGCCTGACCGACCACCCGGATGGAGAAAACGGCGCGGCAGCGGACAAGGCTCCGGCACCATGGGGGCCTACACGCCCGCGCCGGTCTCAGAGCCGGCCGGGCATGCCGTGGCGGCCGTGGGGGTTGTGGGCTCCGCGTGGGGTGCCGTGGCCGCGGGCGGCCGAGGCGGCGGCGGCGACGGCGAGGAGGGTGGCGATGGCTCCGCTGATGAGGTTGCTGGTGATGGAGCGGGCGTGGGCGACGTCGCCGGCGACGACCCAGGGGGCGACGCAGGTCCAGATGCCGATGACGGCGGCGGCCCAGGCCATGGAGTGGGTGCGCTCGTAGGAGGTGCCGAGACCGCCCAGGAGCAGCATGTAGGCGATACCGGCGATGAGGTTGGTGACGGCGAGGGTGGTGAAGCCGTTGAAGCCGACTATCCACGCGGATGCCGCCAGGTACAAGCCGGTGACAAGAGCGAGGGCCTCGATCACCTGGGCTCGCGGGGTGGCGGCGACGCGGTCGTGCCGGGCCCGCAGTTCCACCAGGTCGGGGTGTTCCTCGATGGGTGCGGCGTGATGGGTTGACGCCATGATGTCCTCCCTTGAAACTATCGCTATCCACCCAGTACCCATAAAAGCGGCATAAATATTGACAGACATGGACAGCGGCGAACCGGTGATCCTGTAGGGCGCCGACCTCGACGAGGGCGGCCACCTCACCCACACCCGGCAGGGCCGCTCGAACGTCCACCAGATCCCTCTTGGCACCGTGCTGCGTCATCCCGCAGACGCAGGGCCCAGCGGCCGCACGTTCCAGCCGCGTCCGCCAAGAAGGACCGGCTGCATATGCGCCAAGGCTTCCCCGACGTGTTTGAGAGCAAGGCCGGATTCGGCGAAGCTGGGGCACTCACGGAAAGCGGATGCCGTGGAGCGAACTCCCTGCCGGCCAGCAGGAAGCAGCCGATCAGCAAGGGGGACCAGGGATGGCAGCGGCGGAGCACGACAAGAGAGTTCCCGCGGCCGCACGTGCTGACGCGCTCACGAGGGCGCTGGAGGCCATCGGGGCCGGAGCGTACATCGTCGACGAGCGGGGACGCATCATCGCGGTCAACGCCCACGCCCAGGACCTGCTGGCGAGGCCGGCCGGCGAGCTGCTCGGCCATGACGCACACGACCTGCTGCACAGGGACGCCCATGGTCGTCCTCTCCCGGCAACGCAGTGCCGTATGCGGCAGGCTTTCCACGCCCGCCGTGTCGCCCAGGCGGAGATGGACCACTTCGTACGCGGAGACGGATCGGTGCTGCCGATCTCCTGGACGGTCGCCCCCTACGACATCGACGGCGAGGCGAGCTGCACTCTGGTGGTCTTCGACCCTTCCGCCCGAGCACAGGAAGCGGGTTCTCGGCCAGGGGCGGTGGACGAGCCGCTGTCGGAGTTGGAGCGGCTCGCACTGTTGGCGGAGACCACCACGCGGCTGACCTCGACCCTGGACGTCGAGGAGACACTGCGCCGGTTGGTGGCGCTGGTGGTGCCGCGACTGGCGGACTGGACCGTCATCGACTTGATCACCGAGCACGACGAGGTATGGCGCAAAGCGGTCGTCCACGCCGAAGGCGACACGCTGGTGTATCACGAGGAACTCCAGGGCCCGATGCCGCCGATCCCCAAGGAGTCCCCGATGCCGCTGTCCCGGGCGCTGCGCGGAGTGGCATCCACGCTGGCCGGACCTCAGACCTACCAGCGGGAGCCGGACTCCGGAATCGCGGTGGAGCAGCGCCGGTTGTTCGACGCCACCGGTATCCGCTCGGCGGCCATCACTCCCATCCGCAGCCCTCGCGAGGTGCTCGGAGCCCTCACGCTGGGACGCGCCGACCATCGGACGGACTTCAGCCCCACCGATCTGCCGCTGATCGAGGACATCACCCGCCGGGCCGGCCTCGCCCTGGACAACGCCCGCCTCTACCAGCGCCAGCGCAAGGTCGCCGAGACCATGCAGAACCATCTGCTGCCCCAGATGCCCCGAGTGCCAGGCCTGGAGATGACCGTCCGCTACCTGCCCGCACCCGACGCCTCGCAGGTCGGCGGCGACTGGTACGACGCCTTCCCTCTGTCCGACGGCGCCACCGCCCTGGCCATCGGCGATGTCGTGGGACACGATCTGGAAGCCGCGGCAGGCATGGCGCAGGTCCGCAACATGCTGCGTGCCTACGCCTGGTCCCAGACGAAGCCCCCCAGCCGGATCATCGAACGGCTCGACGAAGCGATCCGGCACATCACCGATGTCACCATGGCCACCATGATCCTCGCCCGCCTGGAGGAAGCGAACGGTGATCATTGGAAGCTGTCCTGGAGCAACGCCGGCCATCCACCGCCCCTGTTGATCAGCCACGACGGCTTGACCGAGTACCTCACCGACGGCCACGGCATCCTCCTGGGCGTCGAAGCGGGCCGCCGCCCCGACGCCAGTACCATGCTGCCGCCCGGATCCACCCTCGTGCTCTACACCGACGGCCTCATCGAAGAACCCGGCCACACCCTCGACGAGGGCCTGCAACGGCTGCGGCGACACGCCGCTGCCCTCGCCCACCGCCCTCTGGCCTCGTTCACCGACCAACTGCTGCGCCGGGTCCGGCCCGCCGAGAACGACGACGACGTCGCCCTCCTCGCCCTGCGGGCACCTGCCCCGGCATGACCTGGCCGGCATGCCGGGGCCGAACCGGTCAGCTTTAGGCCCTCGGCCCGGGCGCGGCCCACCCACTCCTCGACCAACTGGTCGTCATCGAGCCCGAGGATCACAGGCTCGGACGCTGCCGCGGCAGCTTCAGCACGAAGGTGCATCTTGCCAGTGACGGCCGGGCACGACCGCTGTCCCTTGCTGCCATCATCTGGACCCGGCGATGAGTAAGGCGTCCGCAGGGTTCGTCAGGCCGGCCCATGGACGACGAGGCGGTTCTGCTCTCCATCGAAGATGTCGGCCAGGACGATGGCCTCCCGCCGGTGCCCGCTGAAGAGACCCCGCTGATCGACGTGCACGATCAGGATGTCGTGGCCGTCGATCACCTCGGAGATGCCCCGAGTGTTGATCGTGTCCGACCACGCGTCCAGGTTCCGGCCGAACCACGTCGGCAGCCCGCAAGGCTCGCTCACCGCGTCCCAGAAGTCGTCAGGTGTCTCGATCAGCCGACCCCGCAGGTCAACGATCAGCTCGCCGTCCGTCATCGCACCAGACTATCCAGCGCCTGGGCGCCGCACTGCCCTGCCTATCGCGGGTATCGAGTCACGGATGGAACCGCCACCGGCCTTCAGAAACGACATCCAACTCACCGTCCCTGACGCGAACGGCCGTCTCGTCGTCGATGAAGTAGATCGGGAAATCCGCCCGCGCAACGATGCGATCAGCCCAGGCGTCGTCCCGCTCGGGGAAGTCCGGTGAGTACAGGTGAGGCTTGAGATACCAGTCGAAGAGGCCGAACGGCGGCTCCACGGTCGTCGCGCCGAGCACGTGAAGATCCGCGGCGTCCCCGATGACGTCGGCAGAGTGTTCAGTGAGATTGCGGCTGAAGATCATTGATCCGGCGCTGACCCCCACGTAGACCCGGCTCTCCAGCGCCTCCAGGAAGCCCTCCGCCAGGCCGTTGCCGGTGATGCTGCGCGCGAGGTGGTAATGGCTGCCACCCTCGACATGGATGACGTCGGCGTGGAGCAGCCGGTCGAGCACCATCTGCCGGGGCAGGCCATTCAGCTCCAGGATGTCGAACTGCCGCCAGCCGAGGCCGTGCAGCCGGTTCATGTCCGCGACGACCCACCCGTGATCCCCGGGCTCGGCCATTGACGCCGTGGGAACGTACACGACGTTCGCCGACCCGAACGGCTTGCCCAGCATGTCCCGCAGCGCATCGCGCAGTGTCTCGTTGCGCAGGCCACTCGCCGTCAACAGATAGTGCATCGGACGATGCAAGCACGGCTCACGGCCCCGTGCAACGAACCCTGGATCCACCGATGCCGTCATGGCATGGCCGCATCAGGAACAGGTGACGGGCACACCGTCTTCCGGCCGAGCGGTGCCTCGCGCAGCCGGGCCCGATCTGCGGGAAGGACTCGGCGCGCTCCGGTCGGCCTTCGAACAACTCACCGCCGTGATCTCCGATGGAGAGGTGTCGGCGCCGCCCCCCTGTCCGAGCCTGTACGTCTGCGCTGCCGCGACACGTACACCCGTAGAGGCGCGCCCGTCCCGCGGGAAGACGAGCGGGACGAAAGCGGAGCCCCGCCGGGTTCCCCCACCGGACGACGGCCGACGCGCCGCACCGGGGACACCGGCGTGGCCGTAGGGATCCCTAGGCGTTGCTCCACCCGGTTGTGCTGGAATACGAATCCAGCAGGTCCACCACGAAGACCAGGGTCGAGCCCGGCGGGATCAACGGCGAGGGCGACTGATTCCCGTATCCGAGTCGCGGGGGGACGATGATCTCGCGCCGACCGCCGACCTTCATCCCCCTCACTCCCCGGTCCCAGCCCTTGATGACCTTGCCACCGCCCAGGGCGAACTTGAACGGCTGGTCCCGGTCCCAGGAGGCGTCGAACTCCTTCCCGGACTCGAAGGTCACCCCGACATAGTGGACCCTCACCACCATGCCCGGCTTCACCTCAGCCCCGTCCCCGACCACCAGGTCCCGGATGGTCAGCTCGGTAGGAGCGTCGCCCTCCGGAACGTCGACCTCGGGCTTCATCGGTTCACTCATCGCAGCCTCATCACTCTCCGTCGGAAGCCGTCGCACGGGCCGGCCGGCCGCGTGGACACTCCATGCAGCAGATGGTCACGCTACCGAGCGTGCCGGCCCCCAAAGCACACCGGATCACGCGACCACCCGTAATGATCTTTCGCGCAGCCGATGAACGCGACCGGCACGCACCTGCCGGTCCCGACGGTTCTGTGGGGGTGGTGGGCCGGGATGCTCATCATGGGAAACCCGGAAACCCTGACGCCACGGCAAGGTGAACAAGGTCGATGCGGACTTCGGACATCCGATACGGGTCTGGTGACGCGGGCCTGTCCCGTTGGTGCTGCCGGACTTGACCTTGCCGCGACGTCAGGGTCTGTACTGGGCTCATGCGAATCGGCGAGATCGCCGCACTCGTCGGGGTCACCCCGCGGACCGTGCGGCACTACCACCACCAGGGCCTGCTTCCCGAACCTGCCCGGCTCGGCAACGGCTACCGCCACTACGGCCTGCGCGAGGCCGTCCTGCTCGCCCGGATCCGGCGACTGGCCGAGCTCGGCCTCGCCCTGGAAGAGGTGCGCGACATCCTCGCGGACGACCAGGGCCGGGAGCTCGTGGAGGTCCTGGAGAAACTCGACGACGACCTCGCCCGCCAACAGGCGCTCCTCCAGGACCGCCGGACCCGGCTGCATGTGCTGCTCGTCGAGGCGCGGGCCGGCCGGGTCGCCGCCGACGGGCCGCTGTCGCCGGAACTCACCCGGCTGCTGGCCGGCCTCGGGCCGGTCACGGACTCCCCGACGGCGGCGAAGGACCGCGACCATCTGGTCTTCCTGGACAACGTGCTCCCCCAGGAGCAGCGGACCGGGCTGCTGGCGGCCCTGGACGGGATGCGGGACCACGCGGAACGGTTCTACGCCCTGCTGGACGGCCTCGCCGACAGCAGGCCGGACGACCCGGAGGTGGCCCGTGCCGCGGAGGGGCTCGCCGAACTCATCCCCGACGCGCTCGCCGCGTACTTCCCCGTAAGCGACGAGGGAGCCGTGCAAGCCGCGCTCTTCGCGGATCTCGCGCCCGGCCAGGCGGCGGCGCTCCGCCTCGCGATGCGGCTCGCGACCGGACGGAAGGAAGGACGAGCATGACCACTCCCGAGATCCACACGGCGCCGGGCCCGCCCGCCGTCCGCGCGCGAGGTCCCGTCCAGCGCAGGCTGCGGGCCTTCGCCGTTCCCGCTCAGCTCGCGCTGGCGGTCTGCCTGCTTTCCGGGGTGCCGGTACCCGGCGCGGCCGTCCTCGGAGCCAAACTGCTCCTGCTGGTGACGCTGGGCGCCGAGGCCCGCATGTGGCTGCTGCTGCGCAGGCACGGGCTGTCGCGCCGAGATGCGCTCACGCACCTGGTTCCCGGACCTGTGTTGCGGTTCATCACGCACGAGCTGCGGCTCATGGTGAGCCTCCTCCGCTGGATCGGCCGCCGCCGGCATGGAGTCGAGGGAGCCGAGGCCGTCTTCCCGCACGGCCGCGACCAGGCCGCCCTGATGTACGGCTTCGCGTTCGTCTGCGTCGTCGAGACCGTCGCCCTGTCCTTCCTGCTCGCCAACTGGCCCGTGGCCCACGCCGTGATGCTCGTCGTCGACGTCTACACCGTCCTGTTCGTCCTCGGCATCCACGCGGCCTCCGTCACCCGCCCGCACGTGCTCGCCGACGGCGCCCTGCGCGTCCGGCAGGGCGCCCACCTCGACGTCCGCGTGCCCCTCGACCGGATCGCCTCCGTCCGGCGCGAGACGCTGTTCACCCACGAGAAGAAGGTGGGCGAACTCAACCTCGCCATCGGCTCACAGACCTCCCTCACCCTGCACCTGACCGAACCGGTCGACGCCCCCAGGTTCCTCGGCGCACCCCACCACGTCACCGTGATCCGGATGCACGCGGACGACCCGAAATCTCTCTACGACGCCGTCGCACGAGCACACGCCGCCCTCCCGGCCTGAGAACGGCCGCGGGCCGCTCTCACCCACGCCGACGAGGCTCCGCAGGCTCGTCGCCGCCCTCGTCGGCTGCGCCTGGCCCTGCTCCCCCGTCGCTTCCCGCCGTACGCGAAGCACCCCGAAGGGGACTATAGGGTGAAAACGGGCATAAATCCGGGGGGCCGCCCGGGGTGGCCCCGGGACAGTGACCGCCCTGGAGGTGTTTGCCGTGCCCGGTGAGGGACCGTTCATGCTGGTCGCGCAGGACGGACGGGTGATCCAGTGGTCCGCCGCGGCCGAGGAGACCCTCGGGTGGACTGCGCAGGAGGCCGTGGGCAGACACATCGGTGAGCTGGTGGCGCGGGCGGTCGATGACGAGGGCGGGTGGACCTCCGCCGTCCTGGAGGCCCTGTCGGCATGCTCACCGATGATCTTCCATGTGCTGGACGCCGACCTGCGCGTCCTTCGGCTCGGCGGGGTCTCCGTCGAGGGACCGGCGTGCCCGGTCTCCGTCACGGGTGGAATGTTCCCCGAGGTCTACGGACTTGCCGCGCTCGCCGAGGAGAAGGTTGCGCGCGGTGTTCTCCGGACGGGTGAGCCAGTGGTCGACCACGTGGTGCGGGCACGCCTGCCCGGCGACCCCCGGGCCCGGCACTACTCCCTGTCGTACATCCGGGTGGACAACCTGCACGACGGCATGCAGGGACTGGTCGTCCTCGCTCTCGACGTCACCGACCGGGTCCGGGCTGTGCAACGCCTGACCGTCCTGGAGGCGGTGCGCGACAGTGTCGGCGAACAGCTCGACGTCATCGCGGTCTGCCGGGCCCTGACCGACGCGGTCGTGCCAGGATTTTGCGGCGTCACGGTGGTGGAGGTGATCGACGGGGTCGTACGGGGCGAAGATCCGCCGCTGGCGCCGGTCGACGGAGATGTACAGCTGCTGCGCGCCGCGTTCCGCGGGGTGGTCTCGGCCCATCCCGTGGGCGAGGTGAGCAGGCTGCCCGACGCCACGCCGTTTTCAAGGGTGCTGACCGACCTGCGGCCCAGGCTCGTCCCCGTGACGCCCGATGCCCTCTGGCTGTCGGCCGACCCGGCTCGGGCGGCCGCGATCGCGCAGTCGGACGCCCATTCCCTGATCGTGGCTCCGCTCGCGCTGCGCGGCCAGGCCATGGGAATGGTGAGCTTCTACCGCAGGGGGAGCGAGGAGCCCTTCGAGGAAAGGGACCTCGACCTGACGGCCGACGTGTGCGCTCACGCTGCGCTGTCCATCGACAACGCCCGCCGGTTCGCACGTGAACGCACGATAGCCGCCACCCTGAAGCGCCGGCTGCTGCCGCAACGGCCTGCCGCCACCTCGACGGTCGACATCGCGCGCCTGCACCTGCCCGGACCCGGCGCGGGCGGCGCCTGGTTCGACGTCATAGAGCTTTCCGGCGCCCGGACCGCCCTGGTCCTGGGAGACGTCGCCGGCCGGGGCGTCGCCACCGCGACGGTCATGGGACAGCTGCGGACCGTGATCCACTCCCTGGCCGCCCTCGACCTGCCACCGGACGAATTGATGGCCCGGCTCAGTGATACCGCCACCCGCCTGGCGGGCGAACGCGCGGCGCTTCCGGCCGGGGACAGCCTGCATGCCGAGCCGCTCACCGCGGGATGCCTGATCGCGGTCTACGACGCGGTCGACCAGCACTGCACGATCGTGCGCGCGGGCCTGTCGGACCCCTACGTGGTCTATCCGGACGGCAGAGCGGCACTGGTGCCCGTGCCGGAGGGTCCGGTACTGGCCGGCCCCTGCCACGCCCCATTCCCCGCCACCACCGTGGAGCTGCCCGAGGGCACCACCCTCGCGCTGAACAACGAAGACCTGCTGATACCGACCACTGGCCAGGTGGGCGCCCTGCTTGTTGCAGGAGCCGAGGATTCCCTGGACGAGGTGTGCGACACCGTCGCGTACGCCCTGCGGGACCGTGACGAGTCGGAGAAGCTCCTGCTGCTGGCCCGCGTCAAAGCACTCCCCGCCGACCGGGTCATGATCGTCACACTGCCCACCAGGAACGAGGCCGCTCCGCTGGCGAGGGCCGCCACCCGGCGGCAGCTCGCCGCCTGGAACATCCCAGAGGAAGGGGCTTTCACGGCCGAGCTTGTCGTCAGCGAGTTGGTGGGCAACGCGGTCCGTTACGGCGCCCCTCCGCTCCAACTGCGTCTGGTCCTGGACCGGCATCTGACCTGCGAGGTCCATGACGCCGCGCAATGCGCCCCGCACCTCAAGCACGCACGCACCGTCGACGAGGACGGACGCGGGCTGTTCATCATCGCCAGCCTCGCCGACAACTGGGGCACCCGCTACGGCCCCGACGGCAAGACGGTCTGGGCGCAGCTGTCCGCGAGCCCGCCATCCTGAACCCTCACGTCTCCAGCACCCGCCCGCTGTCCCCCGGCATCACGCTGGACGAGCTGATCGGAAGCGGATTCAGCTCACGGATGAGATGGCGGACTGGATCACCTTGGTCACGGCCGCGGGATCAGACACGAGCGTCAGGTGGGAACCGCCGTTGTAGACCGTCACCTTGGAGCCCGCCCGGTGCGCCATGTTCTGTTCCGAAGCCGGAGTGATGATCTGGTCCCCGCTGCTGATGAAGTACCAGGAGGGAATCGTCTTCCACGCCGCGTACTTGGAAGGGGTGTTGAAGGCCACCGTGGTCGCGGCACGCTGGGTGGCCCACAGGTTGACCGCCTGATCGCGGGGCACACTGCTCGCGAACTTGGTGAGGAACACGTTCTCCTTGAGGTAAAGGGCGGACGCATTGGACGGCGCGTTCGGGTACGGCACGGCGTCGTACAGATCGGCCGGCGACCCCTTGGTCAGGACCGACGTCGGGCCGCTGAGCTGCGCCGTGGTCTCGCCGACCGCCGGTGCGGCGGCGTCGACGAAGACGAGGGCCTTGACGTTGCCGACCCCCTGGGCGGCGTTGGTGATCACTGAGCCGCCGTAGGAGTGCCCCGCCAGGACGATCGGGCCCTTGATGGTCTTGAGGAAGTCGTGGACCGTCTGCGCGTCGGTCGTCAGGTTCTGGAGCGGGTTACCGATGGCACGCACCGTGTAGCCCGCGTGACGCAGCAGACTGATTTCGCCGTTCCAGCTCGATGTGTCCGCCCAAGCCCCGTGCACCAGGACAACGGTGGGTTTCGCCTGTTCGCCGGCCTTGTGTACGGCTGCCGCGGCGCCCCCCGGCGAGGCAGCGGCAGTCGTGGCGGTGGCGGCGATCGCTGCCACCACCAGAGTCATCGCGAGATCACGCCGTGGAATGCACGCCATCGGGGGTCTCCCTGCTTCAGAATCGCATGGACGCATCCTGACGAGAGGGAAAGGCCACGTGGCGCAGAAGGAGCCCGCCGCGGCCATGAAAACGTCCCTGCTGTACCTCACGACGGTAACGCCGCCCCATCACACCAGCATCTGGTAGTGCCCCGAATACCCTCATCGAGACCCGCGTGTTGCACACGCCCGCGCACTCCGCCGACACCGACGCGGCAGGCTGTCAGCGGACAGGTGGATCCGGGCCCAGCGCGTACGACAAGGTCGTGCTCACCGACGGGGCCCGTGTCGGCGATGCCGCCTCGGCTCCCGTCCGAGTTGCCCGCTCACACAGGGAAAGATAGCGTTACGGCCAGTTATGAGCCCGTCGAGCCGCCCGAGCTCTTCGATGTCATGCGAACGCACTCGTCGAGAGGCCGAACTCGAGTCGGTTCACCTGCCATGAGGCAACTCGGTGCGCGCGGGATTCAGCTCGCGCCGATAAACAGATCACTCATGCAGGCTTTTTCTCCGCGCACTCCGCGTCTTCGGATACAGGATTTGATGCAGGGAGATCTGTCATGCCCGAATTTCTCCGCTCGTACTCCCGTCGCAATTTCCTCGCCGCATCGACCACCACTTTGACCGTGGCGGCGACCGGAACTCTAGGACTGCGGTTCTGGGAATATTCAGGCAAGCCGGTCTCGGCGGGTGAGCGGCAGAGCGTCCGTCCCTTCCGCGTGAACATTCCACAGCAGGACCTGACAGATCTGCGCCGTCGGATCATGGCGACGCGCTGGCCCGACCGAGAAACGGTCCACGACAGCTCCCAAGGCGTCCAACTCGCCACGATGAAGGAACTCGCCCAATACTGGGGCACGAAGTACAACTGGCGGAACATCGAAGAGACGCTCAATTCCCTGCCGCAGTACATGACCGAGATCGACGGCCTGGACATACATTTCATCCACGTTCGCTCACGCCACCCGAACGCCCTCCCGATCATCCTGACCCACGGCTGGCCCGGCTCCATCCTGGAGTTCCTGAAGGTCATCGGGCCGCTCAGCGACCCCACGGCCCACGGAGGACGCGCCGAGGACGCCTTCCACCTCGTCATCCCGTCGATGCCCGGCTACGGATTCTCGGAGCGGCCGACGACCACCGGATGGAACCCGGACCGCATCGCGCGCGCCTGGGCCGTGCTGATGGACCGCCTGGGGTACAAGCACTACGTCTCCCAAGGCGGCGACTGGGGCGCCGTAATTTCGGACAAAATGGCCGTACAGCGACCGCCGGGACTTCTCGGGATCCACGTCAACTTCCCGGCCACCGTGCCCCCGGACATCGCGAAGAAGCTCGCCTGCGGAGACCCGGTGCCGGCCGGTCTCGGCCCCGACGAAAAGGCGGCTTACAACAAGCTCGCCGATTTCTACAAGACCGGATCCGGCTACTCGGCCATGATGGTCACCCGCCCTCAGACCGAGGGATACGGACTGACGGACTCGCCCGCCGGGCTTGCCGCCTGGATGTACGACAAATTCGCGGCATGGACATACAGCGGCGGCCACCCCGAACGTGTGCTCACCAAGGACGAAATGCTCAACGACATCACCCTCTACTGGGTGACGAACACAGCGGTCTCCTCGTCGCGGCTCTACTGGGAGAACAACGCCAACAACTTCAACGCCGTTTCGGTATCCCTCCCGGCCGCCATCACGGTGTTCCCCGGCGAGATCTACCAGGCCCCACGCAGCTGGGCGTCACGCGCCTACCACGACCTCTTCTACTTCCACGAGGCACGCAGCGGCGGCCACTTCGCGGCCTGGGAGGTCCCGAACATCTTCACGGACGAACTCCGGGCCGCGTTCTCGTCACTGCGCAAGCAGCAGACCGCAGGAAAGTAGGCACCCGCCGAGAGAGCGGGTGGCAGCAGCAGGGCCACCCGCTGCCACAGGTCGCCCTGAACAGGATCAGCACGCAAGCGGACACCCTGCCGACCAAGATCGCCGAGCGCAAGGCCCGAGCTCAACTCATTCCGAGACGAGCAGTAAAACAGAAGGGACCACCTCCGCTCCGCGGTCAGGCAAGGCAAGCACGTAGGGAATCACTACGCTGCACGGGTGCTCTCATACGACGAGTTGACCTTCCCGGAGCGGGAGTTGTGGGACGCGTTCCCCGAGGGACTTCGCCTGGACCTGCGCACGGGATCGCCCGAGGAGGATCGAGTAGACGAGGGCGGGCGATGGGGTCCCGAGCGGAGGGTTCGGGCTGCCGTGATCGCGGCGCTCCTCCTGGGTGCGAACGCCACACAGCCGGGCGCCGTGGCATGCCTGAGACTCGCCGGGGCGCGGATATCCGGGCGCCTCAATCTGGCCGGCGCGCAGATCGTTCATGCCTTATGGCTGGATGGCTGCTGGCTCGAGGAGCCTGTGGACCTTCTTGGTGCGTCGGCACATACGGTCGTGATCTCGGGCAGCCGGGTCCCGGGCATCGAAGCCGATGCGGCCCGGATCGAGGGAGTCCTCGACCTGCGGCGCTCGGTGGTGGAGAGCCTCGATTTCTCGCCTTTCAACCACGTCAGAACTGCCCTGTCCCTGACCGACGCCCGGATCAGCGGTGGCGTCCTCCTCAGCGGGGCCGAGATCAACGCGCCGGGCGGATGGGCAGTGGCCGCCGGCGGCCTGGTCATGGAGGGAGGCGTCTTCTGCAACCGTGGGTTCGTGGCGCGAGGTGAAGTACGTTTGCTGGGTGCTCAGTTGCCGGGCGGACTGTTCATGAAGGGCGCTCGCCTGGAGGGCCCCTCCGAGCGTGGAGTGGCCCTCGCGCTGGACAACGCCGCGGCCTCGACGATCGATCTCTCCGGCGGGTTCACCGCGAACGGGACCGTACGGCTGCGGGGTGCCCGGATCTCGGACAGCCTGACCTTTGCAGGAGCCGTCCTCAACGGACCACTCGACGGTCACGGCCCGTCGCTGGTGGCCCCACGGATGCAGACCGTCGACTTCGACTTCACTGTCGCCCATCCGCCGTCCGGCACCGTGGACCTGCGCGGCGCGCAGGTGTCCCACCTCCATGACAGCGAGCACAGCTGGCCGGAAGCGGTGGAGCTGGACGGCTTCGTCTACGGCTCCATCAAGATGGGCGAAGCAGGCGACCGACGGGAGGCAGTGGGGCAGCGGGACTCCGTCGCCCACCGGGTGGCGTGGATACGACGCAGCCCTGGCTACAGCCCCCAGCCCTACGAGCAGTTGGCGAGCTGGTACCGGAAGGCCGGCCACGATGACGACGCCCGCCGCGTGCTTGTGGCCAAGCAGCGCCACCGGCGCCGGACTCTGCACCCAGCAGCACGCGTATGGGGGCACCTGCTCGACACGACCGTCGGCTACGGATACCGCCCCTGGCTCGCCGGCGTCTGGCTGCTCGCCTTGACCTTGCTGGGCACGCTGTCCTTCAGCGCCGGCACCCCCAAGCCGGTTCAGAAAGGCGAAGGCGCACCGTTCCAGCCCTTCGTCTACACCCTCGACCTCTTGATCCCTATCGGCGGTCTGGGCCAACGCACGGCCTGGTACTGGTCGAACGGCAGCCTCCAGTGGCTGGCCTACCTGCTGATCGCCTTCGGCTGGGTACTGACGACCGCCATCATCGCGGGCGTCACCCGCACTGTGCAGAAGAACTAGCGGGCGCCGACCTCCGAATCGACATGTTCACGAACCGGGCCAGCACCAGCACCCTCATCTCGAGGTGGGGCGTGTTCCCGGACCCTGGCGGGGCCGTGGGTTTCGTGTCGCCCTACTCGTTGGTCTTGATCTTCTTCATGGTCAGGTGGGATTCGAGGCGGAGTACGGCGGGCAGGCCGCTGAGCTTCTCGGTGAGGAAGGCTTCATAGGCTGCGTGGTCGGCGACCGCGACCCGGACGAAGTAGTCGGGCCGCCCGTACATGCGGCGGAATTCGATGACCTCGCCGTAGGAGGCCACGGTGTCCTCGAAGTCCTCGAAGCTCTTGCGGTCCTGGGCGTAGATCTCGACGTCGATGAGGACCTCCAGGTCTCGGCCCAGGGCCTGGGGGTTGATGACCGCCCGGTATCCGGTGATGACGCCGGCCTCTTCCAGCCGCTTGACCCGGCGGAGGCACGGCGGCGGTGTCAGGCCGACGCGCTTGGCCAGCTCCACGTTCGTCAGCCGCCCGTCCTGGCTCAGGCGAAATATAATGTCGCGGTCGATCGCATCCAAGGTAATTTCGTTGCTCATGACGTGATCATAAGGTGATAAGTGGCAACCATATGAGGTGCGATTCGTCCTAAAATTTCACACATGGACATACCTCCTGTCGTCACCGAGGGTCGGCCTCGGCCTGTTCCCGCCCCTCCGCGCTCGACGCGGTCCGAGGCACGCGCGGCGTTGAAGGACTCCGCCGGCGTCGGGCTGGGATTCCTGCCGCTCGGTCTCGCATTCGGGGCGCTGGTGACGCAGTCGGGGCTGGACTGGTGGTGGGCTGGGCTGTCCGCGGTACTCGTCTTCGGCGGATCGTTCGAGTTCCTGCTCATCGGCATGGTCACCGCCTCCGCCCCGCTCGCGGCGATCGCGGTCTCCGCGTTGCTGGTGAACGTCCGGCACGTCTTCTATACGCTGTCCTTTCCCCTGCACCGCGTGAAGGGCCGAATCGGCAAGGCGTACAGCACCTACGCGATGTGCGACGAGGCGTACGCCCTGGCCACCGGCGAACAGGCCCGCACCTGGTCCAGCCGCCGCATCCTGTGGCTGCAGTTCTTCCTGCACCTGTACTGGGCGACCAGCTCCACCGTCGGCGCTCTGCTCGGCTCCCTCATCCCCGACGGTGTCACCGGTCTGGACTTCGCCCTGACCGCCCTGTTCACCGTCCTCGCCCTCGACGCCGTCCGGGACCTGCGGGGCGACGTGCCCACCCCCGTCGTGGCCGTGCTCAGCGCCCTGGCCGCCCGCCTCCTCTTCCCCGGCCAGATGCTCCTGGCCGCCTTCACCCTGTTCACCGCCGCTCTCCTGGCCCGCCACCTCACCACGTCGAGGAAGCCCCGCCATGCCTGACACCCGCTACGCCATCGCCGCCGTCCTCGTCGCCGCCACCGTCACCTGGACTCTGCGCGCCCTGCCCTTCGCCGTCCTCACACCCCTGCGCGAAAGCGGCACCGTGCAGTACCTCAGCACCCGGATGCCCGCCGGCGTCATGGTGATCCTGGTCGTCTACTGCCTGCACGGCCTGCCCGTGACCGAAGCCCGCGCAACGGCGCCGCTCGCGGCCCTGGCCGTCACGATCGGCCTGCACCTATGGCGTCGCAACGCACTGCTGAGCATCCTCGGCGGCACGGCCACCCACGTGATCCTCGCCAGCACGGTCTTCGCCCACTGAATCCGTCTGACGCCGAGCCATGCGCTGTCACTTGCCGTGGACTTCGAACATCGCACAACCCCAAGGCCGCCCGACGTCGTGAACAACCGCTGTCCGCTCTCCGGTTCCGGCTCAACTTCTGTGGAGCCGTGGCAGAGCGGCGCCGTTCAGGCCCGCGGCACCGTCGCCGATCACCACCACATCCAACGCCGCGGCGGGCAGGGTGTCGCTCGCGTAGTGGGAAGTCCGCGCAGACATGTCGAGCGCAGGACAGGCCTCATACGCAGAGGGAGTCGCGCACCGCGCGTCGCCCAGGGCTGGTACCTGGAACGACGGGCGTTGCGCTGTCGCCGGTCGGGCAGGGCAGGGGATGCGCGGCGAGGGCACGGCCGGGGCGGGAATGCATCCCCCGTGAGAGCTACCGGGGTCGTCCGCCCGCGGGTGAATCGCGGATGTCGCGGAGTTCCTAGCGTGGTTGTCGGGTCGCCGCACGGGCGGCCGGATACCAGGGGGAGGCCATGATGGACACGCCATCGACCACGCACCACGAGGCGGACCGCGACCGGCTCGCGGACGTCTCCGTTTCCAGCGGTGGCCGCGTCGGCCGGATCTGCCGCTCGCCGCTCGGCTGGATGCTGATCGGAATCGTCGGCGTGGGGGCGGTCTCCAGCGCGACCGCGACCGGACCCGGACCGGTGCCGGTGCTGGGAGCCGCCGTCGCGCTGGTCGTGTACTGGGCAGTCCTGCGCTTCGTCGCGCGACGGCCGACGACGGAGATCGCCCGGCGCGGGGCCGTGCGGGAGGCGATGCTCGGCGGCGGGATCGGCCTGGGCTTCATCGTCGTGTCCACCCTCCTGATCGCGGCGTTCGGAGGCTACTCGTTCTCCTGGGCCGGAAACGGGTTCTTCTCCGTCGTGGCGTCCGCGATCGCTGTGCAGGCGGGCGCGGCGGTCACGGAGGAGCTGATGTTCCGCGGCCTCGCCCTACAGGCCCTGGAGCGGCTGTTCGGCAGCCGTGCCGCCGTCGCGATCACCGCGCTGCTCTTCGGTGCCGCGCACCTGGCGAACCCCGGGGCCGATGCATGGAGTGGGCTGGCGATCGCCCTGGAGGCGGGCGCGCTGCTCGGAGCGGCGTTCCTGTGGCGGCGCAGCATCTGGTTCGTCGTGGGTATGCACTTCGCCTGGAACGCCGCCGAGCAGCTGCTCGGCATCCCGGTCTCGGGCAACACCGAAAGGGGGCTGCTGTCCGTGCACGTCAGCGGTTCGGGCCTGCTGACCGGCGGAAGTTTCGGTCTGGAGGCTTCGATCGTTACCGTCCTCATCAGTGTGGCGCTGGCGGTCCCGATGTTCGTCCGCGCCCACCGGCGGGGCGGTCTGCTGCCCCGGCAGCGCGCCGCCCGCTGAGCTCTGCGCGTGGCACCGCCCACAGCCGACCGGAACGGAACGGAGACAGCAGTGATGATGCCCGGGTGGTCTCGGAGACTTCCGCTGCCGCGGAGGCCGCTCGGGTGGGTGACAGGAGGTCAGCAATTCGTGAAGGACAGTGCTTTCGCGCTGGTTCTCACGGTGCTGGCCTTCGTGCCGACCCTGTCACAGATCGGGGCGCAGATCGGCGACCTGTCCGAACATCCGCCGAGCCCCTTGGCCATCGGGCTGACCCTGACACAGACCCTGCCGCTGGCGTTACGCACTCGGTGGCCCGCGGTCTGTCTCGTCGCTGTCGGATGCGCCTTCGCGGTGCATCAGGCTCTTGGCTGTCCGGCGACGTTCGGAAGTGTCGGGCTCTACGCGGCCCTGTACTCTGCCGGAGCCCACCAGGTCTCCTTCCGCCGCGCTCTCGCCGCCACGTCGGGCGCGGGCTACGCCGTACTGGCGGTCGTCCTGCACCGCCTCGGCTCACCGACGCGGGTCCCGGACTTCGTCGCGTTCTTTGTGGTTCTGGCGGGGCTCTGGCTGCTGGGAAGCGGCATACGCAGGCGCCGTGCCGAGGAGGCCGAGCGGCGGCGGCTGGCCGCGGAGGTGGCCGCGGCCGCTGAGCGCGCACATATCGCTCGTGAACTGCACGATGTGGTGACCCACCATGTGACGGCCATGGTGGTCCAGTCCGACGCCGCGCAGGTCCTGCTCACGTCCGCGCCGGAGCGCGCCGTCGACAGTCTGACGGCTGTCAGCGACACCGGTCGCCGGGCCCTCACCGAGCTGCGGTACCTGCTCGGTGTGCTGGAGGCGACCGGCCAGAGCGCGTCCGCAGCCGCGGACCGGGCACCCGCCCTGGGAAAGGTGGGGGACCTGGTCGCGCAGGCCCGAAGGTCGGGCCAGCCCGTCGAGTTCACCGAACGGGGCGAGCGGCGGGCGCAGAGGGTGGAGGTGGAACTGGTCGCATACCGCGTGGTGCAGGAGGCGCTCACCAACGCGATGAAGCACGCGGTCGGGCAGCGGACACAGGTCCTGGTCCAGCACGGCGACGAGCACATCGAGATCGAGGTGGCCACCGAAGGATCCGGGCCCTCCTCGACGTCCGCACCCGCCGCCCGAGCGGTGGGCCGTGGCGGCGGACGAGGGCTGACCGGGCTGCGGTCACGGGTGCGAAGGCTCGATGGTGAACTGGTGGCCGGACCCCTGCCGGACGGCAGGTTCCGTGTCCGTGCCCTGATCCCCGTCCAGCCCGCGCAGGAGTGACCCGTGTCTGATGCACCACCGCCGATCCGCGTACTCGTCTGCGACGACCAGGAGTTGGTGCGGACCGGCTATGTCACCATCTTTTCCGCCCAGCCCGACCTGGAGGTCGTCGGGGAGGCCGAGAACGGGCACGCGGCAGTGGAGGCCGCGCGGCAACTGCGCCCCGACGTCGTCGTGATGGACATCCGGATGCCCCTGCTCGACGGCATCGAGGCCACCCGTCGGCTGGCCGGACCCGATGTCGAGGCGCCACCGAAGGTCCTGGTCGTCACCACCTTCAACGTCGACGCCTACGTCTACGAGGCGTTCCGGGCCGGAGCGAGCGGCTTCCTCCTCAAGGACTCACCCCCAGTGGAGCTGGTGAGCGGGATCCGCACGGTCGCCCGGGGCGAGGCGCTGCTCGCACCGGCCGTCACCCGCCACCTCATCGGCCACTTCGCCGAACGACTGCGCCCGGCGGACACCTCCCGGCCGGCCAGGGACGAAGTCGTGAGCGCGCTGACCGTCCGCGAACTGGAGGCGCTCCGGCTGATCGCCGAGGGGCTGTCGAACGCCGAGATCGCCGCGGCCATGTTCATCACACCGGAGACGGTCAAGACCTACGTGTCGCGGATCCTGACCAAACTCGACCTGCGTGACCGCGTACAGGCCGTCGTCCTCGCCTACCGGATCGGCCTGGTTTCCGGCACGTCCTGAGCCGGCCCGGGGCCGCGGCGGATCACGTATTCAGGTGAGGGTTCGGTGCACTGCGCCTGACCGGGAATCGGCGCGGGGACATCTCCGGCAGGACGGGCGACGCGCATGCGTTCGCTCAGCAGCGCGCCGTTGCGGGATCTCGCCGGCTCCCGCGTGACGCGCGCACGATCAAGGAGGCACCGATGGGGCAAACGCCGCTGTATGTCGTGACCGCTGCCGCTGGGGGCGGGGTGGGAGGCGTGGCCCGCACCGTCGTCCAGATGCTGCTGGAGGGCGGTCAAAGGGTGCGGGCGACCGTGCACCGCGAGGACGAGCGCTCCCGGCAGTTGCGGGAGCTGGGCGCCGAGGTGATCGCCGGTGACCTGACCGATCCCGGGCACGCCGCCGAGGTCCTGGACGGCTCGAACCGGGTGTTCTTCAGCATGGGCGTGTCCGAGCGGTACCTGGAGGCCACCACGGTGTGGGCGTTGGCCGCCCGGTCCTCGCCCGGGGTGGAGGTGGTGGTGAACATGTCGCAGATGACCGTCTCGCAGATGACCGCCACCAGCACCGCGGAGTCCCGGCAGCAGCGGCTCCACTTCCTTGCCGAGCACGTCCTCGACTGGTCCGGGGTTCCCGTGGTCCACATGCGGCCCACCGTGTTCCTGGAGAACCCGCTGTTCAACGAGATCGTCGCTCCGGGCCTGCGCGAACGCGGCGTGCTGGCACTGCCGTTCGGCACGGGCCGCACCTCACCTGTCGCCGCCGATGACGTCGCCGCCTCGGTCACGGCCGTCCTGCTCGCGCCCAGCACGCACACGGGCCCGGTCTACGAGCTGACCGGCCCCCGGTCCATGGCCCTGCCGCAACTCGCGGACGCCTTCGGCCGGGGTCTGGAGCAGCCGGTGGCAGCCGAGCCCCTCACCCTCGAAGCCTGGGCCGCTCAGCTGGAAGCGGTGGGCCTGGATGCCCATGTCCAGCAGCACCTGGCCACCATGGCCCGGCTGCACCGCGAGAACCGGTACGACCGCTGCACCGACGAGGTCCAGACGCTGACCGGCCGCCCGGCCACACCCGTGGACGTGTGGGTGCGCCAGCACCGTGACGAATTCCAGAGTGATCCGCAGGCACCACGGCAGGTTCCGAATTGAACCGGTGGGCGCCCGCGCCATGGACGAGGCCACAGGGGCCCCTCCGGCGCAGACACCGAGGCGGCTTCCGCTGCCCGAACCGAGCGGAAGTCGGATGAGACGTGAAGGGCGCCAAAAACCGACCGCCAGCGGGCCGCCCGGAATCACCGTCCAGGAGGTCCTGTGGCGGGGCCGCCGGGGCGGCACCGGCGGCCCAGCGGCCCGTCCGACCGGCGGCCCAGCGGCCCAGCGGCCCAGCGGCCCGGCGGCCCGGCGGCCCGGCGCAGGATTCCGATCGCCGCTCCCCTGTGATTCCCGGGGCACGATTGCGCTCGCCCTCGGATGGCCGATCACGGCCAGTCACCGGTCACCCGGCCGACGCCACAGGACGTCCGCCGTCCTGCCCGGCGCCGGCGGGCCGACCGCGGCTCCGGCGCACCAGGACCATGGGCACCGGGCCGGACGGTCGTGTTCGATCACCGTCCAGTCGGTGATCTCGAACTGCGCGAATGCCTGCGGCAGCCCCGTGGGCCGCGCAGTGGCAGCCCGCCCGGACAGCGGATGGCCCGGGACACAGTCACCGCCGCCCTGCTCGACGGCGAACAGCGTCCTCCCCCGCTGCTGAGAATGCAACGTCGTCTTGGCCCGGCCCAGAGCCGCACATCACGACCCACGGAATACGGCCCCGACCCACATTGCTCTCCCATGCACGGCGGCCGGTGACGACTGGTACGACAGGGGACCTGTCAGCTCGGTCTCCCCGCTGGAGCGTCGCTTGCCGCCGGAAGTACTCACCGGCCGGCAGTCACCCGATGACGAAGGATCGATCATGGACACGTCACACAGCGCGACCGACGGTGCCGCACAGGCGCGACAGGAGCGGTTCGGCCACCTGCCTCAACGCATACGCTTCGAGGACATGGTCGTGGAAAAGCCGGCCGTCCCGGCAGACGCCGCGGCCGCCGCATACGACCCGGCCGGCGCGTGGTCCCACTACTCCTGCCTGGCAGTGGACCTGGGTCTGTAGGGCGTGCATCGAAAGTGTCCACGGGGAGCCCGGACCTTTGCCGGGTGAGTGATGCTGGAGTCATGACTGATCACGAGGTTGCCATCGTTCGCTGGCCAGGCGAGACCCCACCGATCGAGGATGACCTGGCCGCGCTGCTGGCCGCCTACCATCTTCGGACGGAGGCCGAGAAGGGCGAACCGGTGGCCGACGTAAACGGTCTGCCGGACCGCTACCGGGCAGAGATCACCGACCCCCGGACCGCATTCGCCGACGACGTCGTACTGGTGGCTTTCCTGGAGAACGCTACTGGGGGGTGCCTGGTGGTGACCTCCCCGACCCATGGGCAGTCAGAGATCAAGAGGCTCTGGACCGCCCCCGAGTCCCGTGGCCGGGGCGTTGCGTCCGCCTTGCTCGGCACTGCGCTCAGTGATGCTGCCAATCATGGCGTGCACACCGTCCGGCTCTCGGTGTGGGAATGGCGGACCGGGGCCATTGCTCTGTACGAACGACTCGGCTTCACCGTCACCCAGTCATGGGATGAGCGCAAGCAACTGGTGTGCATGCAGCGCACTCTCTGAGTCGTCTTAACCATTCGTGCGGCGGCCGGCCGCCGTGGGAACCGGCGGGGGCGCGGTTCTCATCGACGTCGACGTCGGCCCGGAAGACCGCTTCCTCCCGGCTGATGCGCCTGCACCAGACCCAGAGCGCGTTGGCCGGCGCAATGCGCAGCTGCTCGGCGAGGTCCTCGGCCGACTCCGTGTTCCGGTGCCGACGCCGCCCGGGCAGATCTCGCCCCGCGTCTGCCTGCGACGGACGGGTACTCGATGAAACTGTCGATCAGACACGAACGTCGGCTTTGCTCTCTAGAATTGGCCCGTCCATGACCGGGCGGTCCGCACTCACCATAGGGGCGGTATGGGGCTGTTCATGCCAGAGCCTGCTGCGCGGGGGGCGTTGGGCGAGCTGACCGAGATCCTGACCACCTTGACCAGCTTTTCTGACGACCCCACCCGTGGGGTCATCATCGACGAACTGGGGCCCCGGATCGCTGCGCAGATTCCGCGTTACCCGGTCGCACGGATGGAGGCCCTTGCCATTGTGCAGGCCTGCTTGCGTATTCCCGGCGGGCTCACCTCCCTGGCCGACGTACTCGAGGTGTTCGAAGGCGGCACCCCCGCAGTGGAGCGGTTCCGGCGGCTCGTCCACGCGCTCTCCCTGCCGCCGGAGTTGCAGGACACCGAGCGGCGCCAGTTGGTGTCGATCCTCGACTCCGTGGAGGGCAGGCCCTGGCTCGCGGCCTATCTGGGGGCGGCAAGCCCTGTCGTCGAACGTCTGCCGGACGGTCCGGGCGAAGCCCTGGCTGTTCTGGAGGACTTGCCGGCACCCCGGGGCGAGGAGTCCCGCGTCCTGCGCTTCACCCGGCGACTGGTCGTGGGTGACCGTCTGCCGGAACAGGCGCGCGCCGCGGTGCACCGCTGGCACACGATGCTCGCCGGACGTCTGGGGCTTCCTCTCCCGCCCCCGCCGGACCACGAACCGCGCGGTCCCGCGACCGAGGACGCCCTCCTCGTACTCAGCCTCGAACCCTATCTTCCCGGCGACAACTCCTGTCTGCTGTCGGCCTGGCTGGGATACGACCAGGACGCATGGCTGCCGCTGGTACGTGAGGACAGGCCCCGACCGCTGTCCGAGATCCCCTCCATGCTGGACGAGTTCATGCATGTCGTACGGGACTTCACCGGTGGCCACCCGCCGCAGCGCGTGGAGTTCATGCTGCCGCGGTTGCTGCTGAGCCTTCCCGTGGACCAGTGGGTGACGAACGGACAGCCGTCGGTGGCACGCCGCCCGGGGGCCACCCTCGGCACCGACTGTGCCGTCGTCGTCCGCGATCTCGAACGCGCTACCGACCCCTCGGCCCGTGAGCAGTGGTCACGGCGCTGGAGGGCCTTCGACCGTGCCGATGTGCTGTCGGAGCGAGAAGTGCTCTGGCTGAATCCCGGCCGGTCGCCGTACGCGTACGACTCTCCGGCCGTGCCGTACTCCGCCTGCGCCGCGGTCGTCGAGCCGCCGGAGGGGGAGGACCGTTCACGCCTCGGCACGGCGGACGCGCTCGGCGCGGTGCTCGACGCGGGTGTGCCGGTGGCGGTCTGGAGCCGACAGACGGGACCGGCCCACCGCACACCCCGCGGAGCCTTCCAACGGTTCGCGCGGGAACTGTTCCACCGCGGCAGGTCCGATCAACTGCCGGAACGAATGCGGTCATTGCGCTCTGAAGCATCCGAGACGACGGAACTGGACTGGGCCCGGCATATCGCTCTCCTGTGGGACGATCCGACCCGCACCGTGGGGGCCGGAACCGCACTGCGATGGCCGTAGTACCCGATGACGCCAGCCGGACGGCAGGCCGGAAGGAACGGGAAGACGTGTACAACGGGCGTATATACCAAGGCCACGGCGAACCCCACAGCAGGATCGACCATCTGCCCCCGCCGCCGCCGTGGCGCGCCATGACCCGCGGCGAACCCCTCGGCGAGACCCTCGACCGGCCCACGTCACGGGCACGCGTCTACCAATCGGACCGGAACACGGTCGAAGCCGTCAACGCGGCTCTGCTGCTGCGCCGTCCCCTGCTGGTCACGGGCAGGCCCGGCACCGGCAAATCCACCCTCGCCCATCACGTGGCGCTGGAACTCGGGCTCGGTCGGGTGCTCACGTGGCCGGTCACCAGCCGCGTGACGCTCAAGGACGGCCTGTACACGTACGACGCGATCGGGCGTCTCCGGGAGGCCGGCCGCCTCGCCTCCGTCGCGCCCCAGGCGTACGGCGAGTTCTCCTCGGGCTCGGAAGAACGCTCCGACATCGGGACGTACCTGCGGCTCGGACCGCTCGGCACAGCGCTGCTTCCGTCCGAGCGCCCACGGGTACTGGTGATCGACGAGCTCGACAAGAGCGACATCGACCTGCCCAACGACCTGCTTCATGTCTTCGAGGAAGGGCAGTTCGAGATCCCCGAGCTGGTTCGCCTGGCCCGGGAGCCCACGGTGCACGTCCTGACGCACGATCCCGGCGGCTTCGCGGAGATCGTACGAGGGCAGGTGCAGTGCACCGAGTTCCCGTTCGTGGTCGTGACCAGCAACGGCGAGCGCGACTTCCCGCCGGCGTTCCTGCGCCGGTGCATCCAACTGGAGTTGCCCGAACCGGACGTGGAGAAGCTCACCCGTATCGTCGAGGCTCATCTGGGCCGGGAGGCGACCGACCGCGCCCATCAACTGATCGAGACGTTCCTGCGCCGCCGGGCCGAGGGGGGAATGCTCTCCACCGACCAGCTCCTCAACGCCATCTATCTCTCCCTCGGCGACGGAACCGGCACGGACCGCGACGAACTGGTCCATCTCTTGCTCAGACCGCTCGGGCCGGGCACATGATCAGGGAACTCGCCGAGCTGCTGCGTAGCCTCGGGGAGACCCCCGAGGCCGTACAACTGGCGGACGCGCTGTGGCTGGCGGAGCGTCTGGGCCCGTCGGCTCCCCCGCTCGGATCCTCCGAGGGCACCGCCGTCGTGACCACGCCGGACAGCGTGTCCGAGGCGGCCGACGGTTCGCTGTGGGAAGAGCCTCCGCCGGTGCCCGGCTCCGCGGGGCCACGCCCGCTCGTACCCTCCACCGGGCCGGGTCCGCGCAACGGGCTGCTGTACCTGCCCGAGCCACGGCCCTCGCCCGGGGACGCGGGGAGTGGGGCGGTAC
This sequence comes from Streptomyces adustus, assembly GCF_009377175.1. Classification (GTDB taxonomy): domain Bacteria; phylum Actinomycetota; class Actinomycetes; order Streptomycetales; family Streptomycetaceae; genus Streptomyces; species Streptomyces adustus. Next base: position 25,465 of record NZ_VJZD01000098.1, read on the forward strand.
GGCTGAGGGCACCGGCCGCGTTGCCGCAGCGGGCTGCGCTCGCCCGCTCCCTGCGGCCGCTGACCCGCAGGGTCCCTTCGCGGACCGCGACCGTGCTGGACGAGGAGGCCACGGTGGAGGGCATCGTCGAGACCGCCCAGTGGTCTCCCGTGCTGCGTCCGGCGCCCAGCCGCTGGCTGGATCTGGTGCTGGTCGTGGACGACTCGGTGTCCATGACGCTCTGGCGCGAGACGATCCAGGAGTTCCTGTCTCTGCTGGGCAGCGTCGGGGCGTTCAGGTCCGTGCAGCACTGGCTTCTGCCGACCGAGGAGATCGCCTCGCACGGCATCGTGCTGCGTCCGCCCACGGCGGGAGCCGGCGAGCGTCTCGGTGACCGCAGCCCCCTGGAGATCGTCGACCCCACCGGGCGTCGTGTCGTGCTGGTGGCCTCCGACTGTGTCAGCCCGTCCTGGGCCGACGGAACCCTGGGCCGGCTGCTGCGCACCTGGGGGCGGTCCGGACCGGTCGCCCTGGTCCAACTGCTGCCGCGGCGGCTGTGGAAACGCAGTGCGCTGAGCGTCCACGAGGTGCGACTGGGTTCCGACACGCCCGGTGTGCCCAACATCGGCCTGCGCGTCACCCCGCTCGACAGCCACCGGCCGACGACACCCGGTATGGCCGTACCCGTGCTGGAACTCGACCCGCGCTGGCTCGGCCCGTGGGCCGCCCTGGTCAGCGGCGAGACCTCCACATGGGACACCCTGGCCACCGTGGTCCCCGACCATCCGGGAGCCGAGACGTCCGCTCCACCGCTCCCCGCCGCCCCGGTGGCGACGACCGCGGAGGAACTGGTCCGCGAATTCGCCCTGCATGCCCACCCGCTGGCGATGCGGCTCGCGCTGCACCTGGCCGCCGTACCGCTGAGCCCGCCGGTGATGCGACTGGTGCAGCAGGCGGTGTGCGGGGACTCCCGCCCGTCCGTCCTCACCGAGGTCCTCTTCACCGGCCTGGTCACCCGCGCCGACGACGCCGACACCATGGACGCCTCCGCGCACGACGTACTGCCCGTCCAGTTCGACTTCCGTCCCGGTGTCCGGGACGTGCTGCTGGGCATGACGCCGGGCTCCCAGGTTCTGCACACCCTCTCCGTCGTCACGGGGTGGCTGTTCGACGGCCTCCACCGCTCCGGTGTACCCACCAGCGACTTCACGGCGCTCCTGGACGGAGAGGCGACCGCGGTCGCCGCGGCCCGCTCGGTACGCCCCTTCGCCACCGTCACCGCGCAGGCCCTGCGCCGTCTGAGCGATCGCTACGATCCGCTGGCCCGGCAGTTGCAGGAGACCGACTGGGCCGAGTCGACCGGTATGCCCTCCGCCGGACCGCGGACGGCACCGGGCGCGCAGACGCCCTCCGTCACCGGGGTCGTACCGCCGGCCGGAGAACTGCTGGACCGCGACGATTTCCTCGCCGAGATCCACGAGAGCGCGTTCGGCGAGCCGGGCACCGGCGTGGTCCTCACCGCACGCGAGGGCGGCGGCGCCACCGCGACGGCCGCACGGTACGTGCAGGTGTACGGGCATGCCTACGACCATGTGGCCTGGGTGACGGGCGGCCGGCCCTGCGCGGGCCCCGAGTTGCCCGCCCTGCTGCGGGCCACCGCGGCACAGACCACCGCGACCTGGCTCCTGGTCGTCGACGGAGCCACGCCGGACGACCTCCCCGCGCCACTGCCCGACGGCCCGGGAACCTTGCTCGTCACCTCCGCCGGCGCCGACTGGACGAACGGGTACGTCCTGTTGCCCGTGCCCCCGTTCAAGCGGGCCACCGGCATCCGGTATCTGCGGAGCCGCGTGCGTGGACTCACCGCGCCGGTGGCGCTGCGTATCGCGGCCCGGCTCGACAACGTGCCCCTGGCACTGGCGATGGCGACCGGTCTGCTGTCCCGGCTGACGCCGGAGGCGCTGCTCACCGCGCTCGGCGCCGACCCGGCACCCGAGGCACCCCCTGCCGCCCCGCTCGAGGACCCGGTGGCCGACGTATGCGCGCTCGCCCAGGAACACGCCCGACAACTGTGCCCGGAAGTCGCGCCGTTGCTGGATCTGTCCGCGGTGCTCGCGGCAGGCCCGGTACCGACCCGGTTCGTCGCGCAGGCCCTGCCGCATTCCGCAGACCGGGCAGTGGCCGCCCTCGCGGACGCCGGGCTGCTCACGACGGCCGACGACGGGGCGACCGTGTTCCTGGCCCCTGCGGTGGGACGGGTGCGGCGCACTCGGATGGGCACAGCGGAGATCGTCGCCGCGCAGCGGGTGGCGCGGGCCGCGTTCATCACCTGGCGTTCCGGCGTGGCGTCGACGGTCCATGACGGCGAAGGCCCCCTGGGGCTGACCCGTCATCTGGAGGCCATGGGCGCCCTGGACGACGACGACCCGGCCGTACGTGAGGCCGTGCGCGACCAGGTGCAGCTCCTCGCCGACTGCGGTGACGTGCACGGCGGCCTCGCCTGGGGCGAGGCGGCGCTCGAGCGGCTCAGGGCACGGGTCGGCGCGGACGGCCCCGGCGTCGGCGAACTCGCCCTGCTGCTGGAGCGTTTGACGACGCGGACCGCAGGCCAGGAGAGAGCGCACCGACCATGACCGCCGCGCCCGGCACGGACCCGCCCACGGCTCCCGCTCCGGCTCCCGCTCCACCTGAGCCGTCCGTCGACGGGCTGGTGCGCAGCGCTCTGAGCGTGGGAGTGCGATGGTTCGCGCCCGACGCCGAGTTCGGCCTCGACGACGAAGGCCCCGACCCCTTGCTGTTCGCGGCGGAGCGGGTGACTGCGGTGGCCTCGGCGCTGGAACTGCCCTGCTTCGGCTACCGGTGCCAACGGCTGGCGCCGGAGGACGGGGCGGACGGCCCGACCGCCGACCAGCTCGGCGACGCCGTGCACGAGCGGCTCACCACGTCGGGGGCGGACGACATCCTCATCGTCCATGTCGTCAGCCACGGCGTGCTCAGACCCACCGGCCTGTACGTCCTGGGCTCCGACAGCATGCACACCGCGCGCAGCTCGGTGGCGGGCTGGCTCTCCGCCGTGGAGGACTTTCCCGGCCGCCCTCTGGTGCTGTTCCTGCTGGACCTGTGCCACGCCGGGGCCGCCGCCCGGCTGGAATGGCAGCTGCGCCGGATGCTCGACGGGTCCAACAGGGCCTGGGTGATTGCGGCTTCGGCCGAGGCGGAGATGGCGGTGGACGGTCGCTTCAGCGAGGCCGTGGCCGACGTGCTGACCGCGCTGGCCGAACGCCGCCTGCAATTCGACCCGAGCAGCCCGCACATCGGCTTCCACTGGTTCGCCGACGAGGTACGCAAGCAGTTGCGGAAGACCACCGAGGCACGTGACGGCCTCGCCCAGCGCGTCACCGTCAACGCCCTCGACACGATGGGCCCCGAACTGCCCTTCCTGCCCAACCCCGGCTACCGTGCCGCCGATGCCCGGCCGGCCCACCTGCCGGCCGCGCCGATGGCATCCCACCCGCTGCTGGACGAGGTGGCCGACCCCTACCACTTCCGCCGCCACGCCCAGGGCAGGGCCGGCTTGCCGGTCGGGCCCGTCCAGGAGCGAGGGCTGTTCACCGGCCGCAAAGCGGAGGTCGACCGGATCGCACAGTGGCTCGCGGGCGGCCCCGGCACCAGTCGCCTGATGGTGGTCACGGGCAGTCCGGGAGCCGGCAAGTCCGCTCTCCTGGGCGTGCTGTTGTGCGCCGCCCACCCCGAACTGCGTGAGAGCACCAGAGCGTTGTGGGAGCCGTTGGGCCAAGAGGTGAGTGCACACCCACCGCCGCTGCCGGTCCACGCCCGCCAGCGCACGCTCGCCGAGGTGGTGCGCTCCCTCGTGCGCCGCACCGGCTCCTCCGGTCCGGGGTGGACCGATTCCTCCGACGGCCCGGAAACCGATCCTCGCCGCCTGATCGAGGCCCTGAGCCGCCGCGCCGACGAGCCTCCCGTCGTGGTGCTCGACGCCCTCGACGAAGCACGCGACCCGGCGGACCTGGCCCGCGGTCTGCTCCAGCCGCTGACCACCCTGGACCGGCCCGACGGGCTGCCGCTGTGCCGGGTGCTCCTTGCGGCCCGCGAGGAGGAGCCCTGTCTGTCGCTGATCGCCGATGCCCGCCGCAACAACGACCTCGTCGACCTGGACGCCGTCGGACACGAGGCGCTGGAGGGGGATCTGCGCGCATACGTCGAACGGCTGCTGGGACAGGAACAGGGCGAGCACGCCGCGGCGTTCGCCGCCGCCACCGCGCATGCCCTGGCCGATCCGGAGCACGCTCCCGCCACCGGCCCGCACCTCATCGCCGCCCTGTACACCTCCTACGCTCTCCAGGAGCGCGTGGCCCCCGCCTTGGACGACCCCGAGACGGCACGCCTGCTCGGCGAACAAGTGCCCCGGGACCTGCCGGGCCTGCTGGACCTTCAGTTCGCCGGTGACCACACCCACCATCTGCTGCGTCCGGTTCTCACGGCGCTCGCGTTCGCCCAGGGCGACGGTCTGCCCGTCGCCCTCGTGGCCGCGATCGCCACCGCGTTCGACACTCCCCGCCCCACCACCGACGCCACTCCTGCCGACTCCTCACCGCCCGGGGCAGACGACGACTCGTATGCGCTCGACGACACCGAACCGCCCGACCTTCAGGCCCAGACCGCGGAAGTCGTACAACTCCTCGACGAACTCGGCGTCTTCCTGCGCACCGTCGCCGACGACCGCGGCACCGCCCTGTACCGCCTGCTGCACCAGAGCATCGCGGACGAACTGCGCGCCCAGGCCTCGCCCGGCCCCCGATCGGCTGCGGGAGAGACGGCCGAGCAGGCGGTGTACACCGCCCTGCTGGACACGCTCCGCGAACCGGGTACCGACGACGGCCCGCGCTGGGCCCACCTCGACGACTATCTGCGCCGCCACCTCGCTCAGCACGCCATCGACGCGGACCGCTTCGACGCGTTGTGCACGGATCCGGGGTTTCTGGTCCACGCCGACCCCGACCGGCTCGATCCCGAACTGGGCCACGCCGCCTCCGAAACGGCCCGCAGCGCCGCCGCCGTCTACCGCACCAGCGCGCACGTCCACCGAAGAACCCCGGACGAGATCCGTCGGCACATCCTGGCCATCGACGCCGTCCGGCAGGGCGCCCGTACCCTCGCCGACCGTCTGGCCCGGCCCGGGCGTGGCCAGGGCGTGCCGATGGCCTGGCCACCGCAGTGGGCCACCGCCAGCAGGATCAGCGCGGCCCACGCCTTCACTCTCCCCCTGTCCGACGACCGTGTGACGGCACTCGCCGCACCCGCGACGGGCCCCTCGCACGTCGTGACCGGCACGCGCAGCGGGCGGCTGCGCGTGTGGGACGCCCGCCATGGCCGGGTACGCGCGACGCTCGACCTCGCCCGCGGGGAGATCACGGCCCTGGCCTGCACCCAGCTCGGCGGGCAGGCGGTGGTGCTGGTGGTGGCGGCCGACGGAGTCCCCCAGATGCTCACCCTGCCGGGCCTGGAGCCGCTGCCGGCGCCGGCCGCCCCGCTCTTCCCCGACGCACACGGTGTACGCGCCCTCGCCTGCGTGGACGTGGTCGGACGGCCGATGGCCGTGACAGCGGACGCGGACGGACGCCTGCTGCTGTGGGATTTGTTGGGTGAACTGCCGGTCGAGGAACTGCGTGCCGGCCTGGGCCGTACCACCGCCCTGGCCTGCCTGTCGGGACAGGACGGCCCTCTCGTGGCGGTGGCGGACGACGAGGACACCGTCCGCCTGTGCGCGCCTCTCGGCGAGAGCGCCGGTACGGACCTGCGACACCCGTGCGGCGTCACCGCCCTCACCCTCACCGTCATCGGCGGCCGCCCGAGCGTGGTGACCGGCGGTGCGGACGGACATGTCCGTCTCTACGACGCCGCCTCGCACGCCCTGCTGGCGACGTCGGCGACCGCGCACGACGGCCCGGTCTACGCCCTCTCCCCCATGGACGGCTCGCCGCAGGCACGGCAGGCGCCCGACGAGGGGGCCGGGCAGCGGCTGCTGAGCGGGAGCAGCAACGGCACGATCAGGATCTGGGATCCCACGCTCGGCACGGAACAGGGCCGCTTCGTCGGGCACATGGGTGCGGTGACCGCCCTCGCCCGTCCACCGTCACAGCCACCCGTCCTGGTCTCGGCGGGCCTGGAGGCGGCGCTGCGGGTCTGGCACATACCGCCCGACCGGCCGCGCACGGCCCCCGAACCCGGCCACACCTCCTGGGTCACCGCCCTCGCGCACGCCGAACTCGACGGGCGCACCCTGCTCGTCTCGGCCGGCGCCGACGGCCTGCTGCACCGCTGGGACCTGGAACAGGGCACCCCGTACGGCGCCCCCGTGCCCAC
>NZ_VJZD01000099.1 GCF_009377175.1 Streptomyces adustus
GTGTCGACGCGCCGCCGCCCGCCCTTGTACGTGTTCGCGCCCCCACTCGTGAGCCTTCTCTCACTTGGTGCAAATGGCTGCATCAATGCACATAAGGGGCATTCGTCGAGGCCCTGTCGTCCGCGTGCCGTGTATGTTCCGGGGCCGAGAGCCATGGAAGGGACCAATCCGGTGAACAAGAAGCTCGCGGCCGCGCTGTCCGGCGGTGCGGTACTGGCAATGGCGCTGTCGGGATGCAGCAGCAGCGGCGACGACGGCGGCAGCGCGAAGCTGAGCGCCTGGGCCAAGCAGGTCTGCGACTCCGTCCAGCCGCAGGCCAAGAAGATCGCGGCCGCCAACGCCGCCATCCAGAAGCAGACTTCGGACAACAGCGCGCCGGAGGACGTCCAGAAGACCGACTCCCAGGCGTTCCAGGACATGTCGGACGCCTACAAGGCGATCGGTGCCGCCGTCGACCAGGCGGGGGCGCCGGACAGCGGGGACGCCAAGAACGCCGCGCAGAAGCAGCAGGGCGCGGTCAAGGAGCTCAACGACATCTCGGCGTCGTACGCCTCCCTGAAGAAGCAGGTCGACGCGCTCGACACGAAGGACCAGGCCAAGTTCGCCGACGGCCTGAAGGACGTCGCCTCCGAGCTCGACAAGCTGAGCAAGAACGGCAACGGCGCCCTCAAGGACCTGGAAGCGGGTGACGTCGGCAAGGCCATGGCCGAGCAGGCGAGCTGCAAGTCCGCCGCGTCGTCGTCGGCGCCGGCGACGACGGGCTGACCCGGCCTGCTCCCATCCGCCTCAAAGCCTGCCCGGAGGCCTCGGTACGCGCGCGTGCCGAGGCCTCCGGGCACGATCCGGAGCGGTCGCGATCCGGAGCGGACACAATGGGGACGTGAGCAACTCCACCGACTCCACCCTCATCCCCCTGCCCTCCGCGGACCGCCTCGACGTCGTCGCCGGTCTGCGCGACGCCCTGCTCGGCGCCTCCTTCACCGCCGACGGACTGCTCGAACTGCTCGGCGCCCCCGCGTACACGGCGCTGGCACGCAGCGAGACCGTCCCCGCGCTCCGGGCGACCCGTGGGGACACGCCGCTGGAGACGCTTGTCCGGCTGTTCCTCCTCCAGCAGCCGGTGCCGCACGCGCGCGTGGCGGGTGTGCTGCCCGTCGAGGCGTGTCTGGAGAGCGGCTGGCTGGTGCGCGCAGGCGGGGACGAGGTCGCCGCGACCGTGGACGTACGGCCGTTCGGCGGACCCGACGGCGAGGACTGGTTCATCGTGTCGGACCTGGGCTGCGCGGTCGGCGGCGCGGGCGGCATCGGCGGGCGGGGCCGGCAGGCGGACGACGCCGTGGTCCTCGGTGTCGGCGGCGCGTCCACGACCCTCGCCGGCATCACCGTCCGTACCCCCGTCCGCTCCGCACTCGACCTCGGCACGGGCTCCGGGATCCAGGCGCTGCACGCCTCCCGGCACGCCACGCGGGTGACGGCGACCGACCTCAACCCGCGCGCCCTGCACATCACCGCCCTCACTCTCGCGCTGTCCGGCGCACCGGCCGCCGACCTGCGCGAGGGCTCGCTGTTCGACCCGGTCCGCGACGACGAGACGTACGACCTGATCGTCTCCAATCCGCCGTTCGTGATCTCGCCGGGCGCCCGGCTGACGTACCGCGACGGCGGGATGGGCGGGGACGATCTGTGCCGCACGCTCGTTCAGCAGTCGGGACAGCGGCTGAACGAGGGCGGGTTCGCGCAGTTCCTCGCCAACTGGCAGCACGTGGAGGGGGAGGACTGGCAGGACAGGCTCAGGTCGTGGGTCCCGCGCGGCTGCGACGCCTGGATCGTGCAGCGCGAGGTGCAGGACGTCACGCAGTACGCCGAACTGTGGCTCAGGGACGCGGGCGACCACCGCAGCGACCCGGTCGAGTACCAGGCGCGCTACGACGCCTGGCTGGACGAGTTCGAGGCGCGCAAGGTGAAGGCCGTCGGCTTCGGCTGGATCACCCTGCGCAGGACGGCCGCCGAGCCGTCCGTCACCGTGGAGGAGTGGCCGCACTCCGTCGAACAACCGCTCGGTGACACGATCCGGGCGCACTTCGACCGCCTCGACTACCTGCGGGAGCACGACGACGCCGCCCTGCTCGCCGGCCACTTCAGGCTCGCCGCCGAGATCGTCCAGGAGCAGGTGGGGCTGCCCGGCGCCGAGGACCCGGAACATGTCGTGCTGCGTCAGCACCGGGGGATGCGCAGGGCCACCAAGGTGGACACGGTCGGCGCGGGCTTCGCGGGCGTGTGCGACGGCTCGCTGAGCGCGGGCCGCATCCTCGACGCCATCGCCCAACTGGTCGGCGAGGACCCGGTGCTGCTGCGCGACCGCACCCCCGCCCAGATCCGTCTGCTGGTGGAGCAGGGCTTCCTCGAACCGCAGCGGTGACCCCGGGACCGGAGCACCTGGTCCCGGGGGATCCCGGGACCAGGTGCTCCGGGACGTGAAACCGGCCAACATGCTCCGGCGCCGGACGCTTCGGACGACGCCCCTGCGCGCGTGTGCGTCGCGGGCCGCGGCGGCGCGCCCCGGCCCGGTTCCGTCGACCATGTCTCCGTACGACTTGGCCGCGTCCTTCATCACGTCGTCGACTCCCGCGGCGACGCGAAGACGCGAGGACGCGAAGAAGACCGGAAAGACACGCTGTCCGGCGCGGCCCGGGGCGATGGCGGGATCACGGTCGTGTCGGCCCGGCGTTCACCTCGGGTTCTTCTGCTCGCCGCCCACGCGTGGCAGTCTCCTGGCAGCGGCCCGTCGAAGGCCGCGGAAAAGGGGCGCGGCAGACCATGGAGAGCGGGCCGGCGATCTTCACCGGAGCGGTGTTCGCCCTGTTCGGAACCGGGTTGCTGGTGTGGACCGCGACCCGCGTCAGGCGTCGCGAACCCGTCGCCCTCGGTGTGAACCCGGTCGCATCGGCGACCCTCGCCGGTCTCGCCGCAGTGGCCTCGCTGGTCCTCGCCGCATGGTGTATCGCCCGCGTCCGATAGCCGCCCCGGCCTGCTTCCGCCAGTAACTGGGAGGTCACACTCCGGATCGCCCCGAAAGGGCAGGTGGACACTCCGGGCGGCAGGAATGGCGGTAGTCGGGTTACCGTTCGAGTGGCCGTTGCGGGCTTTTCCCGTTTGACACGGGGGCGGGATGTACCGTCACACTCCGCAGCGTCACCATGACCCGACCCCGGGAAGTAGGCCTGGGGAGGCCCCAGCGTCGACCGGAGAGAAGAGCGAAGTTGTCCCCGACCAGCGAGACCGCACAGGGCGGCCGCCGACTCGTCATCGTCGAGTCGCCTGCCAAGGCGAAGACGATCAAGGGCTATCTCGGCCCCGGCTACGTCGTCGAAGCGAGCGTCGGGCACATCCGCGACCTCCCCAACGGCGCCGCGGAGGTGCCCGAGAAGTACACCGGCGAGGTCCGCCGCCTCGGAGTGGACGTCGAACACGACTTCCAGCCGATCTACGTGGTCAACGCCGACAAGAAGGCCCAGGTCAAGAAGCTCAAGGACCTGCTGAAGGACTCCGACGAACTCTTCCTGGCCACCGATGAGGACCGCGAGGGCGAAGCCATCGCGTGGCACCTCCTCGAAGTGCTGAAGCCCAAGGTCCCGGTCAAGCGCATGGTGTTCCACGAGATCACCAAGGACGCGATCCGCGAGGCCGTGGCCAACCCGCGCGACCTGAACAAGCGCATGGTCGACGCCCAGGAGACCCGCCGCATCCTCGACCGCCTCTACGGCTACGAGGTGTCGCCGGTCCTGTGGAAGAAGGTCATGCCGCGACTGTCGGCGGGCCGTGTCCAGTCCGTCGCCACCCGGCTCGTCGTCGAGCGGGAACGCGAGCGCATCGCGTTCCGCTCCGCCGAGTACTGGGACCTGACGGGCACCTTCGCCACCGGCCGCGCGGGAGACCCCTCGGACCCGTCCTCCCTGGTCGCCCGCCTCCAGTCGGTCGACGGCAGGCGGGTCGCGCAGGGCCGCGACTTCGACTCCCTGGGCCAGCTCAAGAGCGCGAACATCCTCCACCTCGACGAGGCGAACGCCCGCGCCCTGGCCGCCGCCCTGGAGAACACCCGGTTCGCCGTCCGGTCGGTCGAGTCCAAGCCGTACCGCCGCTCGCCGTACGCCCCGTTCCGTACGACGACGCTCCAGCAGGAGGCCAGCCGCAAGCTCGGCTTCGGCGCCAAGGCCACCATGCAGGTCGCGCAGAAGCTGTACGAGAACGGCTACATCACGTACATGCGTACGGACTCCACGACGCTGAGCGACACCGCGGTCACGGCCGCCCGCGCCCAGGTCACGCAGCTGTACGGCGCCGACTATCTGCCGGCGCAGCCGCGCACGTACGCCGGGAAGGTCAAGAACGCCCAGGAGGCGCACGAGGCGATCCGCCCCTCGGGCGATCGTTTCCGCACCCCCGCCGAGACCGGTCTGACCGGCGACCAGTTCAAGCTCTACGAGCTGATCTGGAAGCGGACCGTCGCCTCGCAGATGAAGGACGCGGTCGGCAACTCCGTCACGGTGAAGATCGCCGGCGCGGCCGCCGACGGCCGGGACGTCGAGTTCAGCGCCTCCGGCAAGACGATCACCTTCCACGGCTTCCTGAAGGCGTACGTCGAGGGCGCCGACGACCCGAACGCCGAACTCGACGACCGCGAGCGCCGTCTGCCGCAGGTCGCCGAGGGCGACGCGCTCACGGCCGAGGAGATCACGGTCGACGGGCACGCCACCAAGCCCCCGGCCCGCTACACCGAGGCCAGCCTGGTCAAGGAGCTCGAAGAGCGCGAGATCGGCCGCCCGTCGACGTACGCGTCGATCCTCGGCACCATCCTCGACCGCGGTTACGTCTTCAAGAAGGGCACGGCCCTCGTGCCGTCCTTCCTGTCCTTCGCCGTGGTGAACCTGCTGGAGAAGCACTTCGGCCGGCTCGTCGACTACGACTTCACCGCGCGCATGGAGGACGACCTCGACCGCATCGCCCGCGGCGAGGCGCAGGCCGTGCCGTGGCTGAAGCGGTTCTACTTCGGCGAGGGCGAGGCGACCGGCGCCGCCGACGCGGGCAACGGCGACGGGGACCACCTGGGCGGCCTCAAGGAACTGGTCACCGACCTGGGCGCGATCGACGCCCGCGAGGTGTCCTCGTTCCCCGTGGGCAACGACATCGTGCTCAGGGTGGGCCGCTACGGCCCGTACATCGAGCGCGGTGAGAAGGACGCCGAGGGTCACCAGCGCGCCGACGTGCCGGACGACCTGGCGCCGGACGAGCTCTCCGTCGACTTCGCGGAGGAACTGCTCGCCAAGCCGAGCGGCGACTTCGAGCTGGGCGCCGACCCGGAGACGGGCCACCAGATCATCGCCAGGGCCGGCCGCTACGGGCCGTACGTCACCGAGGTGCTCCCCGAGGGCACCCCGAAGACCGGCAAGAACGCGGTCAAGCCGCGCACGGCCTCCCTCTTCAAGTCGATGTCGCTGGACACGGTGACCCTCCAGGACGCGCTCCAGCTGATGTCGCTGCCGCGCGTCGTCGGCACGGACGCGGACGGCGTGGAGATCACCGCGCAGAACGGCCGCTACGGCCCGTACCTGAAGAAGGGCACGGACTCGCGGTCGCTCCAGACCGAGGACCAGCTCTTCACGATCACGCTGGAGGAGGCGCAGGCGATCTACGCCCAGCCCAAGCAGCGTGGCCGCGCGGCCGCCAAGCCGCCGCTGAAGGAGCTGGGCGTGGACCCGGTCAGCGAGAAGCCGGTCGTGGTCAAGGACGGCCGCTTCGGGCCGTACGTCACCGACGGCGAGACCAACGCGACCCTGCGCTCCGGCGACAGCGTCGAGGAGATCACCCCGGAGCGCGGCTTCGAGCTGCTCGCCGAGAAGCGTGCCAAGGGTCCCGCCAAGAAGACGGCGAAGAAGGCCCCGGCCAAGAAGGCGCCCGCGAAGAAGGCTCCGGCCAAGAAGGCCACCGCGACGAAGACGGCCGCCAAGAAGACCACGGCGGCGAAGAAGACGACCGCCGCGAAGAAGACGACCGCCGCGAAGACGGCGACGGCTTCGAAGACGAGCACGGAGGACTGACCGGACGGGCCGGTGCGCCTGTGGTGCGCCGGCCTTCGGCCCTGTGGTGCGCCGGCCTTCGGCCCTGTGGTGCGCCGGCCTCCGGCCCTGTGGTGCGCCGGCCTCCGGCCCCGTGGTTGCACCGGCCTCCGGATCTCCTTCACCGCGGGTTCGCGAAACGCGCGCCTCGGCATCACTTTGGTGTCGGGGTGTGCGCACGTGTGGCCGTGTGCCTCGGGCTGTCGGCGGGTCCCGATAGGCTGAAAGCATGACGAGAGCCGAGCAGCCAACGGCCAACCACACCGCCCCGGACGACGCCCTGGTGGCGGACTCCCGCGAGCGCGCCGTCCGCGCCCTGCTGCGCCGGCCGCAGCTCAAGCGGCTCTGGAGCGCCCAGCTCGTGGGAGGCGTGGGGGACATCCTCACGCTCCTCGTGCTGGTCGTCCTCGCCCTCCAGGCGGCGATCGCCTTCGGCTCCTTCGGGGGCGGCTACCGGGGCGTGGCCATCGCCGTCGCCACCGTCTTCGCGGTACGCATCCTGGCGACCCTGCTCTTCGGTGCCGTGCTCCTCGGCCCGCTGACCTCGCTGACGTCCCAGCAGGGACCGCTCGACCGCCGCTGGACGATGGTCGGCGCCGACGGTCTGCGGGCCGCGCTGCTGATCGTCGCGCCGCTGTGGATCGACTGGACGCCCGACAACGCGCTCGCGGTCCTGCTGGTCACCGTGTTCGTGACCGGGGTCGCCGAGCGCTTCTGGACGGTGTGCCGAGAGGGCGCGGCGCCCGCCCTGCTGCCCGCCCCGCCGCCGGAGGGCGCGACGGTACGGCCGCTGCCGGACCACATGGACGCGCTGCGCCGCCTCTCGCTGCGTACGAGCTTCGTCGCGATCCCCCTCGCGGCCGCCACGCTGGCCGCCGCTTCCCTCGTCAACAACCTGCTGGGCGCCGGCATCGCCTGGTTCGGCCAGCACCAGGCGGCCCTCGCCTCGTACGTCGCGGCCGGGCTGTTCGCGGCCTCGCTGTCGGTGGTGAGCGCCCTGGAGCTGCCCGACGTGCGCACCCCGCGTGCGCGCTCGCCGCTGGAGGGTCTGCGCCGTCCCAGGACGGCCGCGGGCGTCGACGCCGGCCGCACGGGCGTGATCCCGGTGCTGGTGTTCGCCTGCGCGGCGATCGCCGCGGCGGTCGCCGCCGCCGTCGCCGTGTCCGTGCTGCACGCCAAGGACCTGGGCGGCGGACCCGTGCTGTACGGGCTGCTGGTGCTCGCGCTGACCGGCGGTGTCGTGGTCGGCATCCGTACCGCGCAGGCCTTCCTGCCGACGCTCTCGCGGCGTCGGCTGCTGTCCCTGACGGTCGCCTTCACCGGGGTGGCGCTGCTGGCCGCCGGGCTCGTCCCGGACGTCACCAGCGTGCTGCTGATCGTCGCGCTGGCCGGTGTCGGCGCGGGTGTGTCCGCCAACACCGGACACACCCTGCTCGACCAGGAGACCGAGGACAGCCGGCGGGCGCGCACGACCGAGCACCTGCACGCGGTCGTACGGGTCTGTGTGGCCCTCGGCGCGGTGATCGCGCCGCTGGTCGCGGCGCTCATCGGGCCGCACCGGCTGGAGAACGGCAAGTTCGTGTTCGCGCACGGCGGGGCCGCCTTCACGCTGATGCTGGTCGGCGCGCTGCTGCTGCCGGTGGCCGCGCTGGTGCTCGCCAAGGTCGACGACCGCTCCGGCGTACCGCTGCGGCTCGACCTGCGGGACGCGCTGCTCGGCGGCGACGACCCCGAGCAGGCGCCCGCGACCGGCGGGTTCTTCATCGCCCTGGAGGGCGGCGACGGCGCCGGCAAGTCCACCCAGGCCGACGCGCTCGCCGACTGGATCAGGGCCAAGGGCCACGAGGTCGTGCTCACCCGCGAGCCGGGCGCCACCCCCGTGGGCAAGCGACTGCGCTCGATCCTGCTGGACGTGTCGTCGGCCGGGCTGTCCCACCGCGCGGAGGCGCTGCTGTACGCCGCGGACCGCGCCGAGCATGTCGACACCGTCGTACGGCCCGCTCTGGAGCGCGGCGCGGTGGTGATCTCGGACCGGTACATCGACTCGTCGGTGGCGTACCAGGGGGCGGGCCGCGACCTGTCCCCGACGGAGATCGCGCGGATCTCCCGCTGGGCGACGAACGGACTGGTCCCGCATCTGACGGTGCTGCTGGACGTGTCGCCCGAGGCGGCCCGTGAGCGGTTCACCGAGGCTCCGGACCGGCTGGAGTCGGAGCCCGCCGAGTTCCACGCGCGGGTGCGCTCCGGTTTCCTGACGCTGGCCGCCGCCGACCCCGGCAGGTACCTGGTCGTCGACGCCGCGCAGGAGCCCGAGGCGGTGACCGCGGTCGTCCGGCACCGGCTCGACCAGATGCTGCCGCTGTCCGAGGCCGAGGTGAAGGCCGCCGAGGAGGCCCGCCGCAAGGCCGAGGAGGAAGCCCGGCGCAAGGCCGAGGAGGAGGCCGCGCGCAAGGCCGAGGAGGAGCGCCTGGAGCGCGAGCGCCAGGCCCAGCTGGAGCGGCTGCGCGCCGAGGAGGCCGAGCGCAAGCAGCGCGAGCTGGAGGAGGCCCAGCGGCGCGAGGCAGAACGCCAGGCGGAGGAAGCGCGGCAGCGCGCCGAGGAAGCGCACCGGCGTGCCGAGGAGGAGCGCGCGCGGCTGCTCGCCGAGGAGAAGCTCCGGGCCGAGGAGGAGGCGCGGCGCAGGGCCGAGGAGGAGCGGCGCCGCAAGCAGGCCGAGGAGGAGGCCAGGCTGCGTGCCGAGGCCGAGGCCCGGCGGCTGGAGAAGCAGCGCAAGGCCGAGGAGGCCCTGCTGCGGGCGGAGGCGGCACGCCGGGCCGCCGAGCAGGCCACGGCCGCCGCGCAGGCTGGACCGCAGCCGAAGGCGCCGTCGGCCGCGGCCGTGACGCCGGAGGCGGCGACCGTGCCGACGCCGGTGGTGAAGCCGGCCCCCGCGGCCGGCGGGCCGGTGGACGAGACGACGGTGCTGCCGCGGGTGCGCGAGCGGGACGCCGAGGACCCGCGGTCCTCCGGGGCCGGGTCCTCCACCGGGTCCGAGGCGGAGGTGACGGCCGAGCTGCCGCAGCCGCCGGTGCCGCCGGGCGCCGCGGACGAGACCACGGTGCTGCCGCCGGTCGCCCCCGGTGCGGCGGACGAGACGGCCGTGCTCCCGGCGGTGCGCGGCGAGGACCTCGCGGACCGGGTGCCGTCCGGGTACTTCCGCGACGAGCCGTCGCAGGAGCCGCGGGCTCGGCAGGCGGACCGTGGCGACGACCGGACGCGTGAGCTGCCGCAGATCGACGAGGACGGCGCGCCGCGCCGGCGGCCCCGGCCCGACTGGGCCGAGGAGACGCCGCTGGACGACCTGCCGACGCTGGCGGACGAACTGCTCGGCCCGCGTGGCGACGAGGACGAGGGATACGGCGACCAGCCGGGACGCCGTCGCGGCGGCCGGGGCCGCTGAGCCCGCTCGCCGCCGGGGGCTTCTGCCCCCGGCGGTCTCCCGCCCTCGGGACTCCGGGACCTTTCGGGGCGGCACGGGGTGGTGCGGGGCGGCTCCCCTAGGCCGGGCCCTGTGCCGGGCCGCTCTGTCAGTGGCTGCCCGCACAATGGAATCCGCACCGCGAAATGTGACGAAAGGGCGGCCTGACCCATGACCGTGTGGGACGACCTCGTCGGGCAGGAGAAGGTCAGCGAGCAGCTGGCCGCCGCCGCCCGGGACGCCGACGCCTTCGTCACGGCGACGGCCACCGCCGCGCCGCCGCCCGAGGCGTCGAAGATGACGCACGCCTGGCTGTTCACCGGCCCGCCCGGATCGGGGCGGACCCAGACGGCGCGGGCCTTCGCCGCCGCGTTGCAGTGCGTGAGCCCCGACCGCGCCCTCGGCGGGGCCCCGGGCTGCGGGTTCTGCGACGGCTGCCACACGGCGCTCGTCGGCACCCACGCCGATGTGAGCACGGTCGCCGCCGTGGGCGCGGAGATCCTGGTGAAGGACATGCGGGACACGGTCCGCAAGTCGTTCACGTCACCGGCGAACGGCCGCTGGCAGATCATCCTCGTCGAGGACGCCGAGCGGCTGAACGAGAAGTCGGCCAACGCCGTCCTCAAGGCCGTCGAGGAACCGGCACCCCGCACGGTCTGGCTGCTGTGCGCGCCCTCGCTGGAGGACGTCCTGCCGACCATCCGCTCCCGCTGCCGCCACCTCAACCTGCGGACCCCGTCGGTCGACGCCGTCGCCGACATGCTCGTACGCCGTGAGGGCATCGAGCCCGGCGTCGCCGCTGCCGCCGCCCGCGCCACGCAGGGGCACGTCGACCGGGCCCGCCGCCTCGCCTCCGATCCGGCCGCGCGCGAGCGCCGGGCCGCCGTGCTGAAGCTTCCGCTGCGGGTCGAGGACGTCGGAGGCTGCCTCCGGGCCGCCCAGGAACTGGTCGACGCGGCCGCCGAGGACGCCAAGCAGCTCGCCGAGGAGACGGACGGCAAGGAGACCGAGGAGCTCAAGGCGGCGCTGGGCGCGGTGCAGGGCGGCCGGATGCCGCGCGGCACGGCCGGGGTCATGAAGGACCTGGAGGACATGCAGAAGCGCCGCCGGACCCGGACCCAGCGCGACAGCCTCGACCTCGCCCTCACCGACCTCACGGGCTTCTACCGCGACGTCCTCGCCCTCCAGCTCGGCTCCCGGATCGCCCTGGCCAACACGGACGCGGAGGACGCTCTGGAGCGCCTCGCCCGAGGCAGCAGCCCGGAGTCCACCCTCCGCCGGATCGAGGCGATCGGCGCCTGCCGTGACGCCCTCGACCGGAACGTGGCGCCGCTGCTGGCGGTGGAGGCGATGACGATGGCCCTCAGATCGGGCTGAGGCGCACGACTCGCACACCCGCGGGTCGACGGCACGACCCGTGCGTAACCCGTACGGTCGCACATCGTGTGCGAAGCGCATCCGTGACGTCGCACAGAGTTAGTCTCGCCTGATGCAGACCAGGCGCGCCCCTCGTCCGACCG
This sequence comes from Streptomyces adustus, assembly GCF_009377175.1. Classification (GTDB taxonomy): domain Bacteria; phylum Actinomycetota; class Actinomycetes; order Streptomycetales; family Streptomycetaceae; genus Streptomyces; species Streptomyces adustus. Next base: position 11,091 of record NZ_VJZD01000099.1, read on the forward strand.
GCCGAAACCCCCGGCACCGCTTCCGAGTCACCGGCACCGCCACGACGCGCGGCGCCGGCATCCTGCTCGGCGTCGCGGCCCTGCTCGTCTCCGCGTGCTCCCCCGGGGGAGTGACGAGCGCCGGGACCACCACGACCGCCGCGGCCACCGCGGCCAAGGCAACCACCGCGGCGGAGCCGGCGCTGACCGCGCTGCCCCGGGCCACGCCCGCCGCGCTCGCGTCGTACTACCGGCAGAAGCTGAGCTGGCGCGCCTGCGGTGTCCCCGGCTTCGAGTGCGCGTCGATGAAGGCGCCGCTGGACTACGCCGATCCCGCCGCCGGTGACGTGAAGCTGGCCGTGGCCCGCAAGAAGGCCACCGGACCGGGGACGCGGCTGGGCTCGCTGCTGGTGAACCCGGGCGGACCGGGCGGCTCGGCGATCGACTACCTCCAGCAGTACGCCGGCATCGGCTACCCCGCAGAGGTCCGCGCCCGCTACGACATGGTCGCCGTCGACCCGCGGGGCGTGGGCCGCAGCGAGCCCATCGTGTGCCTCGACGGCCCGCAGATGGACGCGTACACGCAGACGGACGTCACGCCCGACGACCAGCGGGAGGTCGACACGCTCGTCGCCGCGTTCAAGAAGTTCGCCGAGGGCTGCGGCCGGAACTCCCCCCGGCTGCTGCGCCATGTCTCCACCGTGGAGGCGGCCCGGGACATGGACATCCTGCGGGCGCTGCTGGGCGACGAGAAGCTGCACTACCTGGGGGCCTCGTACGGGACGCTCCTCGGGGCGACGTACGCGGGCCTGTACCCCGAGCGGGTGGGCCGGATGGTCCTGGACGGCGCGCTGGACCCGGAGCTGTCCTCGTACCGGACGAACCTCGAACAGACCGCGGGCTTCGAGACGGCCTTCCAGTCGTTCGCGAAGGACTGCGTGCGGCAGCCCGACTGCCCGCTGGAGAGCAAGGACAAGACACCCGAGCAGATCGGCGACAGCCTCAAGGCCTTCCTCCAGAAGCTCGACGCCCACCCCATCCCCACGGGCGACCCGGACGGCCGCAAGCTCGGCGAGGCCCTGGCCACCACCGGCGTGATCACCGCGATGTACGACCAGGGGTCCTGGCCGCAGCTGCGCGAGGCGCTGGACTCGGCGATGAAGGACAACGACGGTGCCGGCCTGCTCGCCCTGTCCGACACCTACTACGAACGCGACTCCCAGGGCCACTACAGCAATCTGATGTTCGCCAACGCGGCGGTGAACTGCCTGGACCTCCCGCCCGCGTTCGACGGCCCCGCGCAGGTGGAGCAGGCCCTGCCCGCCTTCGAGAAGGCCTCCCCGGTCTTCGGCCCGACCCTCGCCTGGTCCGCCCTGAACTGCGCGTACTGGCCGGTCAAGCACACGGGCGAGGCGCACCGCGTCCAGGCGCAGGGCGCGCCCCCGATCGTCGTGGTCGGCACGACGCGGGACCCGGCGACCCCGTACCGCTGGGCCCAGGCCCTGGCCGCCCAGCTGTCCTCGGGGCGCCTCCTCACCTATGCGGGAGACGGCCACACCGCCTACGGCCGCGGCAGCAAGTGCATCGACTCCTCGATCGACACCTTCCTCCTCGACGGCACCCCTCCGACCGAGGGAAAGCGCTGCTCGTAGCCCTGATCACCGGCCTCGGAGCCCCCGCTCCGGGGCCGGTACGAAGCACCCCACGAAACTGTGTAGACTTACCGACGTTGCCGATCGCACCATGGTGCGGACAGCACGCCGCCTTAGCTCAGATGGCCAGAGCAACGCACTCGTAATGCGTAGGTCTCGGGTTCGAATCCCGAAGGCGGCTCAGAGGTGAAACCGCTGGTCAAGAGCGGTACGCGACAGGCCCCCGGTGAATGGATCATCGGGGGCCTGTACGCATTCAGTACACCCTGGTTCGACTGCCTGACCTAGTTGAGCGACGCATCTGCCAGAGCCAGTGCGACCTTTCGGCCGGCGTCGAGCGCGTCGGCCACCTCGTCTAGCCGGTCCGGGAACAAGTGGCCGTAGACGTTCAAGGTCATCGACGCATCCCGATGCCCGAGCATCAGCTGGATCACCTTCACGTCCGCCCCGCTCGCGATCGCGAGCGACGCAGCCGTATGCCGCAGCTTGTGCGGCGTGATGCCCATGCCCTCCAGGCCAGCCGCCTTCACTGCAGGGTCGAAGACCCTAGATCGGAAGTTGGCGTATCGGAGCGGGCCGCCCTCCGGTGCCGTGAACAGGAGATCGTCGGCCTTTCGCCCCTTGGCTAGGTCGCCCAGCTCATTCGCGAACGACCGGGGAAGCGGCACGGACCGCTTCTCGTGGTTCTTCACCGGACCGAGCGCAAGCACGCCCTTCACGTCGGTGTAGTTCTGCACGATCCGCATACGGCGCTGCGGCACCTGCAAGCGCCCCACCTTCACGGCGGACGCCTCCGCCCAGCGGATCCCGCAGTACCCCAGGGTGAGGATCATCAGCCGGTACTCGCCGGCCGCCAGGGCGAGACGCTCCAACTGGTCAAAGGTTAGATAGACGTGCTCGTCCTCGTCGTCCGGCCGCGGAAGTTCATGGTCGTGGCAAGGGCTGGTAGAGATCCGCTTCGAGAACACGGCGTGTTTCATCACCATGGCCAGCACCCGGTACGCCTTGATGATGCGGGCGGCTCCCAGCTGCTTGCCGGACTTCCCCGGCTTCGTCTCCAGCTCGGTCAGCCACGAGGAGACGTCCTCCCATTGGATTGCCCCGACCTGCCAGTCACCCCACCGCGGGACGATGTAGTTGTCGAGCAGGTCTCGGTAGTCCCGCCGGGTGGTGCGGCCGATCTTTCGCTTCGCCGTGAACCACTCCTCGGCAACCACCTTTACCGGGGCCTTGCCCGACTTCGGGTCACGGTATGAACCCTTGTCGAGCCGGGCGGTGATCGCGTCCTTCTCGGCCTCGGCCTGGGGGAGCTTTCCAAACGTCTTGGCCTTCGGTTTTCCGTCCGGCCCGTACCAGCGGACGCGCCACCGGCCGGGTGGCTGCCGTTTCTCGCCGTCCCTCTTCGAGGCCTGCCACTTCTCCATGGCCTGCTGGTAGTCGGCGTGGTTCGCGCGATCCTCGATCCAGACCCTAGCCATCGGATCCCTCCGCCTGCGCCTGTCGGCGCGCACGATCTGCCTTGATGCGCTCCCGTTCCTCTGGGAGCCGCTCCAGTTCCGTTGCCAGCCGGTCGACCGCGCTCCGAGCGCGGGACAGTTGGTCTTCGAAGGCTTCGTCGCCTGCCTTCCCGCCAACCATGCGCACAAGGCGTTCCACCTGAAGGTTGGCGGCGTCGACGTCGCGGCTCGCCGGATGCTGACGCACTCGCCGGAGCTCAGGAGGCAGCGTCACGGCGTCGTAGTCCTGCCGCATCTGCCAATACTTCCGGTCGAGTTCGTCCTCCCATGAGTCGTCGTCTGGGCCTACGACGATTTCGGAGGGGATCACCCCGTAGTCGCTGGCAGGCGACAGCCCGCGGATCCAGCGCCACGCGGTACGCGCAGCCACCTGGCGTTCGCTGGTCAACTCGACTGGCACGTCGCCCCAGACGGAGGGCAGGAGCAACGCAGCCGGGGAAGTGTTGAGGACGACAGCAAGGGCCACCAAGTCGTCAACCGGAACCTGCCGTTGCTGTCGCTCAATCTTAGCGATGGCCGACGGAGCGATTGGCCGGCCGACCTTGTCCAGCTCGCCCGACAGCGAGTAGATCGTCATGCCGCGGGCTTTCCGGATCCGCTCAACGTTCTCCGCTACAGCCTTCGCGATGGGGCCGTACTGGGCTGCGGGGCGCGGTCGGCGCTTCTCGTCCGTCATGAACAACAGCGTATGGCGCATGGATGTCCATTTCTCTCCTTGGGGTGCTACCTTCGTCTCTGCCACGTGTTCACTGTATCTAAATCAGTGTTCATTGTGAACACTAAAGATGGGATAGCGATGCACGAGAGGGCCGTACAGGCAGCCGTACAGGCAGCCATCGAGAAGGCCAAGAAGGACGAACTACTCACTCCGAAGCAGGTCCATGCCGACTACGGATTCAGCCCGCAGCTCCTCGCTAACTGGCGCTGGTGCAGCACGGGACCGGACTTCATCAAGCTGTCCCCTGGCCGCGGCGGTCGCATCAAGTACAGGCGCAGCAGCATCGAGAGCTGGCTCGAAGCCCAGACCGTCAAGGTTGGAGGGCAGCGCGCGGCATGACCCAGAACAGCAGCGAACCCCGAGAGTCCCTAGCTCCCGGGGTTCGTGAAGGCACCGCAGCGGGCGAAGCCGACGCCATCGTATGGCAGCCCCGGCACGTCTGTGAGGCCAACGGCGCCGCACGCCCCGTCGGTTCGTCTCCGTCCAGATCAGCGCGCGACCGAACTGTGACGGCCGCCTTCTTCACGAGGACTTCAGCGTGACCGACCGAACGACTTCAGAGCGCGTCGCCGTCGACCAGACGGCCGAGGAACTCACCCTGCGCGAGGTTGCCCGCGAACTTGATGACGCTGGCCTCTGCCCGCTCCCCGTGAAGGAAGACGGCAGCAAGGCCCCTGACGTCCGGTCGTGGACTCCGTACAAGACCACCCGATCTACACCCGAGGAGCATGACCGCTGGTTCGGTGACGGCCGCCGGACCGGCATTGGTGCCGTCATGGGGGGCGTCTCCGGCAACGTCGAACTGATCGAGTTCGAAGGTCGCGCCATTGTGGAGGGGCTGCTCGATGAGGTCACCGAGCTCGCCGAGAACTCCGGGCTCGGCGAGCTGTGGCAGGCCGTCACCACAGGCTGGGCAGACCAGTCCCCGTCGGGCGGCGTCCACTTCAAGGTCGTCGTCGACGGGCGGCCCGCAGCCGGGAACCAGAAGCTGGCTTCCCGGCCGGCCCGCGAAGACGAGTACACCGACCAGGAGCGGCAGCGTCTCCGGGAGAAGCCCAACTCGAAGATCGTGCGGGTACTGATCGAGACCCGCGGCGAGGGCGGCTTCGTCGTGATTGCCCCGTCGCACGGGGCCGTGCACCCGAGCGGCAAGCCTTACGTCCGGATCTCCGGCGGGCCCTCCACCATGCCCGTACTCGGCCCCGAAGACCTCGACGCGGTCTATGCCCTCTGCCGTGCGGTCGACGCCCTGCCGCAGGAGGAGAAGGCGAAGACCGCGCCGCGCCCCAAGCGCGAGCTGCCGCCCGGCGCCGTCCGCCCCGGCGACGACTTCGAGGCCAAGGCCGACTGGCCCGAGATCATCGGGGACGACTTCGATCCCATCTTCACGCGCGGGCAGGTCACCTACTGGCGGCGCAAGGGCAAGAGCCGGGGCATCTCCGCGACGACCGGCTACGCCAAGGACCGGGACCGGCTGTACGTCTTCAGCACCTCGACCGCCTTCGAAGCCGAGACGCCCTACGACAAGTTCGCGGCCTACACCCTGCTCACCCAGGGCGCCACCACACTGTCCGCGTTCAAGCAGGCAGCCGGAGAACTCCGCCGCCGCGGATACGGGTCAGAGCCCACCCGGCGCCGACTGACCGTCGTCTCCTCGCAGTTCAGCGACGGATCCTCAGCACTCGACCCCGACATCGCGCCCGACGAGACCGAGGACCAAGGCGCACGCCTACGGGTGGCCGGCCAGCGTCCCGAGCTGGACATCACGAACGAGGCCGAGGCCATCGAGGGGATCCTCGCCGTCATGGCCGCAGAGCAACTGCCCGGCCTGTACAAGCGCTCCAGCGGCCCGTGCTGGGTCTTCACGGACGACCAGGGCAACCCGCTCGTCAAGCAGTTGGGCACCGACAACCTGCGCGCCTACCTCGCCGAGTACGTCCTCACCTACGCCGTCGTCCCCGACCCCATCACCCAGGGCCTGAAGGAGGAGCGCGCGCTGGTGATGCCCAAGACCTGCGGCACCATCCTCGGCCGCCGCGACTGGCCACTCATGCCGCTGCGCGGGATCGTCACGGCACCCGTCGTGCGCCCGGACGGCACCATCGTGCAGGCAGTCGGGTACGACCGCCTGACAGGCCTGTACATGCACCCCAAGGTGCCGCTCCGCCGACTCCAGGCAGACGTGACGGAGGAATCCGTCGAGCGGGCCAAGAAAGTCGTCCTCGGCCAGATGCTCGCGGACTTCCCCTTCGTGGCGGACTCCGACCGGGCGCAGTACCTGGGGGCCCTGCTCTCGCCGATCATCCGCCACTACGTCCCCGGACCGACCCCGCTCCTGGTCATCACCGGAACCTCCCAGGGATCCGGCAAGACCCTGCTGATGGACGCCTTCGGCTACATCTACGGCCTCGCCGTGACGCAATGGCCCGAGAACGACGCCGAACTACGGAAGGCCGTCACCGCCAAGCTGTGGGACTGCGGCGACCCCGTCATCGCCATGGACAACCTGCCGAACGGGCACGTCATCAAGTCGCCGATTCTGTCGTCCCTGGCGACCTCGGCCACCTGGAGCGACCGCCTGCTCGGAAGCACCAGCTCCGTCACCATCCCCAACGACAGGCTGTGGGTGCTCACCGGCAACAACCTGAGCACCGGCGGGGACAACGCACGCCGCACCCTCTGGGTACGCCTCGACCCCAACTGCCCCAACCCAGACCAGCGCGACAACTTCACCGTCGGCGACCTCCGGCAGTGGCTGGAGGAGAACGCCTCCACCGTCGTCGCCGCCCTCGTGACCATGGTCCGCGGATGGCTCGCCGCCGGCGGCAAGACCATCACGACCCGCATGGGCGACTACTCCCGATGGGCGTCAACGGTGGCGGGCATCCTCGACTACCTCGACGTACCCGGCTGGCTGGCCAACCGAGACGCGGCGACGGCCACGATGGATGACGAGACCCTGGAGTGGGCCGCGTTCCTGACGGCCTGGTACAGCACGCCCGAGCTCAATGCCCGGACCGTCACCACGAAGGAACTGCTCGGCCTCAAGGACGCAGTCCCGCGCCTCCAGAACGGCGACGCGCCGTCTCCCAAGCAGCTCGGCCACTGGCTCAAGGCGAGGCAGGGCCGCTACTTCGAGAACTTGAAGATCAGCCTCGTCTACGACACCCACCGGAAGCAGAACCTGTGGCGCGTCGAGAAGTACGAGGGTGGCCGATGACCCGCACATCCCCGCAACCCGCGGGGAAGTTGCGGGGATCCCGCATCGCCTCTGACCTGCGGGGATGCGGGGATGCGGGGATGTGCGGAGTTGCCCGCTATCCCCGGGCATACGGGAGCGTCACGCAGACCCCACATGCAACACACATCTGCGTGCGGCACATCAGCGGTGAAGGGCTCCCTATATGGCGGCCTAAAGAAACATCCCGCACAACCCCGCAAACCCCGCAGAAGCACAGGTCAGCGGCCATGCGGCCAAGCCGCAACTTCCCCGCAGACATCCCCGCAACTTCCCCGCAGAACCCCGCAGGACCGAGGTGATCCCCGTGCCCGAAGCGCTTCCCCTCCGCCCGTACCAGCGGGCAGCCATCGACGCCGTGTACCGCGCCATCAGCGACGGGTGCACGCGCCCCGCCGTCCTGCTCCCCACCGGTGGCGGCAAGACCGTGGTCTTCTCCCACCTCGCTGCCGAGCAGCGCACCCGCGGCATTCGCACCCTCGTCATCGCCCATACCGGCGAACTCATCGAGCAGGCCGCGAACAAGATCCGCGCCGTCGCCCCTGGACTCAACGTCGGCATCGTCAAGGCCGAACGCGACGAACACCCGGGTGCGGACATCATCGTCGGATCCGTGCAGACCCTCGCCCGCCCCCACCGCCGCGAACCCCTTACCGACATCGGCCTCGTCATCGTCGACGAGGCCCACCACGCAGCGGCCGACACCTACATGGGCGTGCTGGAACACTTCGGCTGCCTCGACCGCGGCACGCCGTGCGTCGGCTTCACCGCCACCATGCACCGCGAGGACGGCGGCCTCGCCAACGTCTGGCAGGACATCGTCTACAAGCGCGACATCCTCGAAATGATCGCCGACCGGCACCTCGTCAACGTCCGCGGAAAGCGCGTCGTCGTCGACAACCTCGACCTCGACACAGTCAAGACCCGGAACGGCGATCTGCAGGACGGGCAACTTGCTCGGGCCCTCGACGAGTCCAACGCAGCCGGCGTAGTCGCCGAGGCGTACACGGAATTCGCCGCAGACCGGCAGGGCGTCGTGTTCGTACCGGCCGTCGAGACCGCGCAGACCATGGCCGAGGTCATGCAAGCCCGCGGCATCCGCGCCGCCGCCGTCTGGGGCGACATGTCCAAGGAAGACAGGGCCTCCACCCTGAAGGCCTACGCGGACGGCGAGATCCAAGTGCTGACCAACGCCATGCTGTTGACCGAGGGATGGGACGCGCCGCGGGCGTCGTGCGCGGTCATCGCTCGCCCCACGAAGTCCGCTGCCCTTTACGTGCAGATGGTTGGCAGGGTGCTACGCCCGTGGCCTGGTAAGCGGGATGCCCTGGTTCTCGACGTCATGGGCGCGGCGACCCGGCACAAGCTCGCCACCCTCGCCGACCTCACCGAGCGCGAGCTGGAGGTGAAGGACGGGGAATCTCTCGCGGCCGCAGCCCTCAACGACGACCCCGACGCCCTGTCGGGGCTGCGCGCGGTCGCGGTCGACTGGCAGGACATCAGCCTCTTCGACGACTCCGCCGTGCGGTGGCTGCGCACCAGCGGCGGCACGTGGTTCGTCCCCGCCGGCGACACCCTGTACTTCCTCGTACCGGGCGACGAACCGGGCTCGTACCGGATCCGCCGCTCAACGCCCGCAGAGGGCGTGCGGGCCCCGTCCCCGGACCCCGAGTACCCGCTGGAGTTCGCGATGCAGTGGGCCGAGCTGTACGCGCAGCGCGCCGCCCGGCATCTGGCGATCCGGGGTGCGGGATGGCGCCAGCGTCCACCGTCGCCGAAGCAGTTGAACTACTGCCGCTTCAAGCGGATCCCCGTGCCCCCGGACGCCACTGCCGGAGAGGTGTCGGACCTTCAGGCAGTGCAGCAGGCATCGACCCGGCTGGACGGCTACGCCCACGCAGCTTGACCCAGACTTCCGGCCGCCACCCGGCGGCCGGCCAACCCGAAGGAGAACGCGATGCAGCCCACCACCTACAAGCCCGGTGACCGCGTCATCGTCCCCGCCATCAGCCTCTGCCCCATCGAGTACATCAACGGCCCCACCGAACCCCCCGTCGAGGGCGTCATCACCGGACCCAGCACCCCGTTCTGCAGCACCTGCCACTGCACCCCGACCGACCCCGACCACAACGGCGACGGCTCGCTGTGCTGCCCCGGCCCGCACTACTTCGTGCGATTCGACTGCCCGCACCCGTGCCAGTCCGGCGCCGCGCACGAGCACGTGATGACCTTCGCGACCCACGAGATCACCGAGTACCGCCACCTGCACGCCGTCTGACCCGCACGCGCGAACGGCCGGCCCGCGGGAGACGGGCCGGCCACCCACCCAGCATTCCAGTCGTGACCGTAACGGTCACGGACCAGCAGAAGGAGAACCTCATGACCGACCTCGATCTGAAGCCGCAGACCATCGAACCCGTCACCCAGTTCGTCCTCACCACCCACCACGGCGACGACAACGACCCGCACCGGCTGCTCGCCTTCCACCGCGTCTTCGGCGCAGCCACGGAGGCCTACGCCACCAGGTACCACCAGGCCATCCACCACGAAGAGCAGCCCGAAGTCACCGCCCGCGAGGAAGCCCTGTACGCGGCCCTCGCTGTCGCTGGCCGCTCCTACGCGGCAGCCGCCATCAACCAGGTCGTCCACGTCTTCGGCACCAAGCTCGACGAGGACATCCTCACGGCGCTCGGCGACACCGCCGCCGCCCTGGACCTGGCTGTCGTCGAGGACCTCAGCGGCGCCAACGGCACCGGCACCGGCACCGAGGACTGACCCACCCTCGCCCGGTCGTCCACGCGGCGGCCGGGCCCGCACCCCTTACACCAACCGGCACCTGCCAACCCCATGCAACAACCTCCGGGAGGAACCCATGCAGACCACGTGCGGGGCCCGATGCCGAGATGGCTCGCCCTGCTCCAACCCGCCCATGACCGCAGCGACCCGCTGCCGGATGCACGGCGGTGCCAGCCCCCAGGCCAAGACCGCGGCGGCCCGCCGGCAGGTCGAGGGCCAGGCGCGTGCGCTGCTCGCCGAACTCGGCACGCCGCCGGTCGAGGACCCGCTCGCCGCGCTGCTGCGCCTCGGCGGGGAGGTCCTCGCCTGGCAGAAGGCGACGGCCGCGCTGGTCAATCAGCTCGACAGCATCCGCTACCAGGGCGGCAGCGGCGAGCAGCTCCGGGCTGAGGTCGTCCTGTACGAGCGGGCCATGGACCGGGCCGCGAACGTGCTGTCGGCGATCGCGCGGCTGAACATCGACGAGCGGCTGACCGCGGTATCGGAACGGCAAGCGGAGGCGGTGATCGGCGCTGTCGAGGCGGCACTCGCGGCGGTCGGAATCACCGGCGAGCAGGCCATCGAGGGCCGTCGGGCGGCGGCCCGGCACCTGCGCGTGCTGGAGGTGGCGAGCTGATGGGCGACTTCCTGAACGTGGCCGCGGACTGGCTTGAGCGCGGCCGGCCGGGCGAGCAGTCGGCCCTGGCGGAGGCCGCCGCATATGGGGCGCTGCTGTGGTCGGCCGACGGTGTGCGGGCCTACGAGCGGCAGGGCGAGGACGCCTACCGGCTCACTCTGGTGGGCGCGGGCTCGGCGATGACCTACGAGATCGTCGGTGTCGAGGGCGGGTGGCTGCGGTGAGCGGCGTGTTCGGCCAGGCCGCCGACTGGCTGGAGTTCGGGCGGCCGAGTGGCGGCGAGCCCCTGTGCGTCCATCACGGTCCGGCGTGCGAGCTGGGCACGGTGGAGCTCCCGGAGATCTACCGCATGGTCGTCGAGGCGCGGCAGCGGCTGGGTATGACGGTGCCGCCGTTGGACGAGCACCGGGTCGCGACGCCCGCGGAGGCGGCCGAGTACCGGCGGGAGTTCGATGCTGCGCTCGCGGAGGCGCAGGCCCGGAACGCTGCCGTCGAGGCCGAGCTGCGGGGTGAGCCGCTGTGACATCCCACGTGGAAGCCGAGGTGCAGCGGCGCATAGCCGAGGCCCGCGCCCGGTCCGAGCAGGAGAAGCAACGCCGCGTCGAGCTCGCGGCAGCGCGTCGGGCCGGGCTCGCTCGCCGGCACGCAGCCAAACTCCGCCGCCTTGCCGCGGCCGCCCTCGATAACCAGACCCTCAGCGCCTCCGGCGCCTGAACCCCAAGGAGAACCATGACCACCCGAGTTGAACTCGCCCCCGAGCAGCTCCCGGAGCAGCTGCGCCCCCTGCTCGTGTCCTTCCAGGAAGCGCAGCGGCGGGGCCTCGACGCCCACCAGGCGGTGACTCGCGCGCCTATCCCCGAGCGGCACAAGCTGACCGGCACCGCCGAGGAAGCCGCCCGCGAGGCTGCTGTCGCGCATACGGCCCTGCTCGAAGCGACCCGGCAGAGCCCGACCCCGATGCGGGACCACTCGGCCGCGGCATACGCCTCATGCGTGGAGAAGGCCCGCGAAGCCCTGGCGACCGCGGAAGCCGAACTGCGTGCAGCGGCCGGCCACGCCTCCGTGTACGCGTCGGTGCGCCCCGGAAAGCCGCTCGTCAACACCGAACGAGGCGTCGAGGCGCCCGGCCGCCAGCGGGCCATGTTGTCGGTGTCGTTGCTGCGCGAGGTCGTCGACAGTCTCCCCGAATCCCTCGGCTGACAGAAGGAGAACACCGTGGCAGAGAAGCAGACTCCGTCGGCGTGGCAGCGAGTGTTGCTCGCCCGTGTGCAAGGCCGGGAGGTTGACCCGGAGGATCTGGCTGAGGCGCGTGCTGCCTCGCGCCCGGGATCGGTGGGCTGGGCGGCCACTGTGGCGGCCAGGGCCGTCCCGAAGCGGCAGCCAGCGCCCGAGGGGCCGGACCGGTTCCGTGCGGCGCTCAGGGAGCGCCTCGCCCCCACTGACAGCGGCGGCCCGTCCGCCGCATGACCCCGAGGGGGCCGCACCAACTGCGTACCCCTCAACCACTGGATTGGAGATCGAGATGGCAGACACGATGAGGCAGCCGGTGACCCCGTCAGCGGCCGCGCACGCTGAGCGGATCCGCGCCCGTGCCGAGGAGCGTGCGGCGGCATCGCAGGAGCGCGACGGACGTCAGACCTACGAGCGGTACGCGGAGAGGGCGGCGGCCGGCTACCGGGCAGATGAGGCGCTGCGCGAGCAGGCTCGCGTGAACGAGCTGATTGCGCGCGGGGTGATCGCGGCCGACCCCGAGCCGGAGGACCTTGAGGAGGAGGACGTCGAGTACGAGGACGAGGAGCCGGAGGACGACGAGGAGGACGTCCCGCAGACGACGGCCGAGAAGTACGCGGCCATCGAGCGGGAGCGGCGGGCGGCCGAGCGCGCCGTGAACGTGCGAGCGCAGACGAGCATGGTCCAGGCGATGGGTCAGCCGCTGGCTCCGCAGCGCCGGCCGGTCGTGGCACAGCCGCACCGCTACGCCGACACCTGGCCGAAGCCGACGCCGTAAATCACCGTGTGAAGAATTGTGCCCGGCTGCCGCGATGGTGGCCGGGCACGCTCGCGTTATGACTAGGGGTGAGACTGTCGCTGCCGGTACGCCTTTTGTCGGCAGGCGGGGGAGCAGTACCGGGAGTCGGCTCGGCCCGTGGTGATCGGGTTGCCGCACCCGGCGCACCCCTGCCCGCTGCCCTGATTGCCGTTACGGGTGCGGGTGAGGTCTGTTGCGCAGGTGGGCGAGCAGGTCGGCCGCTGTAGCAGGGGGTCGGCGTTGCGGATGAACATTCGGCCGCACGCGGCACACGCTACGGGCGGCATTTGCTCACCCCGTCCTACGACTCGAGACCAGCGGGCTCCGTCCAGCTCTCGCATGTCGTCGGCGCGAAGGGTGCCGGTCTCGGGGTCGTAGCCGAATTCGTAGCAGCCGGAGCAGATGAGGAATCGGCTCGGCCACCATTTGCGTTGCCGCGGGTACTGGCGGGCGCCTTCGACGAGATAGCCGGGGCCTTCCTTGAAGTTGTCACCGCAGAGCGGGCAGTTGACGTTACGCATAACGGTGAGGGTAGCTGACCCCTCTGCCTATGTCACCAGTATCCGTAACGTTACGGCTGGAGGTGGGGGAGGGTTGGTCGCCATCATCCATCGCCACCCATAGCCGTAACAACCCGGATATCTCCCTAGGCAAACACCTGAAAACGCTGCGACCTGCAACGTAAAGTAATCCACGCAATCTCTTACGCCGCAACGGGGGAACAGTGCGAATCGTCGGCTACAAGCGGGTATCCGGGCTCGGACAGGTGAACGACGGCTTCGGCCTCGCCATCCAGGACACCGCCCTTCGCGGCTGGGCAAAGACCAACGGACACAAGCTCATCCGCATCGAGGAAGACGAAGGCGTATCCGGCGCGAAGGAAGCAGTTGACCGCCCTGGCCTGTCCGCCGCACTGCTCGCCGTCCAAGAGGGCGAAGCCGAAGGGCTGCTCGTACCCAAGCTCGACCGCCTCGCCCGCGCCTTGACCGTGCAGGAAGCAACGTTGGCGTTCGTCTGGCGCGCCGGCGGCCGGGTGTTCGCCGCGGACTCGGGCGAGGTCCTCCAGGACGACCCGGACGACCCGATGCGAACGGCGCTGCGGCAGGTCGTTGGTGTCTTCGCCGAGCTGGACCGTCGCATCGTCGTGAAGCGACTGAAGGACGGGCGCACCGCGAAGGCGAAGGCCGGACGTAAAGCCGTGGGCAGCTACGCCTTCGGCACTCATGGGCAGGGCAAGGGCAGGGACCGCGACGCGGCGCCCCGGCCTGACGAACAGCTTGCCGTGGCCCGCATCCTGGAGCTCCGCGAAGCTGGCGACTCGTACCGGGTCATCGCGGCCGCGTTGGACGCCGAGGGGCTCAAGCCGCGCCGCGCCGCGCAGTGGTCGGCGATGTCGGTCCGGGCCGTGGTCCAGCGCGCCACGGAGAGTTCCACCCCGCGTCCGTGACGGATGCCGCGAGCAGCTGCTGTCGCTCGTCGTCGTCCAGGTGGAGAACGTCCGCGAGGCGCTCGGCAACCCACAGGGACGGACAGCGGTCGCCCGCTTCGATGTTGGAGAGGTAGCCGCCGCTCACCCATGCTCGCCGTGCGGTCTCGCGGACGCCGAGCCCTGCCCGCTCTCGTGCCGCCCGGAGGGCGGTGCCCATGCCGGGCGGGGGAGTGCGGCGCTGTCGAATGGCCATGAAGCACCCAGGCTTTCGATTCAATGGTCACCTAGACGATGGACCTTTGAATCGTAGGCCAGTGGAGTTAGGGAACCGCCAGGGTTACGGGCAGAGCGTGACCCTCAACCGTGGGCATATCCCCACCGTTGAACAACCACAGCCGTAACGACCAGACTTGTCCTCGACCACGGGCACCTCAGTTGTGGGGCTCTGCCCCATAACCGCCACCGGGCAGGCGGTTCGGGATCCCGAGCCGCGCGTGGGCCAGATACGACCTACGAGACGTGTCCGGATCCGGACACGAACCTTCCCGCCCGCGCGTGGGCCGAGTTTGCGGCCGAGTCCGACTTGGTCACAAACATCTCCACGAAGGCCCGCGCGGGCCGGACGATGGTCGCTGGAGCGGCGGCCTCATTACTCAGATGAATATTGAGGTCCGCCCGCGTGTGGCCCGGACGGCGTCGGCCCCATTTTCAGAACTGAAATTGGCACGAGGCCCGCCGCGCGTGGGGCGGACTCACTGCCAGGAGTCGGGACTGACGCGTCCCTGCCGGGCCAAGGTCCCGCCCGCCCTCTGGACGGGGTACTGGGGACGGGCGGGCGGACGTGGGACGGCCGCTCCCCTCGGGGGAGGAAGGAGCGGCCGCCGGCTCCGGTGCCGGCCTCTTCTGCCGTCACCGACACCGGAGGTCTACAGGCGGGTGCCGATCGCGATGGAGTCGCTGCCCGCCAGCCTGAGGATCGCCTGCGTGAAGATGCGCAGACGCTCGTGGTCCAGGTCGGCTACTGCGCTCAGTGGCGTGCTGCCGATGCCCACCATGGACAGCAGCAGCCCGAGAAAGATGCGCTGCGGGCGGTCCAGGGGAAGCGTGTACAACATGCCCGTCAGCCCCTCCCAGTTGCACGCCTTCCGCCCGCGCCTCTCGGCGACGATGGCGGTGCGCACCTGAGGCAGGGCGAGGATCGTGCGCTCCTCGACCAAGGCTTGAATCGCCACCCGGTGCTGCCCCTCGACCGACCGGATCAGCAATCCGCTCAACCTGATGGCGTCGACGTCGATGTCGCATGCGGTGGCTGTGCTGGTCTCAGGATCCGTGGTTGTCATGCGAACGCCTCCGTGGGCAGTCGGTAGCCGCCGGGGCCGAACGCGGCGCCCAGGACGGTGGGGTCGGTGAGTAGGCCGGATCCGTCGGGCCGCGACAGCCAGAAGCGCCCCCAGACCTGCTGGCCCGTGGGCGGGCAGTGCAGGACCGAGCCGGCTGGCTGGACGCAGACCTGCCGGACGTCGGCGAGTTCGTCGGCAGCGTTCAGCGGGACCAGCCACCACATTCGGTCTTGTGGGGGGTCTGCCAGGACCGGTCCGCGGTGCTCCTCGCGCATGCGGTAGAGCGCCTTCATGCCGGGCACGAGACTCGATTCAGCGGCAAGCCACGACGTGCCCGTGCGTATGGGAGCCGCGGCCTGGAAGGACCATGCCTCGCGGACGAGGTTCGGGTGCGCGTGGCAGTCGGCGAGCCACGCGTCCCCGGCCTCGTACAGTTCGGCAAATCGCATCCCAGGGGCCATGACCAGCAAGTTAGGGACGAGCGAGAATCACCGGCTGATCTGATTCGCGAATATTCGCCCAGAGGATCGGCTGATTCGCGGTGATGCTCACGCGAGGTCAGAGACCTGGGCGCGCGCCCTCGCGATCAGGCGCCGGGCGTGCGTCCCGTACACCGCCGCGTCCGCGAGCGCGTCCCACACCCGCCGGTACACGGCCACAGTGTCGGCGTCGTCCAGCCACAGTTCGGCGTGCCAGTCCTCAACGACCGCGAGCCGCTCGTCATACAGCCAGAACGCGTTGGCCGGCGGGACCCGCAGCTGCGCGCCGAGGGGCACGATGCCCAACCGGACGTTGGCGAGGCCGATGACGGACATGAGCCGGTCCATCTGCGCGGCCAGCACATCGCTGGGCGCTACGGCGGCGTGTAGGGCCGCTTCCCACATCAGGATGTCGAAGGATCTCTCCGGCTCCCACAGCAGCGCCTGGCGGCGGATACGGGCACGCACGGCGTCCTCGACGTCCTTGGGTGACTGTTGGAGCTCGGCGAAGCGGGCGAAGACGTGCCGGGCGTAGTCCGGGGTCTGGAGCATCCCGACGACCATGGAGCCTTGCCAGGCTCGGAGTTCGGTGGACCGCTCGTACTCGATGGTGAGGACGTCCTGTACGGGCCGGTGCCCGGCCCGCAGTTGGCGGCGCCAGGACCGGGTGTGTGACTCCAGGCCCTGGAGTCGAGCCGTGAGTTCTGCGGCCGTCTCAGGGGCGCCTACGGCCGCAGCCCACGCGGTGACGTCGTCGATGGTGGCGGTCTGGCGGCCGGTCTCCAGCTTGGAGACCTTGGCCTGCGGCCAGTCCAGCAGGCCCGCCAGATCGCGTTGGGTGCGCTGGCCGCGCAGCTCACGGAGCCGGCGGCCGAGCGCCTCGCGGGCCTGCTGGAAGTCCGTTGCCACAGCAGGGAAGCTACCCGCTGAACTGGTTGTACGGCACGGAGTGATGCCAGGCGGCTTCCCGGGCCTGCGCGTAGCGGAGCACCTCGACGGGGTTGGTGATCAGCTCGACGCCGGTCATGACGTCCTGGTCGTCGAAGTGGAGCAGCGCCACCACACGGGCGTCGAAGATCCAGAAGTCCTCACGCGGAAGCCCGAGGTCGTCGGCCTGTGCTCGGGGCAGCACGCGGATGGTCTCGCCGACGGCGGTGTTCCGGCGGGCGTTGTCGAGTAGGTACCGCTGTCCCTCGGTCGGTGGGGCGTCGAGGATCCGCACGCGCTCGAACCTCTTCCCGGCCGCGGTCTGCTCGCGTCGGTTGGCGCACCACGGGTCGTCGAGATCCCACGTCACGGGCTGGCCGGCGGTGAACTGGCGGTAGGTGTTGGTCTGCTCGTCCTCGGCGTATCGGCCGCGGGTCTCCAGCCTCCACGCGGAGTGCCGGAGGGTGGTGAACATGCTGCCGAACTCGGCGAAGCTGATGGACTGGGGCACGTGAACGGGCTCCTTGGGGCCGAAGTTCGCGAGGAGTTCGCGGGGCACGGTCACCGCGGCCTCGCCCACGGCGAGGTCGAGCTGCGCGACCTCCGCGGGATCGGTGACCGGGTCGCCCTGCACGACGTAGATGTCCGTGCCGGGCTCGGTGTACAGGGTGGGGCATCCGTCGTTGCCGGAGTTGGTGCCGACTTTCCACAGGCGCCTGGTCATAGCGTGATCTCCTTCGGTGAGTTGGCTGCCGGGCACCGTAGCCCGACGGTTCGGAATGGCGACAGATGGCGCTGGGCCCGGCTCGTCGGCTCAGCGTGAGCCTTGCTCGTGAGTGCGTCGCCATGCGTTGTGTGCCCGCCGGCCGACGCGCAGCCGAAGCTTGCGACCACGGCACCGCGGGCACGTCCGGTCGCCGAGAATCCGGCCGTGCACCTCGCCCTCGCCGCGGCACTTCCGGCACGGTGCGAACGGCTTCAGCCAGCACTGCACGACGTACACGACGAAGCAGGCGAGCAGCGCGCCCATAGCAACCCACATGAGGTGTCCTCCCCTCGATTCCGGGCGTTTCCCGGGGTTCCAGCGGTGCCCCTGCTAGACGCTAGGTGCCTGCTCAGGGGCCTAATCAGGTGCTAGTGGAGCTGCTAGACCTAGCGGGGCCGGGTGCTAGGTCTAGCGGCGGTGATCGGGGCTACGCGGCGAGCCTGTCGGCGTCCCGGCGGGCGATGGCGGCGGCGACGTCGGCACGCTGGATCCCGCGCCGGTTGGCGCCCTCGCCCTCGTCGGTCTGCCCCCACACCTGGCCCGACTTCACGCCCCACGGCTTGAGCGCAGCGGTGACGTTCTCGCCCTTCCACTCGCCGTACACATCCGGCCGCATCTCCGCGAGACGGGACGCGATCCGCTCGCACCACACGGCTTTCTCGTCGACGCCCACGGACTTCAGGACGTCGGCCAGGATGTCGAGGCCAGCAGTCTCCGCGGGCCCCTCGCCGATCGCGTGGCCGGTCACGTTGCCGTACTCCTCGCGCATCTTCCGGGCCCGGGTGACGACCTGCTCGGCGCCGGTGGCGTCGATGAACGCCGACGACACGATGCGCGGGTCGTCGCCCTCGCCGGCCATCCAGCAGATGCCACGGTCGGAGCGGCTGAACATGGTCGCCCGAATGCCCGACTTATATGCCCCTGTGCCCAAAACCATGTCGTTGGCCTGGTGGTTCATCACCTTGAGGCAGAAGCGGAGCACGGCATTGGCGGAGATCCCCGGGGGCAGGGACTTGGCGTCCGGGCGCTGGGTGGCGAACAGTCCGACGATGCCCAGGGCCGGGCCGCGCTTGGTGATGTCCGTGCAGATCGACTCCAGCTCGGCCCCGTACTTTTCGTGCTCGAACGGGACTTGGCACTCGTCCAGGCCGACGACGATCGGGTGCAGTCCGAGGCTCTTGTCGCTGGCCAGGGCCGGGGTCACCTTCGACTCCGGGCAGCGGGAGCTCGGCAGGGAGCGGATCACCTTGGCGCGGCGGCGCAGCTCCTCCTTGATCTCCCGCAGCGCGTGCAGGACGTACAGGACGTCTTCGTCCTCGTCGCCGGCGCGGTAGCGGTGGCAGATCCGCTCCAGCGCCTTGAGGTCGCCAGTGCCCTTGAAGTCGAAGGCGTACAGGGCGGCCCGCGGGTCGAGGGCGGCGATCAGCAGGAACAGGCGGAGCAGGAACGTCTTGCCCATGCGGGGGATGGAGCCGATGACGATGGCCGCGAACATCAGGGTCACGGCCATGGGGCCCATTCGGTAGTCGTTGCCGAACACGACCGGCTTGAACAGGTCGACCTGCCCGTCCTTCAGCAGCGGCCACGGCGGCTTCGTCGTTGCATTCATCGGCTTGTCGCCCACCCAGAGGATCAGCCGGCCCTCGTGCCCGTCCTGGCTCTCCGAGTCGCCCGACGGCCACACGCAGCCCAGCTTGCGGCGCAGGCCGGAGGCGAGGGCCTCCCGCTTTTCGATGACGTCGTCCGGGGTGACGCCGAAGGGCAGGTCCAGCTCGGCGCGGTAGCCGGGCCCGTCGCGGCAGATCTCCGAGGTGAAGCCCATACCGTGCGCGGACTTGTTCCCGAAGTCCTTCAGGGCGGCGTTGATCCGACTGTCGTTGATGGCGCCGAGCGCCCGCAACACGATCGTGCCGGTCAGCTTCTGGAGTTCGGTGCGCATCACGGCCGGGCCGATGACAGGGGCGTCGGGCTGCTGGCCGAAGAAGCCGAGCGTCAGCACCCCGCCGGCCGCGAAGACGTACAGGAACGCCGGGGCCATCACGTACAGCCAGAGGGCGAAGCCGACGCCGAACACCGCGGCAACCACGGTGACCAGGCCGCGCAGCCGGACGCGGTTGCCGCGCAGCCGGGCCAGCCTCATGTACTCCTCGACGTCATCGGTTCGCACGGCGTAGTCCCGCAGCGGGGCGGCCTCGCGGTCCCACAGCCACCGGTTGGTGCTCGCGACGAACCGACAGGCACCCCGCGGCGACATCACGGCCAGCTGGGTGGCGTACCAGGGCAGGCGTACTCCGTGGAACAGCGAGGCGTACCCGAGGCGGTTGGCGGTGTGCCTGGCGGTGACCGCGAACTCGGACCGGTCCTTCAGCCAGGCGGGCAGGATCGGCCTGCGCTTCTCGGCGGCGACGCCAGGGGCGGCCAGCTTCGGGTTGTCGACGGGGACGGGCGGCGCCGGGACGTCGGTGTCGCCCATGGGCGACACGACCTCGGGGGCGGGC
>NZ_VJZD01000009.1 GCF_009377175.1 Streptomyces adustus
GGCGTTGGGGTGGGCGGCGGGCACGCCGGACTCGGGCGTCCAGTCGTTGCCCTTCCAGTCGGTGAGGTGGGCCGGGGTCTCCTCCGTCATGCCCTCCCACCAGATGTCGTCGTCGTCGGTGAGGGCGACGTTGGTGAAGACGGAGTTGCCCCACAGCGTCTTCATCGCGTTGGCGTTGGTGTGCTCACCGGTGCCGGGCGCGACGCCGAAGAAACCGGCCTCGGGGTTGATCGCGTACAGGCGGCCGTCCTCGCCGAAGCGCATCCAGGCGATGTCGTCGCCGATCGTCTCGACGGTCCAG
This sequence comes from Streptomyces adustus, assembly GCF_009377175.1. Lineage (GTDB taxonomy): Bacteria > Actinomycetota > Actinomycetes > Streptomycetales > Streptomycetaceae > Streptomyces > Streptomyces adustus. Next base: position 302 of record NZ_VJZD01000009.1, read on the forward strand.
CCGGAGACGGTGGGCTCCAGCATGGCGAGGTTGGTCTTGCCGCAGGCGCTGGGGAAGGCGGCGGCGACGTACTTGGACTCGCCCTGCGGCGGGGTCAGCTTGAGGATCAGCATGTGCTCGGCGAGCCAGCCCTCGTCACGGGCCATGACGGAGGCGATGCGCAGGGCGTAGCACTTCTTGCCGAGCAGCGCGTTGCCGCCGTAGCCGGAGCCGTAGGACCAGATCTCGCGGGTCTCGGGGAAGTGGGAGATGTACTTGGTGCTGTTGCACGGCCACGGGACGTCCGCCTCGCCCTCGGCGAGGGGGGCGCCGAGGGTGTGCACGGCCTTCACGAAGAAGCCGTCGGACCCCAGCTCGTCCAGGACGGGCTGTCCCATCCGGGTCATCGTGCGCATGGACACCGCGACGTAGGCGGAGTCGGTGATCTCGACGCCGATCGCGGAGAGGTCCGAGCCCAGCGGGCCCATGCAGAACGGGACGACGTACATCGTCCGGCCCTTCATCGAGCCGCGGAAGACGCCCTTCTCGCCCTGGAAGATCTCCCGCATCTCCGCGGGGTCCTTCCAGTGGTTGGTCGGACCGGCGTCCTGCTCCCGCTCGGAGCATATGTAGGTCCGGTCCTCGACCCGGGCGACGTCGGTCGGGTCGGATGCCGCGTAGTAGGAGTTGGGGCGCTTGATCGGGTCGAGTTTGCGGAAGGTGCCCTTGGCCACCAGTTCCGCCGACAGCCTGTCGTACTCGGCCTCGGATCCGTCACACCAGACCACGTTGTCCGGCTGCGTCAGTTCGGCGATCTCGTTGACCCACGAGATCAGTTCCTGATGGTTGGTGGGGATGACGGGAGCCGCGATGTCGCGCGCCACGATTGCTCCTAAAAAGAGGGGATTTTTTGTTGGAGGCCCCGTGGGGGCTGCGACCCGGATGCTGCGCCGCGGAGACAGTTCCGCTCATCCGGTGCCGACCGCACTCATTTGATCATCCGACGTGTCCGCCCATATGTCCAGAGGGCGTCACAGGTGAGCGGAGTGACCATCGCCACGTGTAGCCGGGGTTCTTTGCGTCCACATGGCGTTCGACTGAAGGACTTTTTGCGTTGCCCGAATCACGTGAGATCATGGACACTCGCAGGCTGTACTGACACGTAACTTACGGTTCCGTAGGTACCATGCCCTCCATGACTGCGCCCGTCCCCGACGCGTCGACGGACCCGTCGGCCGCCACCCCCGGCCCCGCCGCGCCCGCCCCGTCGCACCCGATCAAGCCGAAGCTGCGTGGCTGGCTGCATCTGGGCATGTTCCCGGCCGCACTGATCTCGGGACTGGTGCTCACCGCCCTCGCCGACTCCCCACGCGGCCGCATCGCCTGCGGGATCTACGCGCTGACGGCGTGCCTGCTGTTCGGCGTGAGCGCGCTGTACCACCGGGGCGACTGGAGCCCGCGCATGGACGGCGTCCTGCGCCGCCTCGACCACGCGAACATCTTCCTGATCATCGCGGGCACCTACACGCCGCTCACCATGCTGCTGCTGCCGGAGGCCAAGGGGCAGTGGCTGCTGTGGGGCGTCTGGGGCGCGGCGGCCGCGGGCATCGCCTTCCGCGTCTTCTGGGTCGGCGCCCCGCGCTGGCTCTACACGCCCTGCTACATAGCGATGGGCTGGGCGGCCGTCTTCTTCCTGCCGGACTTCATGCGCACGGGCGGTATCGCGGTCCTCGTCCTGGTGATCGTCGGCGGCCTGCTCTACAGCGCGGGCGGGGTGATCTACGGGATCAAGCGGCCCAACCCGTCACCGCGCTGGTTCGGCTTCCACGAGGTGTTCCACTCCTTCACCCTGGCCGCCTTCATCGTCCACTACGTCGGGATCTCGCTGGTGGCGTACCAGCACGCGTAACACCCTCCCCCCTTTTCATGGCCACGGCTCACGAGCCGTGGCCATTTTTCGTTGCCCGAGCTCTGCCGAGAGCAGACTTCACTTGACACTTAACATCTTTTGACAGCTACTCTCATTTCATGGTTACTGTCACGCAAGGCGACGACGTGCCGCGCGACGCCCGCCGCTGGTGGGCTCTGGGCGCCCTGGTCGCGAGCATGCTGGTGCTCGGTTTCGACATGACGATCCTCAATGTGGCGCTGCCGACGATGGCGGACCAGCTCGGCGCCACCACCGGTCAGCTCCAGTGGATGGCGGACGCGTACATCGTCGTCTTCGCCGCGCTGATGCTCCCCGCCGGACTGCTCGGCGACCGGTTCGGACGGCGCCGGATGCTGATCACCGGGCTGGTGATCTTCCTGGCCGGCTCCCTGGTCGGCACCCTGGCCGGCCAGGTGGACTGGGTGATCGCCGCCCGCGCGCTGATGGGCGTCGGCGCGGCACTGGTGATGCCGCTCGCCCTGTCCGTGCTGCCCTCGCTCTTCGGACCGGACGAGCGCACCCGGGCGGTCGGGATCATCTCGGCCGCCTCGGCGCTCGGCCTGCCCCTCGGCCCGATCATCGGCGGCTTCCTGCTCAACCACTTCTGGTGGGGCTCGGTCTTCCTCGTCAACGTCCCGATGGTCGCCATCGGCGTCACGGCCTGCGTGTTCCTGCTGCCCGAGACCCGCGACCCGGCCTCCCCGAAGGTCGACGTCGTCTCCACCGCGCTCACCGCGTCCGGCCTCGCCGCCCTCATCTACGCGATCATCGAGGCACCCGGGCGCGGCTGGGGCGACGCACTGGTCCTGTCGTGCTTCGCGGTGGCCGCGGTCCTGCTCGCCGGCCTGGTCCTGCGCGAGCGGCGGACCGAGCGCCCCATGCTCGACATGAGCCTGCTCGCCCACCGCGGCTTCCTGCTCAACACGGCCGCGGCGACCCTGGTGATGTTCGCCCTGTCCGGCCTGATGTTCGTCCTGCCGCCCTACCTCCAGGCCGTGCTCGGCAACGACGCCCTGGGCACCGGAGTGCGGCTGCTGCCGATGATGGGCGGTCTGATGATCGCCGCGCGGACCGCCCAGCCGGTGGTGGCGCGGTTCGGGTCCCGGGCCGTGGTCGCCGTGGGCCTGGTCGTCCTCTCCTTCGCCGCGCTGCTCGGCAGTCGCACCACGACCGACTCGGGTTACGGCTTCACCGCGCTGTGGCTGTCGGTCGCGGGCCTCGGCTTCGGCTTCTCGGTCGTCCCGGCGATGGACGGCGCCCTGGCCGCACTCCCCCGCGACCGGGCCGGCAGCGGATCCGGGCTGCTGATGACGCTGCGCCAGGTCGGCGGCGCGATCGGTATCGCCCTGCTCGGCAGCCTGCTCGCCGGTGCCTTCCGCGACCGGCTCGACGTCACCGGGCTGCCGGCGCGGGCCGCCGACGCCGCCGGGGACTCGGTGGTGGCCGCGCACCTCGTCGCCGAGAAGGCGGGCTCGGCCCACCTGGCGGCCTCCGCGGACGGCGCCTACGTCCACGGCATGGGCCTGGTGCTGCTGGTGTGCGCGATCGCCTCCCTGGCCGCCGCCCTGCTGGCCGCCGCCTTCCTGCCGAGCACGCGGCCCGCCCGGAACGAGGAGGCCGAGGAGAGCCCGGCCGTGGTCACGCTCACGGGTGATGCCCGACAATGAACCCCATGACGGCCGCACAGCGCACCACCCCCGCCGACCGCCCCCAGCTGGGACTGAGGGAGCGGAAGAAGATCAAGACCCGGGAGGCGATCCGTGCCGCCACCTACGGGCTGATCAAGGAGCAGGGGTACGACGCCACGACGATCGACCAGATCGCCGAGCGCGCCGAGGTGTCGCCGTCGACCGTCTTCCGCTACTTCCCGACCAAGGAGGACATCGTCCTCACGGACGAGTACGACGCGCTCATCATGGAAGAGCTGAGCGCCCGGCCCGCCGACGAGCCGTGGCCGGAGTCCATCCGCTATGTGATGCACCGGGCCCTCGCCCTCGGCGCCAAGGACGACATCGAGGTGTCCCGGCTGCGCAGCAGGCTGACGGTCGAGGTCCCCGCGGTGCGCTCGCGCATGATGGAGAGCATGTCGGTCACCGGCCGCATGCTCTGCCAGGCCATCGGCGAGCGCACCGGCCTCGACCCGGAGAGCGTCGAGGTGCGGGTCTACGCCATGTCCCTGGTCGGCGGTCTGATGGAGGCGTCCCTGTACTGGGCCGAGCGGGGACACACGGACGACTTCCCGGAGCTCATCGACCGCACCCTGGACGTCCTGCAACACGGCCTCCCGCAGCGGAACTCCTGAGACCGCGCACCGCCCCCCGTGTCATCCTGACCAGGTGAACCGACCCGAGATCCACGTCGAAGTCGCCCCCGAACTCACCCTGTTCGTCCCGCACGCCCGACGTCACGGCGCCACCGCCCTGGCCACCGACGGCGTCTCGACCCTCGGCCATGTCGTCGAGTCCCTCGGTGTCCCGCTCACCGAGGTCGGCTCGCTCGTCGTGGACGGCCGCCAGGTGCCGGTCTCGCACATCCCGGCCGCGGGCGAGTCGGTGACCGTCCGCGCGGTCGAACGCCCCCAGCGGATCCCCGGCGCCCCGCTGCGCTTCCTCCTCGACGTCCACCTCGGCACCCTCGCCCGCCGGCTGCGCCTGCTCGGCGTGGACACGGCGTACGAGTCGACCGACATCGGCGACCCCGCGCTCGCCGCCCGCTCGGCCGCCGAACAGCGGGTGATGCTCAGCCGCGACCGCGGGCTGCTGCGCCGCCGTGAGCTGTGGGCGGGCGCGTTCGTCTACAGCACCAGCCCGGACGACCAGCTCCGCGACGTCCTGGACCGCTTCGCCCCCGAGCTGCGCCCCTGGACACGGTGCACGGCCTGCAACGGCCTGCTGAGGACGGCCACCAAGGACGAGGTCGCCGACCAGCTCAAGCACGGTACGCAGGCGTCGTACGACGTGTTCGCGCAGTGCCGGGAGTGCGGGCGCGCCTACTGGAAGGGCGCGCACCACGAACAGCTGGAGGCCATCGTGGAGCGCGCCCTGGCGGAGTTCGCGGGCGAACGCTAGCTCTTCGCCCGCGAACTCCACCGCTACTTCTTCACGTCACCCTTCCCGCAGGCGACCCCGTCCCGGTCGCGGTCCAGGGCCAGCGGGTCGTCCTTGCCGTTGACCTTGAGCCGGCCGTAGTGGTTCGTCTTCAGCCAGGCGCAGCGCGCGGCGGCCGTCTTCTTCACCTGTGCCGGGAAGGCGGTCGGCACACACACGTTGATCGTGCCGTAGTGCCGGTCGCAGCCGGAGACGGTGGGGCTGACCTGCTGCGAGGTGCGCTTCTTGCCGGGCTCGGTGACCGTGCCGGTCAGCGAGTCGGCGAAGGCGTGCACATGCGGGGAGGCTTCGGTGGCGCTCAGCGCCGCCGGGCCCTGGAGGTGGACCCACTTCGCCACCGACGGCACGCCGTTGGCGTCGACCGCGAAGAGCATGTACCAGCCGGGCGGCGCCAGGTTGGGGTTGCTCGTCACGTTCAGGTCGACGTTGTTGCCGCTGACGGACAACGGCAGGTCCACGAACCGCTGGTTGGGGTCGGAGGAGTGGGTCACGGCGGCCGGGCGGATCAGTTCGGCCTTGGCGACGGGCCGGTCGACGGTGATCCGCTGGGTGTCGCCGTAGGTCCACTGGGTGTCGATGACCGAAGTGATCGTCGGCCGGGCGCCCTTGAGCAGGTAGGGCGGGGTGTAGATCGACACGTTGTGGTTCCAGGTGCCGTTGCCCGGGTTGTCGCCGGTCGACATCACCCGCCCGTCGGGCAGCAGGAACGACGAGGAGTGGTAGCCGCGTGCCTGCGGGTCGGCTGCCACCGGGTCGAAGGTGTTGGTCGCCGGGTCGTACAGCGACGACTCGAAGACCGGGTTGGCGCGGTTGTGCAGCGCCCCGCCCGTCTCCAGCACCTTGCCGTCCGGCAGCAGCACCGCGGAGACGTACATCTTGCCCTGGTTGCCGGTCTCGGCCACCGGGCCGTTGCCGAGGTCCACCGTGCCCTGCGGCAGCGGCGGCCCGGCCACGTAGGCGGGGTTGGCCGCCTTGAGGTCGATGACGTCGGTCAGCCGGTTGCCGTCCGGGTTGGAGTCGATGTTGCCGCCGCCGAGGGTGAGGACCTTCTGGTCCTGGGCCGGGGGCAGCAGCACGCTCGCCGACTGGTCGCGCTGGTCCTTGTTCTGGAGGCCGGGGATCTGGGTGATCGTGTTGGCGTTGTAGTCGTAGATCGCCGAGCCGGTACCGGGGATGTTGTTGCCGAAGACGTGGCTGCCCGAGTAGAAGAGGCGGCCGTCCTGCATCAGGATCATCGACGGGTACAGGCCCCAGTACGACCAGGTCTGGTTGACCTGGGACAGCGGCAGCCACTTCTGCTGGGCGTTCGACCAGAGCTCGGCGGTCACCGAGCCGGTGGAGTCCTCGCGCAGACCGCCGAAGGAGATGACGTCACCGTTGCCGAGCTCCGTCGCCGACGGGTACCAGTGGCCGTCGTTGAGGTCGTTGGTCTTGCTGTAGGTCTCGGTGACGGGGTCGAAGATGTACGAGTCCTTGAAGCCCTCGTAGCCGTGGCCGCCCGCCACCGGGAACGCCTTGTTGCCGCTCATCACCAGCACCCGGCCGTCCTGGAGCTGGACGTGCCCGGCGCAGAACATGTCCTTCGGGGTCGGGATGACCTTGTAGCTGCCGTCGGCCGGGTTGTAGACCGCCGAGGTGAAGGTGCCCGCGTTGAACTGCTCCTCGCTGTTGCCGGAGCCCGCGATCAGCAGCACCTTGCCGTTGTTGAGGACGACGGAGTGCATGGAGCGGACCGGGTTCTGCGTGGGCAGCACCGTCCACCGGCCGTTGGCGCACTCGTCTGCGGTGCCGGTGCAGGTGGCCGGCGGTGTGACGTCGGGGACCTGTTCCATCGTGTAGTCGTCGGTGGTCGCCGAGCCGGTGCCGTAGACGGAGACACCCCAGGTGATGCGGTCGGTGCCGGCCGGCACCTCGGGGGTGCGGACCGAGGCCTGGGTCCAGTTGCCCTGCATCTCCAGTGTCTTGAGGTCGGTCCAGTACTGCCAGCCGGCGGTGGTGTCGTGCCGGAAGAGGGTGACGGCCGCGTCCGGAGTGGTCGTCTTGTACCAGAGCGAGAGGTCGTACTGCTTGCCCGGCGAGACCGCCGGGGCGCAGGCGGTGGACTCGGTGACCATCGCCTTGCGGTCGCCGTCGACCCGGCGGGTCAGCGTGACCTTCATGGCCTTGGTGCCGGAGTGGGCGTCGGTGGTGGTGTCGAAGCTGAAGTCGTTGTCGCCCCAGCCCGACTTCTCCCAGCAGTACGGCATGCCGTCGGTGCCGGCCGTCTCGAAGCCGGGGTTCAGGATCAGGTTGGCGGCGGAGGCGGGCTGGGGCGAGGCGAGCAGGAGCCCGGCCGTCAGGGCCCCCACCCCGACGAACGCGGTCCTTCTTCGGTTCCCGCCCCTGCGGTTCACACGGCTGACTCGGTTCACACGGCTCTCCTTGCGGTGCGGCTGTCGGCCGGGGCGTCGGTGCGTCCCCGGCGCGGCAGGTAGACCAGCGCTTCGGTACCGACGAAGCGCAGGACGAACGTCGTCACCAGCGCCAGGGCGGTGGCGGACAGCGCCCCCATCCCGAACCGGTCGACGAACAGGGCGATCAGCGGAATGCGCAGCACGAGGTCGGCGTTGGCCAGCAGCGCGAACCGGCCGACGCGGTCCCACCAGCGCCGGTGCGAGCGCCGGTCGCGGAACAGCAGATGCTCGATGAGCAGGAAGTTCCAGGCGACGCCGAACTGGTTGGCGAGGATCTCCGCGGGGACGTAGTGCATTCCCGCGGCGGTCAGCGCCCCCAGGGCGAGCAGGTTGGGGACGAAGCCGGTGGCGCCGATCAGCCCGAAGCCGACCATGCGGGCCACCGGCGAGGCGGTGCGCAGGCCGACCAGATGGCGCAGGAAGCGCAGGCCCTCCTGCGCGCTGGACTTGGACTCGCCCGCGAACCGGTCCTGGAAGACGAAGGGCACCTCGGTGACCTGGCGGGGGCGGCTGCGCACGGCGAGTTCGAGGAGGATCTTGTAGCCGAGCGGCTTGAGGACGTCGGCGGTGACCGCGCTGCGGCGGATGGCGAAGAAGCCGCTCATGGGGTCGCTGATGCCGTGCAGCCGGCGCGGGAACAGCGACTTGGTCAGCCAGGTCGCCCCGCGCGAGACGGCCACCCGGTAGCTGCCCGCGAGCCCGGCCCGGCTGCCGCCCTTGATGTAGCGGGAGGCGACGACGAGCCCGGCGTGCGCCCGCTCGCCGGTGGCGACCAGCTCCGGCACCAGGGACGGCGGATGCTGGCAGTCGCCGTCCATGACGACGATCCAGTCCGAACCGGCCGCCCTGAGGCCCTCGACGACCGCCCCGCCGAGCCCGCCGACCGGCTCGTCCCGGTGCAGCACGGTCACCGGGAACGGGCAGTCCTCGGCCGCCGCGCGGATGACCTCGGGGGTGTCGTCGGTGGAGTCGTCCACGAAGACGACCTCGCAGGGTAGCCGGGCCGGCACCGACTCGGTGATCAGGTGCAGCAGCCGGCGGACGTTGGCGGACTCGTTGAACGTCGGTACGACGATGGTGACGGCGCCGGGCTCCGGGACCTCCGCGGCCTGTACGACCGGGTCGCCCAGCTCGCCGGGGACGGTGTGCTCATGGCTCATCGCGGGCCTCCGGCGACGGTCTCGATCTGGCGGATCTCGATGCGGTCCTCGCCGGTGCCGAAGGTGGCGACCGGTGTCGAGTGCCGCAGGGCGTCCTGGACGGCGGGCAGATCGGCGGCGTCGCGCCGTACGGTCGGCGAGGCGACCACGTAGTCGAGGTCCCGCCAGCCGTGCGGCATCGTCCTGGTCACCGCGGGGTCGAGGTCGGCCTTGTAGAACCAGATCACGCCCAGGCCGGGCCGGTACCCGGCGTGCACCAGGTCCAGCCAGAGCGCGTCGTCGACCAGGACCCGGGTGCCGGCGGGGTCGGCCACCTCGGTGCTCAGCCACCGGGACGCGGCCCGGTAGGGGGCGTTGGCGTCCGCGGTGACGGCGGTGCGGTCGCCGTCGTACCACCGCGGGACCACATAGGCCCCGGCGGCGAGGACCAGGACCGCGGCGAGAGCGTACCGGCCGCCGGTGACGTACCGGTTCTCGCCCTCGCCGCGCCGTCGGCGCAGCACGGCGTGGGCGACCGACGCGGTGGCGCCGGCCAGGACCAGGGCGAGGAACGGCAGGGCCCCGATGACGTACATCGCGGGCAGGTAGCCGCTGGGGCGCATCGCGACCAGGGCGAGGACGGCGACCGCGAGGGCCGGTCCGGCCAGTGCGCGGGCGGTGACCGACCAGCGCCAGGTGGCCAGCAGCAGGACCGCGCCGGCCAGGCCGCCCAGGGGCAGCACCCGGTCGTAGTACAACCAGGAGTGCAGCACGCCGTACGAGCCGCTGCCCGGGTCCAGGATGAAGCCCGAACCGGGCCTGGACATCTGGTACTTGATGCCGTCCCAGAGCGAGACATGCCCGCCGCCGGGGAACAGCTCGCCCTTGAGCAGGGCGAAGAGGGGGTACGAGAAGCCGATCAGGACGCAGGCGGTGACGGCGCCGGTGAGCGCGAACTTGCGGGTGTCTCGGTGTCCGTGGCGCCACATGGTGACGACCACGGCGGGCAGGACGACGAGCATCGTCTCCTTGGTGAGCACGGCCGCCGCGGCCGCGATCCCCGCGCCGAAGTGGTGCCAGAGATGCCGGCTCGGGGAGGCGGCGAGGCAGAACGCCAGCAGCGTCCACATCACGGCGAGGTTGTCGAGGAAGATCTCGCGCTGGAGGACGACGGACAGCGGGGAGAGCCCGAACAGGGCCATGCCGAGCCCGGCGGCCCAGCGCGGCAGGGCGAGCCGCCGGGCGAGGACGAAGACCAGTACGGCGCTGACCGCGCTGACGGCCAGCATCACCAGCCGCATCGAGCCGACGGTCATCGAGCCGGGGCTGACCAGGGACGGGATCCAGGTGAGCAGGGCGATCTGGATCCAGCCCAGGGGCGGGTGGTCGTACCAGTAGGTGTAGTGGGCCAGGCCCCGGCCCTCCTGGACGGCCCAGGCCTGGGCGAGGTAGGTGCCCTCGTCGTCGCTGAGGGTCGGGTAGTCGGCGATGTTCCAGCCCTGCACGACGAGGATCGCCACGAGGAGCACACCGCACAGCAGAAGGTCGGGGCGGGACGACCGCAGCCGCCTGGGCGGCTCCGTGCGGTCGGTCGGACGGGTCGTGGGCGCAGGCCGGCGCTGCGCGGGGACCTTGGCTGCGGTCACCGCGGGAAGGGTGGAGGTCACGCGGGGACGTCCTCTCGGATCACTTCGGATGCGGTGAGATGCGCGCCGACATGAGAGGTCAGTTCCCAGTCGTTGCGGCCGCGGTGCTCGCGCCACACGGCGCGCATGGCGGCCCCGGCGAGGAGGACCTGGTAGAAGGGCCCGCCCACGATGAGCTTCAGGTAGTGGACGAGGCGGACGCGCAGGCCGTACTGCTTGCCGAAGTCGTGCAGTCCGACGACCTCGAAGACGAAGGTGACCAGGGCCGTGACGGCCGGGAGGAAGGTGACGAAGGCGATCCCGACGGGCACGTCGAGGAAGAGCGCGATGGCCACGTTGAGCGGGATGATGACGCCGGAGAAGGCCTGGAGGAACGGCGTCATGAGGGTGTAGCGAGCCAGCAGCCGCTGTCCGAAGCCCGGGAGCTGCTTCCAGTCCTTCTTCCGGTAGACCTGGAGGAAGCCCTGGTTCCAGCGGGTGCGCTGCTTCAGCAGCGACATCAGCGAGCCCGGGGTCTCCTCCCGGGTCACCATCGCGGAGTCGTAGGCGACGACGACCTTCTTGCCGACGCTGGACAGCCGCACCCCCAGGTCGCAGTCCTCGGCCAGGCACTCGGGGTCCCAGCCGTCGGCCTCGCGCAGCACGTCGGTGCGCACGAAGACGGTGTTGCCGCCGAGCGGGATGAATCCCTTCTGCGCGTGCAGGTGCAGCCGGGAGCGGAACCAGAAGAAGTACTCCAGGCAGTTGCGCAGGCTGTACCAGCTGGAGTGGAAGTTGATCAGCTGCACCCCGCCCTGGACGACGTCCGCGCCGGTGCTGCGGAACGCGTGGTCGACGTGGGCGAGCAGTTCGGGGTGGACCTGGTCCTCGGCGTCGAAGACCCCCACGACATCGCCGCGGCAGTGCGGCAGCGCCGTGTTCATGGCCTTGGGCTTGTTCTTCTTCTCGTGGGTGTCGACGACCACCCGCACCCGTGGATCGCGCCGCGCAGCCTGCTCGGCGACCGCCGTGGTCTCCGGGTCGTCGTGCCCGACGATGACGATGATCTCGAAGTCGGTGTGGGTCGATTCCAGCAGCCGTTGGATGGTGTGGTCCAGCACGGCCTGTTCGTGCCGGGCCGGCAGCAGCAGCGAGAAGGAGAGGTGCTCGCCCCCGTCCGGTCTGCTGAAGCGGGTGGAGGCCAGCACTTCGGGCGTACGCCACGCGTGCATCTGCCACCACAGGGTGAAGGCGGCCATCCAGAACAGTGCCAGTGAAACGGCAGCGATGAAGACAGACGTCAGCAACAGATCCCCCCGGATCCCCATAGCCCCCTGTCGCGACGGGGAGTCACTACCGTCGCGTTACTGTGCAGAGACTAGGGGGGATCTGTGAAGTTCATGCGCTCTTCCGATAAATAGCATGTTTCGGAATGACGGCACCACTAGCCGGACGTGTCCGAACAGATACCCAATTGGGCCCTGTCGGAACCAACGTCCCACGGCATGTTTCAGCCGCTCAGCGCCTCGCGCAGCCGCTCCTTTTCGGTCGTCGGGGCGTCGCACGTGAAGTTACGGCAGACGTACGCCGTCGCCTCGCCGCCGACCAGCGGCCGGTCGGACAGCAGCGGGAACTCGTCACTCTCCGCGGTCCCGACGGCGACCACGGCACCGGGGGCGGTGCCCAGAAGTGCCGTACGGTGCAGGGCCCGGGTCGCCGGATCGTCGAGCGCCGGGCCGACGATCGCGACCTCCCGCGGTCCGTCCAGCAGCGCCTCGGCGACCGCGAGTCCCCAGCCGATGAAGCGCGGCACCCGCGGACCGAGCGCCTTCACCACGCCCAACGCCCGCTGTGCCGCCGCCCGGTGGGGCTCGGAGCCGGTCTGCGCCGCGTAGCCCAGCAGGGCGCCCGCCGCGGCCGTCCAGCCGGACGGGGTGGCGTTGTCGGTCGGATCCTGCGGGCGGCGGATCAGCTTCTCGGCGTCGACCGCGGTGTCGAACAGGGCACCCGACCCGGGGTCGACGAATCCGGCCAGCACGTGGTCGAGGAGCAGCCCGGCGAATTCGAGCCACACCCCCTCGCCGGTCACCGACGCCAGCGCGAGGAAGCCCTCGGCGACATCGGCGTAGTCCTCCAGCACTCCCGCGTTCGCGCCGGTCCGGCCGTCCTTGCTGGTGCGGGAGAGCCGTGCGTGCTCGTCCAGGTGCAGCCGCACCAGGAGATCGGCGGCGGAGACGGCGGCCTCGACCAGGTCGGGGCGGTCGAAGTAGGCGCCGGTCTCGGCGAGGGCGGCGATCGCGAGCCCGTTCCAGGCGGCGACGACCTTGTCGTCCCGGCCCGGCGCGGGCCGCAGGCCCCGGGCCGCGAACAGCCGGGTCCGGACCGAGGCGACCTTCTCCGCGTCGAACACACCCTCCTGCTGGGGAAGTTGCAGCACGGAGGCGCCCTCCTCGAAGGTCCCCTCCGCGGTCACCCCGAAGTAGGCGGCGGCCAGTTCGGCGTCCTGCTCCCCGAGCACCTCGGCGAGCTGCGCGGGCGTCCACACGTAGTACGCGCCCTCGACGTGGCGACCGTTGCCGTCGTCGCTGTCGGCGTCGAGCGCGGAGGCGAACCCGCCCTCGTCCGTGCGCAGTTCACGCACCATGAAGTCGGCCGTCTCCAGCGCCACCCGCCGGGCCGACTCCGAGCCGGTGGTCCGCCACAGATGCGCATAAACTCGACACAAAAGCGCATTATCGTAGAGCATCTTCTCAAAATGGGGCACAACCCAGTCCCGGTCCACGGAGTACCGGGCGAAACCGCCGCCCAACTGGTCGTAGATACCGCCACGGGCCATCCGCTCACAGGTGTCCTGCGCCATCTGGAGCGCGCCCTCGGAGCCGGTACGGGCATGGTGGCGCAGCAGGAACTCGACCACCATGGACGGCGGGAACTTGGGCGCCCCGCCGAACCCGCCGCGCCGGGCGTCGTACTCCCGGGTGAGCGCGAGCAGCGCCTGCGCGAGCTCCTCGTCGCCCGGGGTCCGCGCGTCGCCGTAGGAGATCTCCCGTGCCGCCAGGTCCCGCACGATCTTCCCGGCGACCTCCGCGACCTCGTCCCGCCGCTCGGTCCAGGCGCCGTGCACCCCCTCCAGCACCTGCCGGAAGGACGGCATGCCCTGCCGGGGCACGGGCGGGAAGTAGGTCCCGAAGTAGAAGGGCTCGCCGTCCGGCATCAGGAAGACCGTCATGGGCCAGCCGCCCTGCCCGGTCGCCGCCTGCACGGCCTCCATGTAGACGGCGTCGACGTCGGGCCGCTCCTCGCGGTCGACCTTGACGTTGACGAAGTGCTCGTTCATATAGGCGGCGGTCCGCTCGTCCTCGAAGGACTCGTGCGCCATGACGTGACACCAGTGACAGGCGCTGTAGCCGACGCTCAGCAGCACCGGCCTGCCGCTCGTACGGGCCTCCTCGAAGGCCTCGGCCGACCACGGCCACCAGTCCACGGGGTTGTCGGCGTGCTGGAGCAGATACGGGGACGTCTCATGAGCCAGGCGGTTCGGCATGGAGTCCATCCTGCCCCAGTACCCCCCGATCCACGGACAGCGCCGATACGGCGCGGCCCACCGCCGCAGCGGCGGCGGGCCGTCGGCCCTCTCCCCTCCACTCCTCATCCGCCGCACACTTGACCACGAGGCACACCGTCGCCGCCGGAGGGGGACCTGGCATGAGGGACAGTCACAGGGTGGAGGCCGAGCAGCTGATCGTGCGGGCCGTCGAGGAGGAGGTACGGCGCTCGGGCGGCCGTGCCAACGGACAGGTCCTGCTCACCCGGGCCCGCGCCGCGCTCGACACCATGGCACAGACGGCCGCCGAGGAGTACGCGGCCTACACCCGCGCCCTCGACGAGGCACACGCCGGACAGCTCACCTTCGGACAGCGCTACGCCCGCGAGGGCGGGGCAACACCCCTGCTGGTGGCGGCCGTCGCCGCGGTCGCGGCCGCGGTCGGCGATCTGGCCCTGGGCACCGGCGCGGGCACGGCGCTGGCCGCGGGCGCCGTCGTCGGGGTCGCGGGCGCGGCGGCGACCGTCGTGAAGGTGGCCGGTTCCCATCTGCCGGCCGCCCACCACCGGGCGGGAGCCGTGGGCCAGCCCGGCGGCCCGGAACAGCTGAGGTTGCAGTGGCTGACGGCACTGGAGGTACGCGGGATCCGTCCGTTCCTGGACCAGCAGCGGGTGCTGAGCGCCTCCACCGGCCCGAAGAAGAAGACGGGCCCGCAGCTGCGCGGGACGGACAAGAGCGCGGCCGCGCGCGGCCGCAGCGTGCTGGGCCAGTCCTTCGGTCAACTGCCGGATGCCGACGGCCCGTTCGCGGGACGGCGGACGGAGCTTGCGCAGCTGAGGCAGTGGGTGCAGGCGGCCCGCGCCAGCTCGGAGACCCGGCCGACGGTCGTCGTGCTGCACGGGGCGCCCGGCAGCGGTCGTACCACCCTCGCGGTCCGTGCCGCCCACGACCTGAAGGACCAGTTCCGGGGCGCGTGCGTGGTCGATCTGCGCGGCGACAGCGCGCAGGAACCGCCGCTGCCCACCCGGGACGCGCTGCTGCATCTGCTCAACCGGCTCGGTGCGCCCCGCGAGCAGCTGCTGTTCCGGGAGCGCGTCTCCCCCGAACAGCAGGTCAAACGGCTGACCGAGCTCTACCACCAGCATCTGACCGGACTGCCCGTCACCGTGATCCTGGACGACGCCTGCGACCCCGAGCAGATCCGCACGCTGGTCCCCGAGCGCTCCGACAGCCTGGTGCTGGTCACCGCCCGCGAGCCGCTGGAGCTGCCCGCCGAGCTGACCGCCTGGGTGCACCGGCTGCCGGTACGGGCCCTGGACGCGGCGGGCGCGGAAGAACTGCTCGGGGCGGCCGCCCAGGACAACTCGGGCCCCTACGACGCCGAATCGGCCGACCTGATAAGCCGGTTGTGCGGCGCGCTGCCGTTGGCCCTGCGGATCGCGGGCTCCGCGCTCGGCCCGCGCTCGCCCCGGCAGCTCGCCACCGACCTGAGCGCGTACGGTCCGGTCGAACCGGTCGAGCGGGTGCTGTGGCTGCGCTACACCGACCAGCCGGACCCGGCCCGCAGGCTGCTCAGACGGCTGGCCCTGGCCGGCCGGGCCTCGCTCGGCGCGGCGGCGGCCGCCGCGCTGCTGGCCACCGATCGGCAGGAGGCCACCCAGCAGCTCGTGGCGCTCGCCCGGGCGGGCCTGATCGACCACGTCCGCGGCGATCGCTACCGGCTGCACGACCTGGTCCGCTCCTTCGCCCAGGCCCGCCTCCTCGACGAGGAGGAACCGGCCGAGCGCACGGCCGCGCAGGAACGCCTGATCGTCAGCTACGCCGAGCTGGCCGACTCGGTGCTGCGGCTCGTCGACGGCAACATGTCCACCCGCTCGGACCGCTTCAACCCGCACGGCTTCACCTCCCTCGACGAGGCGCTGCGCTGGCTGGACGACGAGTCGAGCTTCATCACCGCGACCCTGCGGCACGCGGAGGGCGTGGACCAGGCGGCGGTGCAGAACCTGCTCGGCGCGCTGTGCGACTACTGCCTGCTGCGCGGCGACCTCTACCGGCTGGGCGAGATCAGCGAACTGGCCCAGTCCGTCGACCAGGGTCTGCTGGTCCGCTCGGTGCAGTGGCGTACCGGCATCGCGGCCCGCCAGCTCGGCGAGCTCGACAAGGCCCGTACGACCCTCACGTCCGTCGTCGACCTCTACCGGGAGGCCCACCACGACGCGGGCGCCGCTCGCGCCCTGTGCTCGCTGGGCATCACGCTGCACCACCAGGGCCTGCTGACCGAGGCGGCGGCACGGCTGCGGGAGGCCCTGGCTCTCCAGGCGGATCCCGCGCTCGCCACGGACCGCGCCTGGACCATGCACGCGCTGGCCGCCGTGGAACGCGACCGCGCCCACCTCGCCGAGGCCCTCGACCTGCTGACCCGCTCGCTGGTGCTGCACCGTGAGGGCGGTTCCGTGCACGGCGAGGCGTGGGCCCACTTCCAGCTCGGCCAGCTGGGGCTGCGCATGGGCGACGTACCGCGCGCGGAGGCGGAACTCGGCAAGGCCCTGGACCTGTACGGCCGGACCGGCGACGCCCGCGGCGAGGCCTGGGCGCTGACCCAGCTGGCGCGGGCCCGGCTGGTGGCCGGTGACCCCTCGCCCGCGGTGGACGGCCTGCGCCGGGCGGCCGCCCGGCACCGCGACAACGAGGACGCCCGCGGCGAGGCCTGGACCCTCTACTACCTCGGCCAGTCGCTGGAGGAGACCGGCGACCTGGACCGCGCGGTGCGCGCGCTGGAGCGCTCCCGCACGATGTTCTCCCGGATGCGCGACGTCTACGGCCTGGCCTGCGCCCGCCACCACTCGGCCCGGGTGACCCGGGACCAGCGCGCCGCGCAGACCGGCTCGCTGCGCAACTCCGGCTTCGCCCGCCAGCTGCTCGTCGACGCCCGCGCCGACTTCCAGCGCATCGGCGTCGCCCACGGGGAGGCCTGGACCTGCCTGGAGCTGGCGGTCGTCGACGCGGGCAACGCCCGGGACCGGCAGGCCCTGGCCCTGTGCGAGGAGGCCGCCGCCCTGTTCGCCTCGTACGGCGATCTGCGCGGTGCCGACTGGGCCGCCTTCCTGCGCTGCACCCTGCTGCCGCACACCGAGCCCGACGGCGCCGAGGCCGCCCTCCGGGAGGTGACCCGCCTCGCCGGCTCGGGCCACCCGCTGCGCGACGAGAAGCTGGCCGGCAGCCTGGAGACGTACCGGCTGCTGCTGGAACGCGGCGTGAGCCCGGAGACGGGCTGGCAGGCATGGCGCCTGGGACTGGTCCCGAACCGCCACGCCCGCGAGGTGATGGGAGTACCGGTACCGGAAGGGACACGAGCCGCGCAGTGACGCCCGCGGCCCCTGGCGGCCCGCCGGGGGCAGGGGAAGTCCGGGCGTTCCGGGTGTGGGGCGGCGGGAGCGCCGCCCCTGCCCGGTTTCGGGTGGCCGTGGGTGGTCAGCCCTGGTGCGGCTCGGCCCGAGCGGCCGCCGTCGCCCCGGAGTCCGGGTCCGAGGACTCCTTGAAGTCGACCTTGCCCATGTGCTTGTTCATGGACTTCATCAGGGCCCACACCGCCAGGGCCATCACCGCGAACACGATGAAACCGAGGACGCCGGGGGTGACCTTGTTCTCGTCGACCTCCTTGGCGAGGGGGACGAGGTGCGTCACTGCCAGACTCACGCTTGCGCTCATGTCAGGCATTGTCGCGGATGCCCGCAAAGAGGTCGTCCTCGGGGAGGGAGGTGTCCACGAGGGACTTCGCCAGCTCGTACTCCTCCGTCGGCCAGACCTCCTTCTGGAGCTCCAGCGGCACCCGGAACCAGCCGCCGTCGGGGTCGATCTGCGTGGCGTGCGCGATCAGCGCCTTGTCGCGGATCTCGAAGAAGTCGGCACACGGCACGTGCGTGGTGAGCGTGCGCTCGGTGCGCTCGAACTCGCTCCAGCGCTTGAGCCAGTCCCCGTACGGCGACTCCATGCCCCGGTCCAGCAGCGCCTGGTGCAGCGCCTCGGTGCGCGGACGGTTGAAGCCCTGGTTGTAGTACAGCTTGAGCGGGCGGTAGACCGGGCCGTACTCGCTCTCGGGGTACATCTCGGCGTCCGCCGCGCCCTCGAACGCCACCATCGAGATCTTGTGGGTCATGATGTGGTCGGGGTGCGGGTAGCCGCCGTTCTCGTCGTAGGTGGTGATCACCTGGGGACGGAACGAGCGGATCTGCTTGACCAGCTCGCCGGCCGCCTTGTCGACGTCCTCCAGGGCGAAACAGCCCTCGGGCAGCGGGGGCAGCGGGTCGCCCTCGGGCAGACCGGAGTCGACGAAGCCGAGCCACTCCTGCTTGACGCCGAGGATCTCCCGGGCCTCGTCCATCTCCTTGCGGCGCACCTCGTGGATGTTCTCCTCGATGTACTTGTCGCCCTGGAGCTTCGGGTTGAGGATGGAGCCGCGTTCCCCGCCCGTGCAGGTCACGACCAGCACGTCCACCCCCTCGGACACGTACTTCGCCATGGTGGCCGCGCCCTTGCTCGACTCGTCGTCGGGGTGCGCGTGCACGGCCATCAGTCGCAGCTGGTCAGTCAAGACTCATTCCTCGGTGGTCGGCGCCCGCTGGGCACGGGAGCAGGTCGGTAGGTGCCGGCCCGCTGGAGAGGTCGATGTGGGGTGGCGGTCGGGCCGCGGGCGGGCGGCTTCTATAGTGACCGAATCGGGGGACGAATAATTCCGGGGTCCCGCCCCGGAGCGCACTTTCGGAGCTTCATCCGACACCGCCCACGGGCGTTGCCGAGAGGACGATCATGAGTACGGCGAGCACGCGACTGCCCGAGGGCCGTTACGGCCGTTCCTCGGACCAGCGGGCCGACCGCACGCTCAAGGTCGTCGGGGCCGTGCTCGGCGCCGCGCTGCTGGCCCTGATCGGCTTCCTCGGCTACCACTACGTCGTCCAGAACGAGATCAGCGCCCAGGTGATCACGTTCGACGCCTCGGCCCACGCGGTGAAGGTCCACCTCGAAGTGCACAAGGACGCGGGCGCCGACGGCTACTGCACGCTGCGCTCCCAGGCCGCCGACGGCTCCGAGGTGGGCCGGGCGGACTTCCGCTTCTCCGGCTCGGCCACGCGGATCGACAGGATCGTCACCCTGCGTACGACGGCCCTCGGCACGACGGCCGAGCTCCTCGGGTGCCACACCGGCTGACACCGGTCTACCGGCCGTACCGGCGCCTACCGGCTGACATCGGGCCCTATCGGCTGACGAGGTGCGCATCCTCCGGAATGCGTAGCCGCTGACCTGCGCCGACAGAATTCTGGTGGCTTATGTCCTCCCCCTTCGGCCCGTGAACCGTTAGGCTCGTGGTTTCGCCCATCCGTGAGGGACCATTCTTTTGGGGAGGGCGATGCTTTGTATTCCCTGTACCGACGAGGAGCACCCTGTGACCCAGACCAGCGAGAACGTCACCTGGCTGACCCAGGAGGCGTACAACAAGCTCAAGGACGAGCTTGAGTACCTTACTGGTCCCGCGCGCACGGAGATCGCCGCCAAGATCGCGGCCGCGCGCGAGGAGGGCGACCTGCGTGAGAACGGCGGGTACCACGCCGCCAAGGAGGAGCAGGGCAAGCAGGAGCTCCGTGTGCGCCAGCTGACCCAGCTCATGGAGAACGCCCAGGTGGGCGAGGCCCCGGCCTCGGCGGACGGCACGGTCGCACCCGGCATGGTCGTGACGATCGCCTTCGACGGCGACGAGGACGACACGATGACGTTCCTGCTCGCCTCGCGCGAGTACGCGAGCGCCGACATCGAGACCTACTCACCGCAGTCCCCGCTGGGTTCCGGCGTGATCGGCCACAAGGTCGGCGAGGACGCGGAGTACGAGCTGCCCAACGGCAAGAAGGCGTCGGTGCGCATCCTGAAGGCCGAGCCCTACAGCGGCTGAGCCCTTTCATCTCGTACGAAGCCCCCGGCGCCCCCGAGACGCCGGGGGCCTCGTCGTACGGCGAAGCGCTCCGGTCTCAGCCGATGACGGTGTACCCGGCCTCGCGCAGGGCCCGGCCGACCTCGGCGCAGTGCTCCGCGCCCTTCGTCTCCAGGTGCAGCTCCACCTCCGCCTCCGAGAGGCCGAGCCGCGGGTCGGTCCGTACGTGGCTGACGTCCAGGACGTTCGCGTCGGCCACCGACAGCACGCCCAGGAGCGCCGCGAGGGCGCCCGGCCGGTCCGTCAGGCGTACGGTCACCGCGAGGTAGCGGCCCTGCGCGGCCATGCCGTGCCGCAGGATCCGCTGGATCAGCAGCGGGTCGACGTTGCCGCCCGACAGCAGCGCCACCACCGGCCCCTCGAAGGCCTCCGGCTCGCTCAGCAGGGCCGCGACCGGAGACGCCCCGGCGGGTTCGACGACCAGTTTGGCCCGCTCCAGGCAGAGCAGCAGCGCGGTCGACAGGTCGTCCTCGCCGACCGTGCGGACCTCGTCCACCAGCGCGCCGACGATCCCGAAGGGCACGTCACCGGGCCGTCCCACCCTGATGCCGTCGGCCATGGTGGCCGGGTTCGCGATCGACACCGGGCGTCCGGCGGCCAGCGAGGGCGGATAGGCCGCCGCGCCCTCCGCCTGCACCCCGACGATCCGTACGTCCGGCCGCAGCGCCTTCACCGCGACCGCGACCCCGGCCGCCAGTCCGCCGCCGCCGATCCCGACGACGATCGTGCGCACCTCGGGGCACTGGTCCAGGATCTCCAGGCCCACCGTGCCCTGGCCCGCGATGATGTCGGGGTGGTCGAAGGGGTGGATGAACACCGCGCCCGTCGCCTCCGCGTACTCCTGGGCGGCGGCCAGCGTCTCGTCGACCACCTGCCCGTGCAGGCGCACCTCCGCCCCGTAGTGCTGGGTCGCGCTGATCTTCGGCAGCGGGGCGCCCTTGGGCATGAACACGGTGGAACGCACCCCGAGCAGCGACGACGCCAGGGCGACGCCCTGGGCGTGGTTGCCCGCGCTGGCGGCGACGACGCCGGCGGCCCGTTCCTCGGGCAGCAGCCCGGCGATCCGCACGTACGCGCCGCGCAGCTTGAACGACCCGGTCCGCTGAAGGTTCTCGCACTTGAGGTGCACCGGCGCACCGACCAGCCGCGACAGGTACCTGCTGCCCTCCATCGCGGTCGTGCGGGCCACGCCCGCGAGCATCTTCTGCGCTCCGCGCACGTCGTCCAGGGTGACCGGCGGCAAGGGGTCGGCCTTGCGGTAGTTCATGACTCAAGTCTCGCAGTTCACACACGAAGCGTTTCTTTGTGACCAACCAGCGAGACCGGTTTCCGCAGCGCCAGTACGGCCCGCCCTTCGGCCGCGTACCCTGTCCCCCACATCCCAGCACCCTTCATGAAGTGAGTCCGCGGCCATGCCCACAACACCCGAAATGTCGATGGACATGACGACCCTCGGTGACCCCGGCCTTCTGGACACCCTCCAGCACGAGGTGGCGGTGTTCGCCCGCCGTGCCGAACAGACCCGGCTCGGTGGCGTGGGGCAGGTGCGCAACTCCATGGACCGCGCCGCGTACCTCCTGCTCAACCGGCTGGACAACGAGGGCCCGATGGGCGTCAAGGCGCTCGCCGCGAGCATGGGCATCGACTCCTCGACCGTCACCCGCCAGGTGGCCCCGCTGGTGGACACCGGCCTGGTCAAGCGCACCTCGCACCCGGAGGACGGGCGCGCGGTGGTGCTCCAGCTGTCCCCGCGGGGGCTGGCGCGGCTGGAGGAAGTGCGTTCGTCGAGGCGTCAGTTGATGGCCGAGCTGACGCACGACTGGGCGCCCGGGGAGCGGGAGACGTTCTGCTCGCTCCTGACCCGTTTCAACAGCGCGCTCTCCGCCCGGATGGCACCCCAGGCGATCGCGGGCCCGAACCCGCAGCCCGCTTCCTGAGCCGCAGCCGACGCACCGGGCCGTGGCGGTCTCCCCTGCCGGGACGCGCGGCCCGCGGTTTCCGGCCGTGCGCGCCCCTTGACCGAGAGGTCGCCCCGGGCCTCATATGAGACCGGGTCTCCCCCACCGACGGCGGGGAACCGTTTCCTCAGGGCGGCTGTCAGGCGGGAGGCACGGTGCGAGAACGGCATGCCTCGCAAGCTGCCCGCCAGGCCCGGGAGTTCGAGTCGTTCGTGGCCGGCGCGGGTGGACGGCTGCTGCACACCGCCACGCTGCTCACCGCGGAGGCGCCGGACGACAACCCGCGCGCGCGACGCCTGCTGACGCTTTCCCTGGCCCACACCTACGCGTCCTGGGACCGGCTGCGCGGCGAGGATCCGTACGACCGCACCCGTCGATATCTGGCCACCCGGTTCGCCCATGGTGCGTGGTACCGCTACGGCGTCCTCGGTATCGGCCGTCGCGCCCGCGTGCACCCCGCGAGCGCGCTGGCCGTCCTCACGGCGCAGGAGCGTCTGATCCTGGTCCTGCGGTTGTACGAGGGGGTCGCGGAGGAGCAGGCGGCGTCGCTGCTCGGCCTGCCCGTCGAACGCGTCCACGCGATCTGCGACCGGGCGACGGCCACCCTGCTGCACCCGCCCCGGCGCCCGGCGCCGGCGGTGGCCGAGGCGAAGGTGGCCCCGTCGTGACGGCCCCCGGGACCGTCACGCCGGGCGAGGGGAGGCACCGGTGAACCGGCCCGAGCGGGAGGCGGCGGCGCGGCGGATCATGGAGCGGACCCCGCCCCCGCTGCCGCCCGGCCTGCACGCGGACGTCGTACGCCGTGGCGGTCGCATCCTGCGGCGCAGGACGCGCACGCGCCGTCTGCTGTGGCTGCTGCTGCTCGCCGGGGTGCTGGCGTTCACGGTCTGGGCGCTGACCGCCCGGCCCTGGGTGGAGCCGCCCTCGGACCCGACTCCACCCTCGATCGGCTGGTGAACCGCCCGACAGGCCCTAGGGGCGGTCCAGGGCCTGCTGGAGGTCCTCCAGCAGGTCCTCGACGTTCTCGATGCCCACGGAGAGGCGTACGAGATCGGCGGGCACCTCCAGGGCCGAGCCCGCCGCGGAGGCGTGCGTCATGCGTCCGGGGTGCTCGATCAGCGACTCGACGCCGCCGAGGGACTCGCCCAGCGTGAACACCTTGGCCCGGTTGCAGACCTCGACCGCCGCCTCCTCGCCGCCCTCGACCTGGAAGGACACCATGCCGCCGAACGCCCTCATCTGCTTGGCGGCGACCTCGTGCCCGGCGTGCTCCGGCAGGCCCGGGTAGAGCACCCGCGTCACGCGGGGGTGCCGGGTGAGCATGTCGGTGATCTTCGTGGCGTTCTCGCTGTGCCGGTCCATGCGCACCGACAGCGTCTTGGTGCCGCGCAGCACCAGCCAGGAGTCGAAGGGCCCGGCGACCGCGCCCATCGCGTTCTGGTGGTAGGCGAGTTCCTCGCCCAGCCCGGCGTCGTTGACGATCAGCGCGCCGCCGACGACGTCCGAGTGGCCGCCCATGTACTTGGTCAGGGAGTGCACCACGACGTCCGCGCCGAGCGCCAGCGGCTGCTGGAGGTACGGCGTGGCGAAGGTGTTGTCGACGACGAGCCGGGCACCCGCGTCACGGGCGATCTGGGCGACGGCGGCGATGTCGGTGATGCCGAGCAGCGGGTTGGAGGGGGTCTCCACCCACACGGCCTTGGTCCGCGGCGTGATGGCCGCGCGTACGGCGGCGGGGTCGCTGGTGTCGGCCACCGACCACTCCACGCCCCACCGGGCGACGACCTTCGCGAACAGCCGGAACGTGCCGCCGTACGCGTCGTTCGGGATGACCACGTGGTCGCCGGGGCTCAGCAGCGTACGCAACAGGCAGTCCTCGGCCGCCAGTCCGGACGCGAACGCGAGGCCGCGACGACCGCCCTCCAGGGCGGCGAGGTTCTCTTCGAGGGCGGTGCGGGTCGGATTGGCGCTGCGGCTGTACTCGTAGCCGCCGCGCAGTCCGCCGACGCCGTCCTGTTTGTAGGTCGAGACCTGGTAGATGGGCGGGACGACGGCGCCGGTGAGGGGGTCGGCGGTGTTGCCCGCGTGGATCGCGAGGGTCTCGAAGTGCTGACTGATGTGCCTGTCACTCATGAGCCCCGAGCGTAGTGCGCCCGGAGGGCCGGTGCCGGACGGCGGGACGGCCGGGTCGCGATGGCGGCGGCACCGGCCGTCGGAACGCCGGCCGTCGAACGGGTTGGCCAATTGTCGGCGCGGTCTGGTTCGCTTGAGCCATGGAGATTCTCTGGGTCCTGATGGCGCTGGTCATGCTGGGCTTCGTACTGAGCCCCTTCCTGCTGCGCAGGCGCGGCCGGATCGAGCAGGTGGCGCCCGGACACCCGGACGCCGCCGATCCGGCGACGTACGGATTCATGCGCGAGGAGGAGCTGGACATCCGGCTGCCCGGCCCCGACCAGGACCTCGTCGACGTCCTGGACCTGGTGCAGCGCACCCAGGACTACCGGGCGGCACAGCAACTGCTGGCCGGCACCGAGACGGAGGGCGAGCTGCGCTGGCAGCGGGTGCAGGCCTTCGCCGGGGCGGCCTCACTGGAGCTGCGGCAGCGTCCCGGCGGGGTGAGCGAGACGCCGGGCGGGCAGTGGCTGCGAGTGTGGCGGGCCGAGGCGCCCAAGGACGCGGGCGGCGCGGCCGTGCACGCCGAGTTCCTCGCGCAGCAGGCGTGGCGGACGTCGACACCCGGGACGGAGGAGTTCCGGATCATCATGGAGGAGGCGCGGGACGCCTGCGGGCAGGCGGCCCTGCTCGCCCCCGGCGACCCGGTCCCGTACATCGTCGAGCTGTCGGTGGCCCGCGGGCTGGCCTACTCCCAGGCCGAGTTCGAGCAGCTGTGGCTGAAGATCCTGGACCGCGCCCCGGCGCACATGGGCGCGCATCTGGCGGCGCTGCACCACTGGTGCGAGAAGTGGCACGGTTCGCGCGAGCTGGCGTACTCCTTCGCGGAGTCGGCGGCGGCCCGGGCCCCCCGGGGCTCGCTGCTGGCCGCCATGCCGCTCTTCGCGGTCTTCGAGCACCTGCCCGAGGTGAACCTGGTCAACAGCTTCTACCAGAGCGAGGTCGTGACCAAGGCGATCCACGGCGCGCTGTTCGCGGTGCACGCGGCCCGCCCCGACGACCCGATGCTGGCGCACGTCCGTCACCTCCTCGTCTTCTTCCTGGTCCGCGCCGAACGCTGGTCCGAGGCGATGAACCAGCTGATACACGTCGACGGCCACGTGGGCGCCCTCCCCTGGGCCCTGTCCGCCGACCCGGCCGCCGAGTTCGCGATGTACCGGGCACTGGCGGTGGCAGGCTACGAGGCCAACGGCGGCAACCCGGCGACGCTCCCGCACTGATCCGTCACTGGTGCTCCTTCGCGCTCCTCGGCCTCTCCGCCGTCTGCGCCCCCGCCCGCTCGATCAGCAGCCTGCGCCGTCGGAAGGTGAGGAAGAGCGCCCCGGCCAGGAAGAACGGGGAAAGGACCAGTGACACCAGCATCGGCAGGGTCACGGTCGGTGGACTCTTCACCCAGGCCGTCGTGAGCACCCGGGTGGGGTCGTGCGGGTCGTAGGTCACCGATACGACCCGTCCGGTCACCAGGCCGCCGGGGCGCCTGCCGCCCCAGTCGCTGAGCGTCGTGTCGACCTCGCCCCGGGGGCCCCTGAACCGGATCTCGGTGTTGCCGGGGCTGCCGAAGTGGTCCTTCGGTGCGGACGTGACCTCCGCCCACGTGGCGACACCGCGCGAACGCAGGTCGCCGACGAGCGAGCGCGAGGGGACGAGGAAGAGGAGAAAGATCCCTAGAGCCACGAGGCACAGAGCGAACAGCGTCAGAATCAGCCGCCGCTGCGGCACCGGCTGCCGCAGCCGGGCGATCTTGCCGCGTGACGCGTCCAGACGAGCTTTCTGTTCGGCGGCCTTCGGGGGCAGGGTCCAGTCGCTCCGCGACCGGTTCACCCTTTTCTTCTTCACCATGAAATCCGGTTTCCGTGAGTCACAACCCGAGCCAGCCACCGACCGACTCGGCGGCACCGCCGATGCTCTTGCCGACATCCTCGACCGCGTGGGTGACGGCGTGCACAGCCTTCTTGCCGGTTTGGGTGTTGAGGACGTAATAGGCGCCGTAACCAAGACCGGCACCCACGAGGATGCCCGCCCCGACAGCCCAGCCGACCGGCCCTCCGGCAGCGGCCACCACCAGCGCCTCCGTACCCCAGGTGGTGGCCATTCCGACTCCGAGGGACACGACGTTCGAGGTCACAGCGACGTCCGGGTCCGAATGGTTGACCTTGATGTCGTACGCGATGCCCCCGACGGTCAGCAGTGTGCCGACCAATGGCAGCCGGTCCCCTGTCCTGAAGACCTTGCCGAGCCAGCCGGCCTCCGCGCCCGCCGACCCTCCCCTGATGAAGGGGGCCTTGTCGGCGAACCAGCGGGCCGAATCGCCGACCGACGCCTCCATGAAGCGGGACATCGGGCCCAGCCCGTACTTGCCGTAGATGCGCTCCGCCTCACGGGACGCGGCCTTGGACGCCTTGGCCGCGGCGCGCGTCTCGGTCCTGAACCGAGCCCGCTCCTTCGGGCTCATGGCGTTGACGCGCTTCTCGTAGGCGGCTTCGGCCTCCCGCGAGAACTGCTCCGCCTCGCCCCGGAGCTGCTCGGACAGGTGCGACTGGAAGCCGATGACGGAGGCGAGGAGTCCGGCGTGCACGGTCCATGTCGCCTTGGGGTCCCCCAGGTCCGTGACCGCCTTCTCCAGGTGCTTCCAGGCGGTGTCCCACAGATCGGGATCGTCCCCCTGCAACAGCGCCCGGTTGAAGACGGCGCCCGGGTCGTCCTCGGGGATGTCACCATGAAACAGGTCGAGCACCTTGTCGAAGCCCGGCGCGGGTTCGTCGGCGTTCACCGCGGCGGTGAACGCGGCACCGAACGTCTTGATGTCCTCCCGGGCCGTCGGCGCGTCGGACATCGCGACGGCCATCGGGAGGTTCTTGACGAGGTTGGGGTCCATCCTGGCGTAGAAGGACGAGTCGAAGTCCGGATCACCCTTGTGCGCGGCCAGTTCCTGGGCGATTCGATGGAACTCCGGGCCGGCCTCGGCGGGGTCCATGTCCTTGAGTTCGTCGGCCTGCGCGGCCAGGTCCGCGCCCTCCTCCCGCGCCTGCCGCACGGTCCATATCGGTTCGCGCAGCTGGACCATGGTGGGCCTGGGGCCCACCCCCTCGAACTCCATGGCGGCGGCGAGCTTCTGGCGTCGGCGCAGCATCGGAAGTTCGTCGTCGACCCAGGAGGCTATCTTCCCGATCTCGGTCAGACTGCCGGTGTCGAGGCCGAGCGCCTGGAATCGACTGAAATACGCGGTCCTGCTCTCGTGCAGGGTTTTGCTGCCCGACGCCAGATTGTTGATGGTCTTCAGAAGATTCTCGGGATTGATTCCCGAGAAGTTCGGGTCACCCATTCGCCACGACTCCCGCGCCTTCGGCCAACCCGGGGTTCAGCAGTACGGCTTGAGCACCCGACCCGCGCAGCGCGTCTTCGAGCTTTTCGGTGGGAATCGCGACCCATGGCTGTTCTTCGCCCATCGCGTCGACCAGAAGGGCCACGGTCGAGAAAGCGAGAGCCACGAGTCGATCCTCGCCGGACTCGGCCTCCAGCGGCACGAGCAGCACGTCGACCGTGCCCTCCAGGACCGGGGCACCGTCATCGCCCCGGGACATGTCCGTCACGGTGGGCAGCACAAGTGCATTCGGGGCCTCACGAACAGGACTTGTCGAT
Organism: Streptomyces adustus; assembly: GCF_009377175.1. GTDB lineage: Bacteria > Actinomycetota > Actinomycetes > Streptomycetales > Streptomycetaceae > Streptomyces > Streptomyces adustus. Next base: position 27,828 of record NZ_VJZD01000009.1, read on the forward strand.
TCCATCCGCTCAGCGTATAAGCCGTGTCGGCAATGCCGGAGTCAAGCTTCTTGAAAGCATTGGGAATTGCGGGGATGGCGACCCGATGCACACCGCGGCCAATCACGGTCGCCTTCCGGATGGAGGCGGCCACCGTCAGCCGGATCGCGCCGACGGTGCTTCCGGCCTTCAGGGCGAGGTGGGGGCCTTGATGGTGAGCACTCGGTCCCGCAGGACGGGGAGTTCGGCGCGGATTCGGGGGACCTCGGACATGTCGAGGTCCACGGTCAGGGTCTCCTGCGCGGTGCGGGTCTCGCCCAGGACGGTTCCCCAGGGATCGACGACCGCGCTGTGGCCGGCCTGCTCCATGCCGCCGTGCGTGCCCGTGGCGCAGCAGGCCAGGAGGAAGACCTGCTCCTCCAGGGCCCTCGTGCGGGTGAGCAGCCGCCAGTGGCTCAGCCGGGCCGCGGGCCAGGCGGCGGGAACCGCAACCAGTTCGGCGCCCGCGTCGAGCAGGCCCCGGAAGAGTTCGGGGAAGCGGAGGTCGTAGCAGATGGCGAGGCCGACCACGCCGAAGTCGGTGGGCACGGTGACGATGTCGTCGCCGCCGCCCATCAGGGTCGCCTCGCCGGTGTCGAAGCCGTACCGGTGGATCTTGCGATAGCGGCCGCGCAGGTCGCCGTGCCGGTCGAAGAGGAGCGCGGTGTTGTACAGGGTCCCGTCCGCGTCCCGCTCGACGATCGAACCCGCGTGGAGCCACACTCCGGCCCGACGCGCCGCGGCGGACATCGCCTGGGCGGTGGGGCCGTCGAGCCCTTCGGCCTCGTGCTCCCAGCGGTCGTACGACCAGGCGCCGGCCGCCCAGAGCTCCGGCAGGACCACCAGATCGTCTCCGGTCCTGGCGCGCACCAGCGAGGCCGCCCGGCGGCGGCGCTCGTCCGCGGTGTCCGACGCGTCCACGGACAGCTGTACCAGCGAGGCACGCATGGGTGTCACCTCCGCGACCGCGCCCGCGCGGCCCAGGGAAACCTGTTCCCACGAGCGTAAGGAGGCGGCTGCGCCCTGCGCGCCCTGTGGGGTCCGTACGGGGCACGGGCCGACGCGGCGCCGGTCCCGGCCGCCTCGGCCGCATCCGGCAGCGGCTCGCCCGGGAGTGGTCGAAGTCCGCGTCCGGCGGGAGCAACTACCCTACGCTGAGCTCGATTTGACCATGTCGGATCGGCTGAGAGGTGGTAGGTCGGATGGCTCACACCCCGTCAAGACGTGCCGTGCTGCGCGGACTCGCCGTCACCGGGACGGCGGTGATCGGCTTCGACCCCGGTACCCGCAGCTGGGCCGCGGCCGGATCGGCGTCCGGCCCGGACACGGTCGGGATCCCCCGGCTGGACGGGACGCTCGTCACGGACGAGCCGTCGCTCGCCGCCACCGCCGACGACTACGGGCACCTCGTGCACCACCGTCCCGTGGCCGTGCTGCGCCCGGGCTCGGTCCGCGACATCGTCGCCATGGTCCGGTTCTGCAACGAACGGCGCCTGCCGGTCGCGCCGCGCGGGCAGGGACACGCCACGTTCGGCCAGGCGCAGGTGAGGGGCGGTCTGGTCATCGAGACCGCGACCCTCGCGGACATCGGTCACGTGGGGCCGGACAGCACCACCGTCACCGTCGGGGCGGGCGCCCGGTGGAGCGACGTGGCCCGGGCGACGACCGCCCACGGGCTCACCCCGCCCGTCTTCACCGACTATCTCGAACTCTCCGTCGGCGGCACCCTGTCCGTGGGCGGGCTGGGCGGCCAGACCCACCGGCACGGCGCCCAGGTCGACAACGTCACCGCGCTCCTGGTCGTCACCGGAGCGGGCGAGACGGTCCGCTGCTCCCCCACCCGGCGCCCCGACCTCTTCCACGCCGTCCTGGCCGGGCTCGGCCAGTGCGCCGTCGTCGTCGAGGCGACGCTGCGACTGGTGCGCGCGCCGGAGACCGTACGCCACTACCTGCTGTCCTACGACGATCTGGAGACCTTCCTCGACGACCAGCGCGTCCTCGTCGAGGAGGACCGTTTCGACTACGTCGAGGGCCAGGTCGTCGCGGACGCCGACGGCGCCTTCCGCTCGTACCTCCTGGAGGCGGTGGCCTACGGCCCGCCGGCCGGACCCGCGCCCGAGGACACCGCCCTGCTGCGCGGCCTGCGCCACGACCCGGCCCGGGTCGAGCGCGCCGACCTGGCCTACTACGACTTCCTCGACCGGCTGGCCCCGGCGGTCGCCGCGCTGAAGGCGGCGGGCCTGTGGTCGTACGCCCACCCATGGCTCAACCTGCTGCTCCCCGGGTCGTCCGCGGCCGCGCTCGCCGGCCGGATGCTGGACGCCCTCACCCCGGCCGACCTGGGCCCCGGCGTCGTCCTGCTCTACCCGCTGCGCCGGGACCGGCTGAACACCCCGCTGCTGCGCACCTCCGACGACTCCCTGTCGTACCTCCTCGGAGTGCTGAGGACGACGCCGCCGGACGACACCGCCGCCGCCGACCGCCTGCTGGCGGCCAACCGCTCCGCCTACGAGGCGACCGCAGCGGCCGGCGGCACCCAGTACCCGGTCGGCAGCATCCCCTTCGGCCGCGCTGACTGGCGGGCCCACTTCGGCCCGGCCTGGCCGCGGCTGAAGGCGGCGAAGCGCCGGTACGACCCGCGCGGGATCCTGGTCCCGGGCCAGGGCGTCTTCTGAGCCCGGACGCCCCGCCGCCCGCCTCCCCGGGCGGCGGAGAGACGGGCGGCGGGCGGCTCGGTCAGATCGTCGCGACGTCGATCACGAACCGGTAGCGCACATCGCTGGCGAGCACCCGCTCGTACGCCTCGTTGATCTCGTCGGCCCGGACCAGCTCGATCTCGGCGCCGAAGCCGTGCTCCGCACAGAAGTCCAGCATCTCCTGGGTCTCGCGGATGCCGCCGATGCTGGATCCGGCCAGCGTCTTGCGGCCCCCGATCAGCGAGAAGAGGTTGAGCGAGATCGGCTCCTCGGGGGCGCCCACGTTCACCAGCGCGCCGTCGGACTTCAGCAGGGACAGGTACATGCCGAAGTCGAGCGGCGCCGACACCGTGGAGACGATCAGGTCGAAGCTGCCGCGCAGCTCCTCGAAGGTCTTCGGGTCGCTGGTGGCGTAGTAGTGGTCGGCACCCAGCTTCAGGCCGTCCTCCTGCTTGCGCAGGGACTGCGACAGTACGGTCACCTCGGCGCCGAGCGCGTGCGCGATCTTGACGCCCATGTGGCCGAGGCCGCCCATGCCGAGGATGGCGACCTTCTTGCCGGGGCCCGCGTTCCAGTGCCGCAGCGGCGAGTACAGGGTGATGCCGGCGCACAGCAGCGGAGCGGCCTCGTCCAGCTTGAGGCCGTCGGGGATGCGGACGACGTAGTTCTCGTCGACGACGACCTTCTCGGAGTAGCCGCCGTAGGTCGGCTCCCCGTCCCGGCCGACGCCGTTGTACGTCATGGTGGCGCCGCCGGTGCAGTACTGCTCCAGGCCCGCCTTGCAGTTGTCGCACTCACGGCAGGAGTCGACCATGCAGCCGACACCCACCCGGTCGCCGACGGCGAACCGGGTCACGCCGGGGCCGACCTCGGAGACGACACCCGCGATCTCGTGGCCGGGGACCATCGGGAAGATGGCCTGGCCCCAGCCTTCGCGGGCCTGGTGGATGTCCGAGTGGCAGATGCCCGCGAACTTGATGTCGATCAGCACGTCGAACTCGCGGACCGCGCGGCGCTCGATCGTGGTGCGCTCCAGCGGCGCCTTGGCTGCGGGGGCGGCGTAAGCGGCGACAGTGGTCATGCCGATTCTCCTAGCTGGTGATTCCGTGCCCGGCCGTCCTCGGCCGGGCACGGTGTCCAGCCTGCCCGAGATCCGGACGGCCACCCAGACCACGCTTGTGCCTACGTCCGGTGTTCCTACTACTGGCGGGGTCAGGCTCGGGAACGTAGGACCAGCCGCGGGCCGTGAATACTGGATGCATGGACGAACTGCCCGAGCCCGCAGCGGGGCCCCTGGAGCCGGGCCGGGCGGCGCTGGACCGCCGGGCCGAGCTCAGCGAGTTCCTGCGGTCCCGGCGGGCCCGGCTGAAGCCGGAGGACGTGGGGCTGCCGGACTTCGGGCGGCACCGCCGGGTGCCCGGGCTGCGGCGCGAGGAGCTGGCCCAGCTGGCCGGGGTGTCCGTGGCGTACTACACGCGGCTGGAGCAGGGCAACGGGCGGAACGTGTCGGCCGAGGTGCTGGACTCGATCGCGCGGGCGCTGCGGCTGACCGGCGCCGAGCACGCGCACCTCACGCATCTGGCGAAGCCCAAGCAGCACAAGCGCAGGCCGGCGGCGCGGCAGCAGCAGGTGCGGACCGGGCTGCGGCAGCTGCTGGACAGCATGGACGGCATCCCGGCCTATGTCTCCGGCCGGCGCTCGGACATCCTCGCGTGGAACCGGATGGCGGCGGCCCTGTTCGGCGACTGGGCGGAGCTGCCCGCGCAGGAGCGGAACTGGGCCCGGCTGGTGTTCCTCAGGCCCGACTACCGCGAGCTGTTCGTGGACTGGGACCAGAAGGCGACCGACATCGTCAGCTACCTGCGGATGGACGCCGGCTGCCATCCGGACGATCCGCGGCTGTCGGCGCTGGTCGGCGAGCTCTCCGTGAAGAGCGAGGTGTTCCGCAGGCTGTGGGCCACGCACGACGTCAAGGAGAAGAGCCACGGCACCAAGCGGATGCGCCATCCGCTCGTCGGCGACCTCGCCCTCTCCTTCGAGACGTTCGGCCTGGTCGACGACAGCGAGCAGCACCTGATCACCTATCACGCGGAGCCGGGCTCCGCGTCGGCCGAGGCACTGCGTCTGCTGGCCAGCTGGGGCACGGACGCGAGACGCGTACCGCTGGCCTGAGCGGACGGGTCCGGGTGCGGAACCGTCCGCGTACCACCACCGGTGCGGTCGTGCGCGGACGGCGTCGTCGGCGTACTCGGGTTACGAGTTCGCGTTCTCCTTGACGGTGATCTTTCCCTTGCGGATGGTCGCCAGGCGCGGCGCCTTCTTCGCGATCGCGGAGTCGTGGGTCACCATGATGAAGGTGAGCCCGTGCTCCTTCCACATGCTTTCGAGCACCTCCATGATCTCGTCGCGCATGCCCTCGTCGAGGTTGCCGGTGGGCTCGTCGGCGAGGAGCACCTTCGGCTGCTTCACCAGGGCGCGGGCGATGGCGACCCGCTGCTGCTGACCGCCGGACATCTCGCCGGGCAGGTGTCCCAGCCGCTCGCCGAGTCCGACCGACCTCAGCGCCTCGGCGGCCCGCTCGCGCCGGTCCTTGACCTTCACGCCGAGCGGTACGAGCGCGGTCTCGACGTTCTCCTGCGCGGTCAGCGTCGGGATGAGGTTGAACGACTGGAAGACGAAGCCGATGTTCTCGCTGCGCACCTTGGTGAGGCGGGCCTCGGACAGCTTGGCCAGGTCGGTGCCGTCGAGGACGACCTCGCCGGAGGTGGGCCGGTCGAGTCCGCCGAGCATCTGGAGCAGGGTGGACTTGCCGCCGCCGGTGGGGCCCTGGATGACGAGCCGGTCGCCGTCCGCGATGGTCAGGTCGATGCCGTCGAGCGCGTGGACGGTGTCCTTGCCCCGCGTGTAGCGCTTGGTGACGCTTCTGAGTTCGTACATGGTGGGTGCAACTCCTGGGTGAGGTGTGGAGACGGGGGCCCGCCCCGCCGAGGGCGGGCCCCGGGGCCGCGGGAACCGTGCGGGGGCCGGTTATTCGACGCGGCGCAGGGCGTCGGCCGGGCGCAGCCGGGAGGCACGCCAGCCGCCGAAGGCACCGGCGATCAGACCTCCGGCGACGGCCAGGCCGACCGCGAGCGCGACGGTGGTGAGGCTGACGGGCGCGGTCAGCGCGACGTCGAGGGTCTTGGCCGCGGCCTGCCGGCCGGGACCGCCGAAGCCGCCGCCACCGCCGCCTCCGCCGCCCATCTGGGCCTGGAGCGTGGGGCTGATCGCGGTGACGGTGTACGCGCCCGCCAGGCCGAGCGCGATGCCGAGGGCGCCGCCGAGCAGGCCGTTGACCATGGCCTCGCCGACGACCTGCCGGGTGACCCGGCCGGACTTCCAGCCCAGCGCCTTGAGCGTGCCGAACTCGCGCACCCGGCGGGAGACGGCCGAGGAGGTCAGCAGACCGGCGACCAGGAACGCGGCCACGAGCACCGCGATGGACAGCCACTTGCCGACGTTGGTGGCGAGGCTGGAGGCGGTGGACAGGGAGCCGGAGACGGTGTCCGCCAGGTCCGCGGAGGTGGTGACGGTCGTACCGGAGACGTTCTTCTGGATCGTGGACTTGACGCTGTCGATCTGCTGCGAGTCGGTCGCCTTGACGTAGATCGTGGTGACCTTGTTCTTCGAGTCGCTGAGCGTCTGCGCCTGCGTCAGCGGGATGTAGAGGTTGGCCGCGGAGTCACCGCTGTCGGCCGTCGCGACGCCGACCACCTTGAACTTGACGCCCTTGATGGTGACGGTGGAGCCGACCTTGAGCTTCTTCTCCTTGGCGTACGCCGAGTCGACGACGGCGACCTTGGCGTTCGCCTCCGAGGTCGTGAACGTACGACCGCTGCTGATCTTGGAAGAGGTCAGCGGGCCGAGCGCGGGCTTGGTGACGTCCGTGCCGTAGACCGAGTAGTTGTTGACGTCGAAGTCGGCGCCGCCGCCCTTGACCTCGCCCTGCGGCTGGCCGCCGCCGCGGCTGAAGCCGCCGCCGTTGCCGTTCTGCTGGAACTGGCCGCGGGTGAACTGGCCGCTGACCTTGATGACCTGGAGGCTCAGTCCGCCGACCGCGTCCGAGACGCCGGACTGCTTGCCGACCTTGGAGACGGTGGCCGTGGACAGGGTCTGGAAGCCCTGGACCATGACCCGGTCGGTGCTCTGCTCCGCGTCGGAGTCGTTGTCCTTCGCGTCGAACTGGAAGCGCGGACGCTGTGAGGTGCCGGTGGTCGGCGAGGCGGCCTTGGTGACCGTCATGTCGGTGCCCAGTCCGTACAGCGACTGGAGGACCTTGTCCTGGGCCTTCCCCATCCCGGAGGAGACGGAGTTGACCACGATGACCAGCGCGATGCCCAGCGCGAGGCCGGAGGCGACGACGAGGGCCGCTTTTCTGCGGCGGCGCAGTTCGCGCCTCAGGTAGGTGAAGAACATGGCCGCAAGCTAGGTACGGCATGTGATGACTCGATAAGGCCGAAATAAGAGAACGATGAGAAGGCTGTGCGAGCCCCAGGAAAGTCCCCTCGAAGGCCCCTGAGAGCCCCCAGAAGCCTCAGGAGGCCCACGGGAGGCGCCGAGCCGCCCCCGGAAGGCCGATGCCCGTCCCGGAGGGGCCGGAAACGGCCGATGCCGCCCCGGGGGGCGGCATCGGTCGGCGATGGGGAGGGTGGCTCAGACGGCCGAACCCGCCTTCCACTGCGCCCAGTCCATGTTCCAGCCGTTGAGGCCGTTGTCCGGGGCGACGGTCTTGTCGCCGGTGTTCGAGACGACCACGACGTCACCGACGATCGAGTTGTCGAAGAACCAGGCCGCCGGGGTGCTGGCGTCGTTGGCGCCCTTGGTGTCCGACAGGCCCACGCAGCCGTGGCTGGTGTTCACGTTGCCGAAGACGGACTTCGCGCCCCAGTAGTTGCCGTGCACGAAGGTGCCGGAGTTGGTCAGGCGCATGGCGTGCGGCACGTCCTTGATGTCGTACTCGCCCTTGCCGTCGTCGTCGGTGAAGCCGACGGTCGCGCCGTTCATCCGGGTCTCCTTGAACTTCTCGGAGATCACCATCTGGCCCTGGTACGTCTTGTTCTCGGGCGAGCCGGCCGAGATCGGGATGGTCTTGACCGTCTTGCCGTCCTGCGTGACCTTCATCTGCTTGGTCTGCGCGTCGACGTAGGTGACCTGGTTGCGGCCGATGTGGAAGGTGACGGTCTTCTGCTGCACACCGTAGACACCGGGGGCGCCCTCGACACCGTCGAGCGCCAGCTTCAGCGTGACGGTGGAGTCCTCCTTCCAGTAGTCCTGGGGGCGGAAGTCGAGCCGGTTGGCGTTGAACCAGTGGCCGACGACCTCCTGACCGCTGCTGGAGGAGACCGTGATGCCCTTCTGGACGGCCGTCTTGTCGCTGATCGCCTTGTTGAAGTTGATCGACACCGGCATCCCGACGCCGACGGTGGAGCCGTCGTCCGGGGTGAAGTTCCCTATGAAGCTGTTGGCCGGGGAGACCGTGGTGAACGAGGCGTTCTCGTGCGCCTCGCGACCCTCGGAGTCCTTGGCGGCGGCCGCGACCTTGTAAGTGGTGGAGCGCTCCAGCTGGCCGCTGGGCTTCCAGCTCGTCTTGTCGGCGGACAGCTGCCCCTCGACGGCCTTGCCGTCGGAGGTCGTCATCGTCACCTCGGTGAGCGTGCCCTTGGCCACCGTGACGGCGGCGGAGTTGTTGATGGAAGCGTTGGACGAACCGTCAGCAGGTGTGATCTTGATCTGCGCCACCGACGTCTTCTTGGCCGCCGCCTCGTCGACCTTGGCCTGAGAGGTTCCGTCGCCGCTGCCGGATGCGTCTGCGTCACCGCCGGAACACGCCGTCAGTACGAGCACACCGCCGAGCAGGGCGGACGCGGCCATGAGACGCTTGCGCCGCTTGCTGTCCGTCATCACACGCTTCTCCATCGTTGCCGAATTCCCCAAAAACCCCGAGAGTCCCCGTTTAGAACTACCTACGCTACGACCGGTTCGTCCCTTTTTACATAGTTGCCATATGTGGGTCGCGCCACGTCCGCCGGGCGGTCACCCGCCGGGGCCGGTGTTGCGGGTGTCGGTCAGTGCGTCCCTTGAGACGAAGAAACCCCGAGCGTCGGTTGCCACTCGGGGTCCCGAATTCCCCGAGCCGCTCAACCGGTGCCGGATTCGCGGTCGTCTTCGTCATCCTCGGAGCCATCTTCCTCGTCCACGTCCCAGTCAGGCGAATCCGGGTCGTACTCGACCACCTCCGTCGACCATGAGGCCTGTTGCAGCTCCACCCCAGGCACCTCGCTGACCAGGTCGAACGGATCCACCAGATAGGCGAGGGCCTCGGCGGTGTCTTCCGTCACAGCGCTCTCCGCCTGCGCCTGTTCGTCACCCGGAAGCTCCTCGTCGTCCGCGATCCGCGCCAACGCGGCAGCCGTCAGAGCCTCCGCGTCGTCCACTTCCACAACGAGTTCCACGCGAAGCCGTACAAAACGTGTTGTCTCTTCAGCAGTCATGAACGGAGCGTACGACTCCGGCCTCCCCTAACTTTCCCACGACCCGCGACTTTCATTAGCATCGCCCTACCCGGCCAATTCACCAGCGCCACAAGGGGATCGATATTCCGTGTCTTCCGCCCGCCGTCCGTTGCTGACCGCCACCGCCGCGGGAACCCTTCTGGGGGCCCTGTGGTTCGTGCCGTCCGCGAACGCGTCCCAGAACAGCCCGGCGGCGTCGCAGCCTTCGACGACCGCGCCGGCCGAGGCCACCACCCAGGCGCGGACCATGTCCGCGACGACCGACGGCACCGCCGACGACGCCGCCGTCGGTGCGGCCGCGGGCGACGGGACGGAGGGGACCCGGCTCGCCGACACCGGAAGCTTCGACACCACCCCGTACACGGTGGGCGGAAGCCTCTGCCTCGCCATGGGTGTCGGCTTCGTGACGTACGCGGTCCGTCGCGAACGCCTTGGTTTTTAAATAACTTGACGGTTCTTTGACTCAACATTCATAGTCCGCTCATGAAGAGATCATCGGGGGCGCGTCTCGGCGCCACGGCTGCCGTGAGCGTGCTGTCGCTCGCCCTCATCACGGGCTGTTCCGGCGACGGTTCGAAGGACACCGCGGACGCCAAGGCGTCCGGTTCCGCCTCGTCGAAGACCACCGCTCCGGCCGCGAAGGCGCTCGGCGCCGCCGACCTGGAGAAGCTGCTGCTCGCCCAGGGCGAGGTCAAGGGCTACAAGGTCGACTCCGGGGACGACACGCTGCCGAAGTCCAAGTCCGAGGTGGAGACGGACAAGGCGGAGTGCGCCCCGCTCGCCTGGGCGACCGCCGGTCTGGCCCCGGGCGACACGGCCGCCGGCGCCAGCAACTCCGTCCAGCAGGCCAAGGCGTCGGACAAGTCCGTCGCCGCGGAGGACGCCAGTGCGGAGGACATCGCGAACGCCTTCGACGTCACCATGACGTTCGTGGGCCTCTCCTCGTACGACGGCGACGGCGCGGAGAAGGCCCTGAAGGCCGTCAGCGACGGGGTGAAGGCCTGTTCCGGCGGGTACGGCCTCAAGGCCGACGGCGAGGACACGAAGGTCACCAAGGTCACCGCGGCGAAGGGCGTCGGCGGCGGCGACGAGTCCGTGGCCTTCGCCGAGCAGGTCGACATGGACGGCGAGGGCACGGCCACCTTCAACACCGAGGTGATCCGCAAGGGCAACACGGTCGCCACGTTCTACACGGTGAACTTCGCCGCGTTCGCGACGGGCGAGGCCATGGAGAACCCGGCCGCCGTGGTCCAGGCGCAGGTCGCCAAGCTCAAGTAGGCGCGAGGCGCACTCGCGAGCGGTCGCGGGTGCGCGGGGTGAACCCGCGCATCGTCGCGGGGTGAACCCGGGGCCCCGCCGTCCTGTTCGGACGGCGGGGCCCGAGCCGTTCTAGAGGAGCGGGCCGGTGACCGGCACCACGGCCGCCACCAGCAGCCCCGCGCGCACGAACGCGTCCGCGGCGGCGAGGTCCGGCGCGAGGAAGCGGTCCGGTCCGGGACCCTGCACCCCCGCCGCCCGTACGGCCTCGATGGCCGCCTGCGAGGCCGGGGCCGGGGCGAGGCCCTCGCGCAGCTCGATGGCGCGGGTCGCCGCGTACAGCTCCACGGCCAGCACGCGCGCGAGGTTGTCCACGGCCGTACGCAGCTTGCGGGCGGCCGACCAGCCCATGGAGACGTGGTCCTCCTGCATGGCGGAGGACGGGATCGAGTCCGCCGAGGCGGGCACCGCGAGCCGCTTCAGCTCGCTCACCAGCGCCGCCTGCGTGTACTGAGCGATCATCAGGCCGGAGTCGACGCCCGCGTCGTCCGCCAGGAACGGCGGCAGACCGTGGCTGCGGTTCTTGTCCAGCAGCCGGTCGGTGCGGCGCTCGGCGATGGACGCCAGGTCGGCGACGGCGATGGCGAGGAAGTCGAGGACGTAGGCCACGGGCGCGCCGTGGAAGTTGCCGTTGGACTCGACCCGGCCGTCGGGCAGGACCACCGGGTTGTCCACGGCCGAGGCCAACTCGCGCTCGGCGACCAGCCGGGCGTGCGCCAGGGTGTCCCGGCCGGCGCCCGCGACCTGCGGGGCGCAGCGCACCGAGTAGGCGTCCTGGACCCGCGGGGCGTCGTCCTGGTGATGCCCGGTCAGACCCGAACCCTTCAGAACGGCCAGCATGTTGGCCGCGGCGGCGCCCTGGCCCGGGTGCGGGCGGATGGCGTGCAGCTCGGGCGCGAGGACCTTGTCGGTGCCGAGCAGGGCCTCCAGCGACAGCGCGGCGGTGATGTCGGCGGACTTGTAGAGGGTGTCGAGGTCGGCGAGGGCCATCACCAGCATGCCGAGCATGCCGTCGGTGCCGTTGAGGAGGGCCAGGCCCTCCTTCTCGCGCAGCTCCACCGGGGTGATGCCGTGCTCGGCGAGGAGTTCGCCGGCGGGGCGGACGACCCCGTCGGGACCTTCCGCGTCGCCTTCGCCCATGAGGGTGAGGGCGCAGTGCGACAGCGGCGCCAGGTCGCCGGAGCAGCCGAGGGAGCCGTACTCGTGCACGACCGGGGTGATGCCGGCGTTCAGCACGTCGGCCATGGTCTGCGCGACCTCGGGCCGCACACCGGTGTGTCCGGAGCACACGGTCTTCAGCCGCAGGAACATCAGGGCCCGTACGACCTCCCGCTCCACGCGCGGGCCCAGGCCGGCGGCGTGCGAGCGGACGATGTTGCGCTGGAGCTGCGCACGCAGCTCGGGGCTGATGTGCCGGCTCGCCAGGGCGCCGAAGCCGGTGGAGACGCCGTAGACGGGCTCGGGCTTGGCCGCCAGCGCGTCCACGATCTCGCGGGCCGCGGCGAGGGCCGCCACCGCCTCGTCGGAGAGCTCGATCCGGGCGCCGTCGCGCGCCACGGCGAGAACGTCGGACGCGGTGACCCCGGACGTCCCCACCACCACAGTGTGCATATCCATATTCAGGAGCGTACGCACTGAATTCCAAGATGTCACCAGTGGGTGGGCGGTGCACCCCTTACCGAGTCCGTCACACGCCGGACCGGCGTCAGCGGCGCCCCCGGAAGCGGCGGCGCTCCGGGGTCACCTCCCGCGAGGGCGCGTCCGCCAGCCGTACGACGGGGTCGTCGGGCCCCTCCCGTCCGGCGACGACCGGCCGGTCCGCCCGCAGCGCCTTGGCCCGGTACTGGGCCGCGTCGGCCAGCCGGAACAGCCGGCGGGCCGAGCGGACGGGTCCGATGGGGTCCTCGGTGCACGCCACCCCGCAGGCGACGCCGTCGCCGAGCTCCAGCTCGGCCGCGCGGCGGCACAGCTCGCCCGCGGCCCGCACCACGTCGTCGGCGGGCGGTCCTACGGCGAGCAGGCAGAACTCGTCGCCGCCGAGCCGGGCGGCCAGCGCCCCGGGCAGCATCGCCCCGCACAGCGACAGGACGGACCCGAACCGTTCGAGGAGCCGGTCGCCGACGGCGTGCCCGCAGGTGTCGTTGACCCGCTTGAGGCCGTTGAGGTCGCAGACCACGAGGCCCACCGCGGCACCCTCGCGCCGGTGCCGTTCGATCGCCTCGTCGAGGCGCATGTCCACGGCGCGGCGGTTGGCGAGTCCGGTGAGCGCGTCGGTGAAGGCGAGTCTGCGCGCCTCCTCCAGCCGCTCGGTCTGGGCGATCCCGGCGGCGACGACGGAGGCGAGGACGGTGGCGAAGTCGGCGTCGTCGCGGCCGAAGACGGGCGCGTCGGCCGCGCGGGCGACATAGAGCTCGCCCCAGGCGCGGCCGTGCATCACCAGGGGCGCGACGACACAGCACCCCCGCCCGCGCCGCCGCAGCGAAGCGACCCTCTGATGGCAGTAACCGGAACCACCGGAGGCCGCGCCGAAGGCGGTCTCGACCCAGGCGTCGGGCTCCCCGCCCGCGGCCCAGCGCTCGTGCAGGAACTCGGTGATCTCCGGGAACTGGTGCACCGGGTAGGCCTCGGCCTCGGGGAACTCCTCCTCGTCCGGGGCGCGGTCCCCCACGTTCACGAGCACCCGCAGGCGGCCCAGCTCCCGCTCCCAGACCGACAGCGCGGCGAAGTTCCCCGACAGCGCGCGGCAGGCCCCGAGGGCCGCCGCCCGCCATGACTCGCGGGGGGTGTGGGCCGCCGCCATCCCCTGCGCCAACGCCACCACGCCCGCGAGCCGACTGTCCTCACCCATCACTCCAGGTTAGGGACGTTCCATGACAACCGGGGCATTGATACGGCGAACAGGTGGACGGACGGCGGGTGCCGGTCCGGCGGCGGGGACGGGCCGACACAGCCCCCGGGCAAGCGCGCCGCCGAGCAGGCGTCGGCTCACTCGCCCGGCCACTGGGGCTTGCGCTTCTCGTTGAACGCGGCCACGCCCTCCGCCCGGTCCCCCGAGAACGCCACCGACCGCCACGCCGCGTCCTCGACCTCGAGCCCGGCCCGCAGGTCGAGGCCGTGCCCGAGCCGCAGCGCGCGCTTCGCGGCCCGCAGGCCCACGGGCGAGTTGGCCGCGATCCGCGACGCCAGCGCCAGCGCCTCCTCCCGGTCGCGCCCCTCCTCCACCAGGACGTCCACCAGACCCAGCTCCCGTGCCTCGGGCGCCTCGACCCGGCGCGCGGTGAAGATCAGCTCGGCGGCCCGCGCGGCCCCGATCCGGCGCGGCAGCAGCTGCGTGCCGCCGCCACCCGGAAGCACGCCCACGGAGACCTCCGGCAGCCCGACCACCGCCGTGCCGTCGGCCACGATCAGATCGCAGGACAGCGCGAGCTCGAAGCCCCCGCCGAGCGCGAACCCGTGCACCGAGGCGACCGTCGGCACCGGCAGCTCCAGCACCCCGGTGTACGCACCCCGCGCCACCGGCCGCTGCCGCATCAGGTCGGCGTCGGTGAAGGAGTTGCGCTCCTTCAGGTCCGCGCCCACGCAGAACGCCCGCTCGTGGGTCGAGGTCAGCACGACGGCCCGTACGTCCCGGTCGCCGCCCAGCGCCGTGCAGGCAGCGGCGATCGACCGGGCCATCTCGGTCGAGACCGCGTTCATGGCCTTGGGCCGGTCGAGGGCCAGCTCGGCGACATGCCCGTCACCGTGCCGCCTCACCAGCACGAACTCCCCGAACCGCTCCTCGCTCATGACACCCTCCGGTTAACGCGGGTTAACATCCGACTCCGCCCGATCATCGCAGCCCGACCCCGCGGGGGAAAGAGCGGGCTCCCGCGCGGGCGGTTCTCTCAACCCCCACCCGATTCCCCGTTCGAGTGACATCCCGCCCAACCGGCGCCCGATCGCCCATGGCAGCGCATAACGTGCGCTCCGCCATGGCGCAACGGGGGCGCGCATCGGGGAGGGATCACGATGACGGACACAGCGGTCGAGAAGACCGCACCGATCAGCAAAACCACGGCAACGACCGCGGCGGCTTCCGCCGAAGGCGGCGCGGGCACGCCCGGCAGGGCGAGCGGGGCGCACGCGCCGGGCACGCCGGGTACCGCTCGCACGCCGGACGCACCGGGCGGGGCGGGCGCGCCAAGCGCGACGGGTACCGCGGGCACGCCGGGCGCGGCGCCCACGGCGAGCGCGCCAGGCCGGGCGAGCGGGGCGCACGTGCCGGGTACGGCGGGCGTGCCAGGCACGGCGAGCGGGGCGCACGCGCCGGGTACGGCGGGCGTGCCAGGCACGGCGAGCGGGGCGCACGCGGTGCGCACGGCTGGGGTGGCGGGCGCACCAGGCAGGGCGGGCCGCGCGGGCACGCTGGGCATGCCGAACGCAGCGGCCACACCGAAAGCGGCGGACACGCCGGGCCGGGCGGGCACGGCAGGCACGGCAGGCCCGGCTGGGTCGCTGGGCACGGCAGGCGTGCCGAGGACGGCAGGCACGGCGGACACCCCGGGCGGGGCCGGCACCGCAGGCACAGCAGGCACGGCTGCCGCGGCTGGGTCGGCGGGCACCGCAAGCCCGCTGAGGCCGCCAGACGCGGCAAGGCCGACGGTCACACCGAGGTCGCCGGGCACGGCAGGCACGCCGAGAACGGCAGGCACCGCAGGCGCGGCTGGGTCGCCGGGCACGGCAGGCACGCTGAGGACGGCCAGCACGGCAAGCACGGCTGCGTCCGCGGGCACCACAAGCCCGCTGAGGCCGCCAGGCGCGGCAAGGCCGACGGTCACACCGAGGTCGCCGGGCACGGCAGGCACGCCGAGAACGGCAGGCGCCGCAGGCGCCGCACGCACCGCAGGCACGCCGAGGGCGGCGGGCACATCGGACGCGGCAGGCGGGACGCGCACGCCAGCCGCAGCAGGCGGGGCGGGCACAGCGAGCGCCGCGGACGCGGCTGGCGTGGGCCCTGTCGTGGTGGGCAGGGGGCGTGGTGCGGGTTCCGGCGGGGCTCGGCGGCCGGTCCGTGTTCCGGCCCCGGTCACCGGACGTCCCTGGGCCCCCCGGGGCCGGCACCGCAGGCCGCGCCCGCGCAAGGTGCTGCTCGCGGCGGGTGGGCTCGCGCTGGCCGCCGGTGTGCTGAGCCTCGTACGGCTGGCGCCCGACTCCGGTGTCGGCGGGCTCGGCGCGGCGGAGACCGAACCCAGCCCGGACATCGGCGGGGACTGGTCGCCCAGCGCCGCCGCCACCGCCGTACCCCGGGTGAGCCCTTCGTCGACCTCCGTGACGGGCGGGGCGGACGGGACGGGCCCGGTCGCAACCACCGTCCGCGTCACCCCCGCCCCGGCGGACTCGGCCCGGGCGTCGTCGTCCGCTCTCCCCTCCGCGGCGGCCTCCGCCACAGGCCGCGCCGGTGCCCCCGTATCCGCGTCGGAACCCGGTACGCAGGTCACGGGCGCCGCCACTCCCCGCCCGACGGCCCCACGGCCCGCACCGGCAACCACCGCCCCGTCGGGCCGGCAGACGGACCGGCCGGACCCGTCGGATCAGCAGGGCGAGCAGGGCGAGCAGGACGAGCTAGACACCCCGGGGGCCCCAGGGCTGTGCGTGCCGGTCATCGGGCTGTGCGTGGACGTGCCGGACCTGGCCGCCCGGTGACCCGGCACCGAGAACCGAGAACCGGAAAGCGAAAAGCGGAAAGCGGCGACCGGGCCGCCGCTCAACGGTCGCCCGCGCCCCCGGGCTACCGCTGGTCGCCGTCGCGGCGGGTGAGGAGCCAGGGCTCGACCACGCCGAGTCCGCGCACCGGCCGCTGCCACATCGGCCGCAGCGCGAAGCGGTACGTCGGCGGCTCCTCGCCCTCCTTCTCAGCGGCGGCCGCGGCCTCCGCCGCCTCCGCCTCGGACACCGGCGCCTCACCGGTGCGGATGAGCTCCTGCGCGAAGGCGCCGTCGACGAGGACGGCGTCGCGCGGGGCTATCGACGTCAGCCGTGAGGCCAGGTTGACCGTCGTGCCGAAGACGTCGCCCATCCGGGTCGTCACCGTGCCGAAGGCCATGCCGACGCGCAGTTCGGGCATCGTCTCGTCGTTGGCCATGGTCTCGATGAGCCGCAGCGCGATCTCCGCGGCGACCCCCGCGTCGTCCGCGGCGAACAGCACCTCGTCGCCGAGCGTCTTGATGAGCCGTCCGCCCCGGGCCGCCACCAGGTCGGCGGAGGTCGTCTCGAAGGCCTCGACGAGCTCGCCGAGCTCCTCCTCCTCCATCCGCCGGGTCAGCCGGGTGAAACCGACCAGGTCGGCGAAGCCGACGGCCAGGCGCCGGTCGACCATCTCCTCGTCGTCGGCGGCCTGCACGACCCGGCCGGCCGAGGCGGCGAGCTGACGGCGCCAGACGTAGACGAGGAACTCCTCCAGCTCGGGCAGCAGCAGCTCGACGATCGGGTACGTCACCTCGGTACGGGTCATCCCCGGCTCGGGCGGCTCGGTCAGCCCCTCCAGGAACGAGTCCATCTGCCACTCGGCCAGCCGGGCGGTGGTCTGCCCGGTGGACCTGGCCACCTGCACCGCCATGGCCTCGCTGAGCAGGCCCGCCTCCACGAGACCGGCCAGCCGGCGCAGGGCCAGCACGTCCGCCTCCGTGAGCGCCTTGGCCTGGCCTATGTCGGCGAAGCCCATGGCCCGCCAGAACCGGGACGCCAGCTCCATGGAGACACCGGCGCTGCGGGCCGCCTGGAAGGGGGTGTAGCGCCGCTCGGCGCCGAGAATGAGCTGTTCGAGACGCAGGGCGAGGGGGTTCCCGTCGGATTCGGCGCCCTGCGCGTCGTTCCGCTCGGGCGAGGTCGAAAACGGGGGTGGATCGACCCGGCCGTCCGCGTCCGCGCCGGAGCCCGTGTCGTCGACGGTCACGCCTGTTGCCCTTCCGATCTGCCACGGTCAGGTATCGACCGGCCTTTACTGTACGGCAGGTGTGCGCCAGCTCACTCCGTCAGGTGGAGCGGACGTTCCCTTCCCGTGCGCGTGCCTCACCCGGCGTCGTCGCAGGCCGGTGCGGGCCCCGCCGGGTACTCGGAGGCCTCGGCCCCCGGCGTCGGCAGGACGGCCGCGCCCCCGGACGCCGGGCGGGCCGGACGGCACGGACCGAATGACACGGACCGGCCCTTCCATGACACCCGCCCGACGGTCCGCCCGCACCTCAGGCAGGTCGCAGATGCACGATGTCGCCCGCTCCGACCGGCTCCTGCACTCCTTCGCCGGTGGCCAGCACCAGCCGTCCGTCCCCGTCGACCGCCACCGCCTCGCCGACGATCGAACGGTCGCCCGGCAGTTCGGCCCGCACGGTCCGGCCCAGCGTGGCGCAGCCCGCCGCGTACGTCTCCTGGAGCCCGCTGGAGACCGGATCGCCCCCGGCGTCCCGCCAGCGTCCGTACCAGTCCTCCAGGGCCCGCAGCACGGCCCGCAGCAGCGGATCCCGGTCGGTGGCCACCGCCCCGGCCAGCAGCAGCGAACCGGCCTGCGGCACCGGCAGCTCGTGCTCGCGGAGCGTGACGTTGACCCCGACGCCGATCACGACGCCGTCCTCCCCGGCGCGCTCCGCGAGGATCCCGCCCGCCTTGCGCTCCTCGCCCCCGACCGTGACCAGCAGGTCGTTGGGCCACTTCAGGGCCGTGTCCACGCCCGCCGCGCGGGCCAGTCCGGTCGCCACGGACACCCCGGTGAGCAGCGGCAGCCAGCCCCAGCGGGCCACCGGCACGTCACTGGGCCGCAGCAGGACGGAGAAGAACAGGCCGGAGCGGGGCGGTGCCGACCAGCGGCGGTCCAGGCGGCCCCGCCCGGCGCTCTGTTCCTCGGCGACGAGAACCGCGCCCTCGGCCACCTTGGCGTCCACGGCCCGGGTGACCAGGTCGGAGTTCGTGGAGCCCGTCGAGGGCACCACCTCCAGCTCCGTCCACAGGCTTCCCGGACGCACCAGCGCGCGGCGCAACGCGCCCGCGTTGAGGGGCGGACGATCCAGATCGGACCAGGGACTGTCGTTTCCGTGGGAGTCATCTCGCGGCGTCATGCAAGCCACCCTAGGTGTGTGAAACGCCGCACTGCCGAACGGTAGGGCCGCCACTACTCTACGGATGAGTAACCGTCCCCCCTTTTGAGCAGGCAGGGAGCCGTATCCCGATGTCCGAGCCGGAAGAGATCGACATCCACACCACCGCGGGCAAGCTCGCGGATCTCCAGCGCCGTATCCAGGAAGCGACGCACGCCGGTTCGGAACGCGCCGTCGAGAAGCAGCACGCCAAGGGCAAACTGACGGCGCGTGAGCGCATCGAGCTGCTCCTCGACGACGACTCGTTCGTCGAACTGGACGAGTTCGCGCGGCACCGCTCCACCAACTTCGGACTCGACAAGAACCGCCCCTACGGCGACGGCGTCGTGACCGGTTACGGAACCGTGGACGGGCGGCCGGTGGCCGTGTTCTCCCAGGACTTCACCGTCTTCGGCGGCGCGCTGGGCGAGGTCTACGGGCAGAAGATCGTCAAGGTCATGGACTTCGCGCTGAAGACCGGCTGCCCGGTCATCGGCATCAACGACTCCGGTGGCGCCCGGATCCAGGAGGGCGTCGCGTCGCTGGGCGCGTACGGCGAGATCTTCCGCCGCAACACCCACGCCTCCGGTGTCATCCCGCAGATCAGCCTGGTGGTCGGCCCCTGCGCGGGCGGTGCGGTCTACTCCCCCGCCATCACCGACTTCACGGTCATGGTCGACCAGACCTCGCACATGTTCATCACCGGCCCCGACGTCATCAAGACCGTCACCGGCGAGGACGTCGGCTTCGAGGAGCTGGGCGGCGCCCGCACCCACAACTCCGTGTCGGGCGTGGCGCACCACATGGCCGGGGACGAGAAGGACGCCGTCGAGTACGTCAAGCAGCTGCTGTCGTACCTGCCGTCCAACAACCTCAGCGAGCCCCCGGTCTTCCCGGAGGAGGCGGACCTGTCCGTCACCGACGAGGACCTGGAACTGGACACGCTCGTCCCGGACAGCGCGAACCAGCCGTACGACATGCACACGGTCCTCGAACACGTCCTGGACGACGGCGAGTTCTTCGAGACCCAGCCGCTGTTCGCGCCGAACATCATCACCGGCTACGGGCGGGTCGAGGGCCACCCGGTGGGCATCGTCGCCAACCAGCCGATGCAGTTCGCCGGCTGTCTGGACATCAAGGCCAGCGAGAAGGCCGCCCGGTTCGTGCGGACCTGCGACGCCTTCAACATCCCGGTGCTCACCTTCGTGGACGTGCCCGGCTTCCTGCCCGGCGTCGACCAGGAGCACGACGGCATCATCCGCCGCGGCGCCAAGCTGATCTACGCCTACGCCGAGGCCACCGTCCCGCTGATCACGATCATCACCCGCAAGGCCTTCGGCGGCGCGTACGACGTCATGGGCTCCAAGCACCTGGGCGCGGACCTCAACCTGGCCTGGCCGACCGCGCAGATCGCCGTCATGGGCGCGCAGGGCGCGGTCAACATCCTGCACCGCCGCACGATCGCGGAGGCGGAGGCCGCCGGCGACCTGGAGGCGACCCGGGCACGGCTGATCCAGGAGTACGAGGACGCGCTCCTCAACCCCTACGTCGCGGCCGAGCGCGGCTACATCGACTCCGTGATCATGCCGTCGGACACCCGCCGGCACATCGTGCGCGGTCTGCGTCAGCTGCGTACCAAGCGGGAATCCCTGCCTCCGAAGAAGCACGGCAACATCCCCCTCTAGACCCTGGGAGCGGTTGTGACGATCAAGGTCGTACGGGGCAATCCGACCCCGGAGGAGCTGGCCGCCGCACTGGCGGTGGTCCGAGCGCGCGCCGCGGCGGCCCAGGCCGAGCCGTCCGGCGCGCCCACGCCTCGGGACTCCTGGTCCGACCCGGCCCGGGTGGCCACCCGTCCGGTGCCCCGGCCGGGCCCCACGGCGTGGGCCAGGACCTACTGGCCCGGCTGAGCACACCGCGCGGCGGACCGGCCGGTCCGCCGCGCCGTCCCGACGTTCGACGGCCACCACCGGCTCCCCTGGCGGTGGCCGTCGTCCTCACAGCGGGTCACCGACGCACAGCGGGTCGCGGACAAGTTGAGTACGCGTACTCAGGCGCCGCGCGCCGGAGCGCCGCAGGCTCGTACGCATGCTGTGGTCCGACCCCGAGAACGAGCCGCCTCAGGAACTGCGCGAGATGCAGCTCATGTTGCGGCGGCTGGGCGTTCTCATGGCGCTGGCCATGGTGGTCATCATGATCGTGATCGGTCTGAGGTGAGTCCGGGCGGGGCCGCCGATACGCTGGCCGCATGACTGAACAGCCGCGCCGTCGACTCGTCCTCGCCTCCCAGTCCCCCGCCCGGCTCGGGCTGCTGCGACAGGCCGGACTCGCCCCCGAGGTGCTGGTGAGCGGTGTCGACGAGGACGCCGTCTCCGCGCCCACCCCCGCCGAGCTCGCCCTCGCCCTCGCCGAGGCCAAGGCCTCCGTCGTGGCGGCCCGCCCGGAGGTCCAGGGCGCGCTGGTGATCGGCTGCGACTCGGTGCTCGACCTGGACGGGCAGGCGCTCGGCAAGCCCGCCGACGCCGAGGAGGCCACCGCCCGCTGGAAGGCCATGCGCGGCCGGGCCGGCACCCTCCAGACCGGCCACTGCGTCTGGGACACGACGGCCAAGCGGTATGTGTCGGGCGTGGCCTCCACCGTGGTCCACTTCGGCGAGCCCACCGACGCGGAGATCGCCGCGTACGTCGACTCGGGCGAACCCCTGCACGTCGCGGGGGCGTTCACCCTCGACGGCCGCTCGGCCCCGTTCATCGAGGGCATCGACGGCGACCACGGCAATGTGATCGGCATCAGCCTGCCCCTGGTGCGACGGCTGCTGGCCGAGCTGGGCGTCGGCATCACGGAGTTGTGGACGCCCCGGGAGAGCTGATCAGGACGCGCCGGACACGGCCGGTGAGGCGGTGACGGGGGTACCGTCCTCGGACTCCCGGAGTTCCTGGGCTTCTTGGGACTCCTGAGACTCCTGAGACTCCTGAGACTCCTGGTGCTGTCGAGACTCAGGAGTCTCCTGGGCCTCCTGGGCCTCGCGAGGCTCATCGGGCTTGTGCAGGTCGGGCTTGCGGAGGTCGGGCCCGCGGGAATCCTGGGGCTGCTCGCCGTCTCCCGGTTCCTGCGGATCCACGGGATCCTCCGGGGCGTCGGAGCCTTCGGGGGCGCCGGGGTCCGCCGGGCCGCCGGAGTCGCCGGTCGTGCCGGACACGGCCGCCACGGGCCCTTCCTGACGGTCGTACGTCATCAGCAGCAGCACGATCAACGCGAGCACGACGACCATGAACGCGAAGACGCTCCGGCCGAGCAGCCCCCAGGCGAGGGCACCCAGCAGGCCGTGCACCACC
The DNA here is from genome assembly GCF_009377175.1 of Streptomyces adustus. GTDB lineage: Bacteria > Actinomycetota > Actinomycetes > Streptomycetales > Streptomycetaceae > Streptomyces > Streptomyces adustus. Next base: position 49,847 of record NZ_VJZD01000009.1, read on the forward strand.
GCCGCGCTGATCAGCAGGATCCGTCCGAGGCCGGCGGGCGGCCGGTTGCGCACGCCGACCAGCAGCGCGGCCACGCCGCAGGACGCGAAGTACAGCCCGAAGACGATCCCGCCGATCTTCGTCGCCGTCGACATCGCCCCCAGGTCCAGTCCCGCCACCATCATGTTCTGGCGGTCCGCGGCGACCCCCAGGAACCAGTTGAAGGCCGCGATCCCGACCGCCTCCACGAAGAGCACGACCGCCAACAACCATGCCACCGGTCTTCGCAGCACCGGCCCCCACCCACTTTCGACTGCCGTTCGAGCAGATCTGCCGTTACCCCAAGTACGTTTGGGACATCGCGAACGCTACTAACGGGTAAACCCAGGGACAAGGGTTCGGGGGAGGGCAAAGAATCGTTGGGCCATTCGTAGGGACTCCACAAAGAAACCGAGTGGGCCGCAGCACGCTCTCACAGAGACCTTGCCCACACCGGAGGGCTAGGGTTTTCGCAAGGAGTCCTGCGTACCGAGGTGCGACAAGGGATTTCTCGGGTCGGGCGCGCCTCGCATCACGCTCCGTGTGGGCAAGCTCACCATTGGGGATGGGTCGAAGTGGCGTGTCGGCAGTCCCTAAACTCGGCTTGTTTCAAGGAGGGAGCCTCAATCGTGCGCAAAGTGCTCATCGCCAACCGTGGCGAAATCGCTGTTCGCGTTGCCCGGGCCTGCCGGGACGCCGGGATCGGGAGCGTGGCCGTCTACGCCGACCCGGACCGGGACGCTCTGCATGTCCGTGCCGCGGATGAGGCGTTCGCCCTGGGCGGTGACACCCCGGCGACCAGCTACCTGGACATCGGCAAGGTGCTGAACGCCGCCCGTGAGTCCGGCGCGGACGCCATCCACCCGGGCTACGGCTTCCTCTCGGAGAACGCCGACTTCGCCCAGGCGGTCCTGGACGCGGGCCTGATCTGGATCGGCCCGCCCCCGCAGGCCATCCGCGACCTGGGTGACAAGGTCGCCGCCCGGCACATCGCCCAGCGCGCCGGCGCGCCGCTGGTGGCCGGCACCCCCGACCCGGTCTCCGGTGCCGACGAGGTCGTCGCGTTCGCCGAGGAGCACGGGCTGCCGATCGCCATCAAGGCCGCCTTCGGCGGCGGCGGGCGTGGTCTGAAGGTCGCCCGGACCCTGGAAGAGGTCCCGGAGCTGTACGACTCGGCCGTACGTGAGGCCGTCGCGGCCTTCGGCCGCGGCGAGTGCTTCGTCGAGCGTTACCTCGACAAGCCCCGGCACGTGGAGACCCAGTGCCTGGCCGACACCCACGGCAACGTGGTCGTCGTCTCCACCCGTGACTGCTCGCTCCAGCGCCGCCACCAGAAGCTGGTCGAGGAGGCGCCGGCGCCGTTCCTGTCCGAGGCGCAGGTCGCCGAGCTGTACAGCTCCTCGAAGGCGATCCTGAAGGAGGCCGGCTACGTCGGCGCGGGCACCGTGGAGTTCCTGGTCGGCGCCGACGGCACGATCTCCTTCCTGGAGGTCAACACCCGTCTCCAGGTCGAGCACCCGGTGACCGAGGAGGTCGCCGGCATCGACCTGGTGCGCGAGATGTTCCGTATCGCGGACGGCGAGGCCCTGGGCTACGACGACCCCGCCCTGCGCGGACACTCCTTCGAGTTCCGGATCAACGGCGAGGACCCGGGCCGCGGCTTCCTGCCCGCTCCGGGCACCGTCACCGCCTTCGACGCGCCGAGCGGACCGGGCGTGCGTCTGGACGCGGGCGTGGAGTCCGGCAGCGTCATCGGCCCGGCCTGGGACTCCCTGCTGGCCAAGCTGATCGTCACCGGCGCCACCCGCGAGCAGGCCCTTCAGCGGGCCGCCCGTGCGCTGGCGGAGTTCAAGGTCGAGGGCATGGCCACCGCCATCCCCTTCCACCGCGCGGTCGTCCAGGACCCCGCGTTCGCTCCCGAGCTGACCGGCTCCGACGCGCCGTTCACGGTCCACACCCGCTGGATCGAGACCGAGTTCGTCAACGAGATCAAGCCGTTCGCCGCCCCGGCCGACGCCGAGGCGGACGAGGAGGCCGGCCGCGAGACGGTCGTCGTCGAGGTCGGCGGCAAGCGTCTTGAGGTCTCGCTCCCCGTCTCGCTCGGCATGTCGCTGGCCCGTACCGGTCTGGCCGCCGGTGCCAAGCCCAAGCGCCGCGCCGCGAAGAAGTCCGGCCCGGTCGCGTCCGGCGACACCCTCGCCTCCCCGATGCAGGGCACCATCGTCAAGGTGGCCGTCGAGGAGGGCCAGGAGGTCAAGGAGGGCGACCTGATCGTCGTCCTGGAGGCCATGAAGATGGAGCAGCCCCTCAACGCCCACCGTTCGGGCACCGTGAAGGGCCTCAACTTCGAGGTCGGCGCGTCCGTCACCTCGGGCGCGGCCATCTGCGAGATCAAGGACTGACACCGGCACTGACACCGGCGTACCTCGAAACGCCCCGCGGACCACGGCAGTCGGTCCGCGGGGCGTTCCGTTTCCCCGCGTACCGTGCGGAGGTGCCGAAGACCGTGCAGAGATGTCAAAGGGCGCGCGTCCACCCGCCGTCGGGCGCCCGCCGTCGAGCGGGTCTCGGCGGTCAGCGGCGGCGCAGGTCCGCCACGCGCGCCCGTTCCGCGCCCGGCGGCTGGTCGTTCAGGACCGCGGCGCTCCGCAGGCCGGGGCCCACGCCGGGAACCTGACCGCGACGGGGGGCGGGGAGGGGTACGTCCCGACGCTGCTGCTGGCGCGCCGGGACGGCGTCACCCCCCGGGCTCCCCGCCGCCCCGGCCACGGCGATCTGCACCCCCTGGTCGGCGAGGGCCTGGAGTTCGGTGGCCGCACGGTCGTCGTGAGCGGGCGGCTCGTCGGTGATCAGACGGGTGATCAGATCGGTGGGCACGGTCTGGAACATGGTGTCCGTACCGAGTTTGGTGTGGTCGGCGAGGACGACGACCTCCGCGGCGGCCTGGACCAGCGCCCGGTCGACGGAGGCCGACAGCATGTTGGACGTGGACAGCCCGCGCTCGGCGGTCAGACCGCTGCCGGAGAGGAAGGCCCGCGAGACCCGCAGCCCCTGGAGGGACTGCTCGGCACCGCTGCCCACCAGGGCGTAGTTGGAACCGCGCAGGGTACCGCCGGTCATCACGACCTCCACCCGGTTGGCATGGGCCAGCGCCTGGGCGACCAGGAGGGAGTTGGTGACGACGGTCAGCCCGGGTACGCGGGCGAGCCGGCGGGCCAGCTCCTGGGTGGTGGTTCCCGCCCCGACCACGATGGCCTCGCCCTCTTCGACGAAGTTGGCGGCGAGGTCGGCGATGGCCGTCTTCTCGGCGGTCGCGAGATGAGACTTCTGCGGAAAGCCGGACTCCCGCGTGAACCCGCCCGGCAGTACCGCACCGCCGTGCCGGCGGTCGAGGAGTCCTTCTGCCTCCAGTGCGCGCACGTCCCGCCGTACGGTCACTTCGGAGGTCTGGACGACGCGGGCGAGCTCACGGAGCGACACGGCCCCGTTCGCTCGCACCATTTCGAGGATCAATTGGCGACGTTCTGCAGCGAACACGAAACTGACAGTAACCCCAACGACCGTCTGGTTTCAGCTGTTTGCGCCGAATAACAGAAGTTGTTCGCACGGTGAAGGGCGAAGTGGTATAGGGCCTAGTCGCCCCGACTATGCCGCACGAATGGTCGACAACTCCCCGTGACCAGCGGGGAGTCGCTTTCGGCCGTCAGCCCTCGCCCGTCGCCTTACGGGTGTGCAGCTGCCGGGCCACTTCCGCGATCGACCCCGAAAGAGAGGGGTACACGGTGAACGCGTTCGCGATCTGTTCGACCGTCAGATTGTTGTCGACGGCGATCGAGATGGGGTGGATCAGTTCCGAGGCGCGCGGCGCCACGACCACACCGCCCACGACGATGCCCGTGCCCGGCCGGCAGAAGATCTTCACGAAGCCGTCCCGGATGCCCTGCATCTTGGCGCGCGGGTTGCGCAGCAGCGGCAGCTTCACCACCCGGGCGTCGATCTTGCCCGCGTCGACGTCCGCCTGGGAGTAGCCGACGGTGGCGATCTCGGGGTCGGTGAAGACGTTCGAGGAGACCGTCTTGAGGTTGAGCGGGGCCACCGCGTCGCCGAGGAAGTGGTACATGGCGATGCGGCCCTGCATGGCGGCGACGGAGGCGAGGGCGAAGACGCCGGTCACGTCACCGGCCGCGTACACGCCGGGGGCCGTGGTGCGGGAGACCTTGTCGGTCCAGATGTGACCGGAGTCGCGCAGCCTGACGCCCGCCTCCTCAAGGCCGAGCCCGGCGCTGTTGGGGATGGCGCCGACGGCCATCAGACAGTGCGTGCCGGTGATGACCCGGCCGTCGGAGAGGGTGACCTCGACGCGGTCGCCGACCCGCTTGGCGGACTCGGCGCGGGAGCGGGCCATCACGTTCATGCCGCGGCGGCGGAAGACGTCCTCCAGGACGGCGGCGGCGTCCGGGTCCTCGCCGGGCAGCACGCGGTCGCGGGACGACACCAGGGTCACCTTGGAGCCGAGCGCCTGGTAGGCACCGGCGAACTCGGCGCCGGTGACACCCGAGCCGACCACGATGAGCTCCTCGGGGAGTTCGTCGAGGTCGTACACCTGGGTCCAGTTGAGGATGCGCTCACCGTCGGGCAGGGCGTCCGGCACCTCGCGCGGGTGACCGCCGGTGGCGATGAGGACGGCGTCGGCGACGAGGGTCTCCTCGGTGCCGTCGGCGGCCGCCACGACGACCTTGCGCGAGCCGTCGAGGGCCTGCATCCCCTCCAGCCGGCCGCGCCCGCGCATGACGCGCGCGCCGGCCCGGGTCACGGAGGCGGTGATGTCGTGCGACTGGGCGAGCGCGAGCCGCTTCACCCGTCGGTTGACCTTGCCGAGGTCCACGCCGACGACGCGAGCGGCCTGCTCGATGTGCGGGGTGTCGTCGGCGACGATGATGCCCAGCTCTTCGTACGACGAGTCGAAGGTGGTCATCACCTCGGCCGTGGCAATAAGGGTCTTCGACGGCACGCAGTCGGTCAGCACCGACGCTCCGCCCAGACCGTCGCAGTCGACGACGGTCACCTCCGCGCCGAGCTGCGCCGCCACCAGCGCAGCTTCGTAGCCGCCCGGTCCACCACCGATGATCACGATCCGAGTCACGTACTCCATTGTCCCGCACGCGTCGAGGTGCTATTGCCCCGGGGCCGGACCGGGTCCCGACGGACTCGTCCGGGACGGGCGTGACACGCGGGACGGCTGCCGTACTCTTCGACCCATGTCGCTCTACACCGCGTATGCCGGCAACCTCGACGCGCGGCTGATGTCCCGCCGCGCCCCGCACTCGCCGCTGCGCGCGACGGGCTGGCTGAACGGCTGGCGGCTGACGTTCGGCGGCGAGCAGCTCGGCTGGGACGGCGCGCTGGCCACGGTCGTCGAGGACCCCGACGCGCAGGTCTTCGTCGCGCTCTACGACATCGCCTCCATGGACGAGGAGTCGCTGGACCGCTGGGAGGGCGTCGGCCTCGGCATCTACCGCCGCCTGCGGGTCCGCGTGCACACCCTGGACGGTCAGGAGCCGGCGTGGACGTACGTGCTCAACGGTTACGAGGGCGGACTGCCCTCCGCCCGCTATCTGGGCGAGGTCGCCGACGCCGCGGAGTCGGCGGGCGCGCCCCACGACTACGTGATGGAACTGCGCAAGCGGCCCTGCTGAGCCGGGCGCGGACCGCCCTCGCGGATCGGCCTCGTGGGATCGTCCCGAACGGCGCTTCGTTGGAAACGACAAGACAACGATCGCCATCCCGTGAGCACTGTCATCTACGCGCGTAGGCCCAGACCGGCTACCCTCGACCGCGTGAACGCATCTCTTCTTCCGGACGACATCCAGGGCGACCCCTATGCGGCCGCCGACGCCGCCGCCTCGCGCCTGCGCGAGCTGACGGGCGCCGAGACCCACGACGTCGCCCTCGTGATGGGCTCCGGCTGGGCACCGGCCGTGGACGCCCTCGGCGCTCCCGAGGCCGAGTTCCAGGTCACCGAGCTGCCCGGCTTCCCGCCGCCGGCGGTCGCCGGCCACGGCGGCACGATCCGCTCGTACCGCATCGGCGAGAAGCGCGCGCTCGTCTTCCTGGGCCGTACCCACTTCTACGAGGGCCGTGGCGTCGCCTCCGTCGCGCACGGCGTGCGCACCGCGGTCGCCGCGGGCTGCAAGACCGTGGTGCTGACCAACGGCTGCGGCGGTCTGCGCGAGGGCATGCGCCCCGGGCAGCCGGTGCTGATCAGCGACCACCTCAACCTGACGGCGACCTCGCCGATCGTCGGCGCGAACTTCGTGGACCTCACCGACCTGTACTCGCCGCGCCTGCGCGCCCTGTGCAAGGAGATCGACTCCAGCCTGGAGGAGGGCGTCTACGCCCAGTTCCCCGGCCCGCACTACGAGACCCCGGCCGAGATCCGCATGGCCCGCGTCATCGGCGCGGACCTGGTCGGCATGTCGACGGTCCTGGAGGCCATCGCCGCCCGCGAGGCGGGTGCCGAGGTGCTGGGCATCTCGCTGGTCACCAACCTCGCGGCGGGCATGACGGGCGAGCCCCTCAACCACGAGGAGGTCCTCCAGGCCGGCCGCGACAGCGCCACCCGGATGGGCTCCCTGCTGGCGCAGGTGCTGGACCGCCTGTAGGCGACCGGCCCCGCGGGTCCGGCCCGGCGCCGGGCCCCACGGGGTTCGAGGAGCGGACTCCGGGGGCAGAGCCTCCGGGGAGGAACGTACGGGGCGGGCGGGACGCACGGGGCACCTGACGCCCCGGGCACCGCCCGCACCGTACGCGCGACCCGCCCGGACACGCGATCCGCCCGGGCGGCGGACGCATCCGGGCGGCTGACGCCCGGGGGCGCGGGACGACCGTGGACCGCGCAACCGTCGGGCACCTCGCGACCGTCGTGGACCGCGGGACGACCGTGACCGCGGTACGGCTGCGATCGCGGGGCGGGCGGCTCCGGGGGCACTCGCGCCCGTGGGTACGCACCCCCGTGCACCCGCATCCCCCGTACGCACCACCCGCCCGCACCACCCGCAGGCGCGCGCCACCGCACGCATCGCAGGCACGCACCACCGCACGCGCGCGCAGCGCGGCACACGAACGAGAGGTTGGACCGAACGTGCAAGACGATCTCATCGCACGGGCCACGTCATGGCTGGCCGAGGACCCCGACGCGGACACCCGCGCGGAACTCGCCAAGCTCATCGACGCGGGAGACCACGCCGAGCTCGCCGCACGCTTCGGCGGCACCCTCCAGTTCGGCACCGCGGGCCTGCGCGGCGAACTCGGCGCCGGCCCGATGCGCATGAACCGCTCGGTCGTCATCCGCGCCGCGGCCGGTCTCGCCGCCTACCTGAAGAAGAACGGCAGCTCCGGCGGCCTCGTCGTGATCGGCTACGACGCCCGCCACAAGTCCGCCGACTTCGCCCGCGACACCGCGGCCGTGATGACCGGCGCGGGCCTGCGCGCCGCCGTGCTGCCGCGCCCGCTGCCCACGCCCGTCCTCGCCTTCGCCATAAGGCACCTGGGCGCGGTGGCCGGCGTCGAGGTGACGGCCAGCCACAACCCGCCCCGCGACAACGGCTACAAGGTCTACCTCGGCGACGGCTCCCAGATCGTCCCGCCGGCCGACGCGGAGATCGCCGCCGAGATCGACGCGATCGAGGCGCTCGCCGACGTCCCCCGCCCGGACCAGGGCTGGGAGACCCTCGACGAGGGCGTCCTGGACGCCTACCTGGCCCGTACGGACGCCGTCCTGTCCGCCGGCTCCCCGCGCACCGCCCGCACCGTCTACACGGCGATGCACGGTGTCGGCAAGGACGTCCTGCTCGCGGCCTTCGCCCGCGCGGGCTTCCCGGCCCCGGTCCTGGTCGCCGAGCAGGCCGAGCCCGACCCGGACTTCCCGACCGTCGCCTTCCCCAACCCGGAAGAGCCCGGCGCGATGGACCTGGCCTTCGCGCAGGCCCGGGCGAGCGCCCCCGACCTGATCATCGCCAACGACCCCGACGCCGACCGCTGCGCCGTCGCCGTCGCGCAGGACGGCGCCTGGCGCATGCTCCGCGGTGACGAGGTCGGCTCGCTGCTCGCCGCCCACCTGGTGCGCCGCGGGGTCACCGGCACCTTCGCCGAGTCGATCGTCTCCTCCTCGCTCCTCGGCCGGATCGCCGACAAGGCGGGGCTGCCGTACGAGGAGACCCTCACCGGCTTCAAGTGGATCGCCCGCGTGGACGGTCTGCGCTACGGCTACGAGGAGGCCCTCGGCTACTGCGTCGACCCCGAGGGCGTACGCGACAAGGACGGCATCACCGCCGCGCTCCTCGTCACGGAGCTGGCCTCCGAGCTCAAGGAGCAGGGGCGCACCCTCCTCGACCTGCTGGACGACCTCGCCGTCGAGCACGGGCTGCACGCCACCGACCAGCTCTCGGTGCGGGTGGAGGACCTCTCGGTCATCGCCGACGCGATGCGACGGCTGCGCGAGCGGCCGCCGGGCGAACTCGCCGGGCTGCCGGTGACCGCGGCGGAGGACCTCACCCGGGGCACCGACCGGCTGCCGCCCACGGACGGCCTGCGCTACACCCTCGACGGCGCGCGCGTCATCGTCCGGCCCAGCGGCACCGAGCCCAAACTGAAGTGCTACCTGGAGGTCGTCGTCCCCGTGGGCGACCGTGCCGGCCTCCCGGCGGCCCGCGCCCGGGCCGCCGAACTGCTGGCGGCGATCAAGCGCGACCTGTCGGCGGCCGCCGGGATCTGACCCGGTCCGCCAGGGGCTGTACGGCCGGGAGCGCCGCGATTCATACGGAATTGGGCTGTCGCATGCCTCCCGGCCGCCTCCTCCGGGCGCATCCGTTCCATCCTGGGAACGCAACACGGATGCACTCCTCACACCCCCCTTGGAGGCATCCACCCCCAGGGTGTCCCAAGCCCCAGGAGTCACATCCGGCGGGACACCGCACCTGGGCCGGGCACGGGGTCCGGATCCGCGACGGCGGGCCGGACCCCGTGCCCGGTCGTCCGTCCGGGGCCCCGGCGACCGGTGCGGGGCGGCGCACACGACGGTGCGGGGTGACACGCGGGGCGGGGCTCAGCCGAAGCGGCCGTTGACGTAGTCCGTGGTGCGCGGGTCCTGCGGGCTGTCGAACATCGCGCCCGTGGGGCCGTGCTCGACGATCGCGCCGGGGGTGCCCTGTTCGGCGAGGAAGAACGCGCACTGGTCGGAGACGCGGGCCGCCTGCTGCATGTTGTGGGTGACGATCACGATGGTCACCTCTTCGGACAGCTCGTGGATCGTCTCCTCGATGCGCCGCGTCGAGGTCGGGTCCAGCGCCGAGCACGGTTCGTCCATGAGCAGCACCCGGGGCCGTACGGCCAGCGAGCGCGCGATGCACAGACGCTGCTGCTGGCCGCCGGAGAGCGCGCCACCGGGCTGCCGGAGGCGGTCGCGGACCTCCTTCCACAGACCCGCCTTGGTCAGGCACTCCTCCACCAGCGCGTCCCTGTCGTCGCGGCCCGCCTTGATGCCGCCCAGTTTCAGGCCGGCGGTGACGTTGTCGTAGATCGACATCGCCGGGAAGGGGTTGGGCTTCTGGAAGACCATGCCGATCTGGCGGCGGGCGTGGGTGATGCGCCGGCCGCGGTCGTAGATGTCCTCGCCGTCGAGCAGCACCCGGCCCGCCAGGGACGCGGAGCCGACGAGTTCGTGCATGCGGTTGAGGATCCGCAGGAAGGTGGACTTGCCGCAGCCGGACGGGCCGATGAGCGCGGTGACCTTGCGGGCGGGCATGGTGAGCGAGACGTGCTCAAGGACCTTGTGGTCGCCGAACCAGGCCGAGATGGAGTCGGCCTCCAGGGTGGCGGGGTCGCTCTGCGCGGCGCCGCGGCCTGGCCGGACGGCGTTGATTCTCCTCGTCGGGTCGAGGATCTCGTCGACGAGCGTGTCGGTCGGGTCGGACATGATGGCGGACTCCTCGTCGTTCAGAGCAGGTTGGGCAGCAGTCGGGTGGCGGCGCCGGAGACGGCGAGGCCGAGGGCGGCCAGCACGGGCGCGCCGACGATCCAGGTCTGCCAGCGCCCCCAGACTCGGTGGGCGGCCATGGTGAGCAAAGCCGCGAGGAGCAGTGCCTGCGACCACAGGAAGACCGGGAGCCAGGCCGCGTCCTCGGTGCCCAGGGCCTGCTCGGAGTCGTCGATCCAGCCGAGGGCGAGCGGGCGCGGCGGGCTGGGCCGGGTGGTGCTCGTGAGGGTCGCGTCGACGCGGATCGTGCCGGAGGGGGTGTAGGGGGCGCCGGCGGCGGTGATGAGGGTGAGCCTGCCCTCGTTCTGCTTGAGCGCGGGCGGCAGCGGGTCGCCCTCGTGACGGAGCCCCGACACCCGGTAGACGGCCGTGCCCTGACCGGTGGTCAGCCGGATCTCGGTGCCGACGGGCAGTCGGTGCAGGTCGTTGAACGGGCTGCCGTAGCCCCACTGGCGGCCCATGATCACGCTGGTGCCGGCCTGTCCGGGCAGCGGGGTGTCACGGCGGTGGCCGGGGCCGGACATCAGCACCCCGGAGGCGGTGCCCTCGCCGACGACCTCCTTCAGGCCCAGCGCCGGGATGCGCAGCAGCGCGACGGGCGCGCCCGGCTCCAGCATCTTCCCGTCGTACGTCCGCTGGCCCACCGGGGCGATGCCCAGGGCGAGTTGGCGGCGGAACTCGTCGTAGGCGGTCTGCTGGTCGCGGCTGTGCTGGAGGTGGCCGACGATCGTGAGGTTGGCGGCGAAGCCGAGCAGCAGGGCGGCGAGCAGGCACAGCGCGGCCCCCAGGAACGCGAGGCCGGGCCGCTCGGAGTGGGCCGGCCGCGCGCCGGGCTCGGGCTCGGGCAGAGGCGCCGGTGCCGGAGGCGCCTCGGTCGGCGGGGGCGGGGACAGCACGGTCACGGGAGTGCTCCTGTGAAGAGAGGTGGGGCGAGAGGGCGCGGGCGGCGGGTGGGGCCCGCCGCCCGTGCCGTGCGCGTGGCCGTGGTCAGGCGCGGGGCTCGCCGAAGGTCAGCAGTCCGTTGCGGCGGCCGAACCGTACGAAGACGATGCCGGCCGTGACGAGGACGACCGCGCCGACGCCGGAGAACAGGGCGATCTGGCTGCCGGTGGAGGCGAGACCGCCCTGCGGGGAGGTGCCGCCGGAACCGGAGTCGCCGCCGGTGCCGCTGCTCCCGCCGGAGCCGGTGTCCCCGCCGGTCGTGCTGTCGCCGCCGGTCGTGGTGCCGGAGGTGTCACCCGTGGGGTCGTCGCTCGGGTCGTCGGAGGGGTCGTCGCTCGGGTCGTCGCTCGGGTCGCTGCTCGGGCTCGTCGACGGGGACTGCGAGGACGGCTCGGCAAGGGTGAAGGACACCGCGGCCACGCTGTCCACACCGGTGCAGTCGGGGTTGTAGTCCCAGCTGGTCTGCCCGGCCACCGCGTCCTCGGGCACGGTCAGCGTGGGCCAGGTCACCGTGCCGTTCGCGTCGGCGGTGGCCTTCGGGAAGGTGGTGTCGTTGTTGAACATGGCCATCGTGTACTCGGCTCCCGGCTGGCAGCCGCGGATGATGACCTTGACCGTCTGGCCGCGGGTCAGTTCGGGGTTGAACGGCAGCAGTTGGCCCGCCGAGTCGCGCATCTCGTACCGTGCCTGCTGCACGATCACATGCAAGGGATCCGCCGTCTCGGAGGCTCCCCACTGGGCAGGGTCCTGCGGGGTGAATCTGGCGACGACGTCGTGCGACCCCTCGGCCAGCGCCGACGTCTTGAACACGGCCTTCCCGTCGGCGACCGTGGCCTGGCCGAGCGTGGTCGCGCCCTCGGCGAAGGTGACGGTGCCGGTCGCCTCGGCCGGGGTGACCGACGCGGTGAGGGTGATCGCCTGGCCGGGCTCGGGGGTGGCGTCGTCGGCGAGCAGGGTGACGGCGGTGGCCTTGGCTCCCTCGCCGACCTGCCAGTGGTCGCCGGTTACGGTGATCTTCTGGGACCAGTACGGGTCGCCCGGCACGATCGAGTCGGGGGCCACGGCCCAGTCGAAGTTGTCCATGCACCGTACGCGCAGCTCGTAGGTGCCGTCGCCGGTGATGGCGTCGGCGAGGCTGTTGACCGCCATCCCCGGGTTGGCCGCCGCGGCCAGCGAGGCCGTCGAGGTGGCCCCGCTGTAGGGCGCGTGGTCGGTGATCCCGTTCAGCGCCTGGGCCTCGGTGCCGTCGGCCTTGACCACGGACAGCGACAGCACGCTGTTCCAGTTGAGGTCCTCGATGGTGACGTCGGGGCACGCGCCGGGGATCCCCAGGGTCCCGGCGATGGGCTGCGGGTCGCTCAGGCTTCCGCTGCCCGGGGTCAGGGTGAACTCGCCGACGGACGCCGCACGGGCGGGCTGGGACTGGGTCACCACCAGGGTCACCAGACCCAGGGCGAGCAGGGCGCAGGCCGCCACGATCGCGGCCGTTCTTCGGAACGTACGTGGCACTGTCATGGAAGGGGGCTCCCCCGGGGGACGGTCGACGGATGTACGGGAACAGCACGTGGGGCCGGGCACCCGAGGGTGCCCGGCCGTCACGCGAGGGTCAGACGACGATCACGGCTCAGCGCTCGGCCTTGAGGTCGGTGTTGCCGCAGTTGCTCAGGGTGCCGAAGCCGTAGTTGGTGATCGTGGAGCTCGCGGCGCACACCTTCGAGGTGGCGCCGACGAAGGTGTCGGCGACGACGGAGTCGGAGAGGTTGGCGGTCGGGACGACGTTGTAGACGTTCCGCAGGAAGTCGGAGGTGAACGCGGTGTTCAGCGCGAGGGCGCTGCCCGAACCCGTGGTCGGGGCGGTGCCGTTGATGTTGCGCAGCCGCGACTCGCCGCGCCGGTTCGGGACGTCGGAGAAGCCCTTGCCCTGGGAGATCCACTGGGCGATCGAGTACGGCATGAGCTGGTTGGCGTTGGCGATCGCGACGCCGTTGTGCTCCTGGATGGTCTGGTCGACACAGGTGCCGACCTGCGCCTCGGTGATGCCGATGGCGGCCAGCCAGAAGCTGCGGGTGCCCGAGCCGGACTGCGGCAGCAGCGGCTGCGCGTTCGGGTACTCGGTGGAGTTGCACTGGTAGATCGCGGCCAGCTGCGCCTTCGTCAGGTTCGTCGGCAGCGTGCTGCCCAGGTCGGTGGCGTAGGTGACACCGTCCTTGGCGTACGGGACGAACGTGAGGTCCGTGGTGCTGGTGTCCGCAGGGCCGCGCGAGGAGCGGGCGAAGTCGACGCAGTGGGTGCCCGCCGCGATGTCGGCGTTCAGCGCGTTGATGCCGGCCGAGGACCCGTCGGGGCGGGTGACGGTGTCACAGCCTGTCGCCTTGGTCTTGATCGTGGTGGTGCCGGTGGCGTTCCAGGACGCGATGATCTTGCCACTGGTGTTCGTGGCGACGTCGCCGATGCCGTTCATGACGTACTGCGTGGTGTCCGAACCGACACCCGCCAGCTGACGGTAGTCAGTGGTCGGGTTCGGGTCCGCCGAAGCCGGCGTGGCCAGGATGCCGAGACCGAGAGCCGCGACACCGAAAGCAGCGCCGACCTTGGCGCGAGACTTGACGTTCACTTCTGAACCCCTTGGTTTATGGATTTCGAAGACTGGACGTTCAAGCGGAATCCGATTGCCTTGCTGCCGACCCGCCGGTCGGCCATCGCCTACGCTTCCAGCATTTCCGGGCGATGACCAACCAATTTCCAACGAGGGAAAGGTTACGGAGAGGCTTCCTAGGCGTCTCCTAGGGATTCCGCCGTTGCGCGAGACGAAGCATCAATGGACCCGAAATCCCGGCCGAACCACCGAGGATCAGTACGGCCACGAGAACCCAGCGGATAATGCCCATGACCTCTTTCGGGGTGATTCCGGCGGCCGGGTTCGCGATGTTCTGCTGGGGCCCCGAGGAGGCGGGCGTGGAGCCGCTCGGGGACGCGGAGGCGGGCGGCGTGGTGCCGGTGCCGCCGGCCGCGGCGGCGCCCGCGGCCGTCCCCCCGGACGCTCCGCCGGAGTCGGTGGCGCCGGTGCTCCCGCCGGTGTCCCCCGCGGAGGTGACGCCTCCGGAGCCGCCCGTGCCGGCCGGGGACTGACTCCCGCTCGCGCCGCGCTCCAGCTCGTCGGCCGCGGTCTCGGCCTGCTCGCGCTGGCGGGCCGGCAGCGGCGCGTAGCCCGCGGGCAGTCGGCCGGCCGACAGGCCCGGCGTCTGACCCGGTCCTGCGGCGTACCTGATGAACTGCGCGTACGCCGTGCGGGCCGCCGCGTCCTGGTCCACCGAGGCGGCGGCGTAGGCCACGGCGGTCAGCGGGTACGCCTGACCCTTGGCGCGGGACGGATCGGGGTCGAGCACGGAGGCGTCGGCGGCGGTCGCCCGCATGGCCGCGACGCCGGCCGTGAGGGTGGCGGTCGTCGGTTCGACGAAGGTGCCGTCCGCGTTGCGCAGTGCCGCCGTCGCCAGTCCGTAGCGCTGCGCCGAGGCCGTGTCGACGACGGCCAGCACGGCGCGCTGGCCCCACATGGCGGCGTCGTTGATGAGCTTGGGCGGGGAGTTGTCGCCCGCCTGCCACTGGATGGTGCGGTTGTTGTTGCCGCGCAGGGTGCGCAGCGCGCCGTCGTGCAGGTCGGCCGTGTACGGGTCCAGGTCGGTGATGGTGTAGGTGAGCGGGGGCGTGCCGTTGGCGAGGGCGTCGGTGACCGTCGGGTCCACTTTGGGGAAGTCGGTGAGCGATGTGCTCTCGGCGAGGTCCAGGTCCTTGAAATAGGGATTCACCTTCATCCCCCACGGGTCCGCCTTGCCCGCCAGGAAGTCCCGGGCCTCGGCGTCCGTCTGGAGCCAGTTCCAGACCAGTTTGGTGGTGTCGGAACTCTGGAGCGGAACCATGAGACTCCGCGGCTGACCCTGTAGTACCGGGAATTCCGGATTCAGTTTCCTGAATTCCGGATCCTCGTCGAAGAAGGCGGGATTTCCGGCCAGGTGCGGCGCGTGCCCCTGGGCCAGCGACACGTCCTTCTGGTACGAGTGCGTGAGCATCTTGGCGACCAGCCGTGGCGTCAGTCTCATCTTCTGCACCACGCCGGACGGGCTCTCGATGAAGAAGGCGACCGCGATCCCGGACACCGCCACCGGCGCCTGTACGACCTTCGCCGCGCCCTCCTGCGGTGCGACCGGGGCGACGGTGAAGCCCAGCAGGGGCGAGTCGGCGGTGGTGGCCAGCACCTGGTTGCGCGCCTCCTCCTCGCCGCCCTGGGTGAAGGCGAAGGTGCTGTCGGTGGCCGAGCACAGTTTCGGCTGCCAGGAGGTGACGGCGTCCGTCACCAGTTCGGAGCCGGCGGTGGGCCGCTCCGCCTGGCCCGCCGGGCAGAACTCGTCGACCTGGGCGAAGTACAGCGGGACGACCATCCGCTGCGCCCAGTTCGTCGTGGTCAGCGGCGAGCCGTCGACCGTGCCGTCCTCGCCCGTCCGCGTGACGTCCGTGCCGTCCGGGTTGTGGGTGCCGCGCGGCACGACGACCAGCCAGCACCGGCGCGGGACGGGGGTGGCGCCCGCGGCCGCCGTGTTCATGCCGCAGCCGAGATGGGGCGCCTCGGTCGCGTCCTGCACCTCGAAGTTCACCTCGCCCGAGCCGCCCGCGAAGACCCGGGCGCCCGCCTGCTCGTTGGTGTCCAGCGCGCCGAAGTAGGTCGGGTCCTTGGTGGACGTGGTCGGCGGAAGGCTGCCGACCGGCCGGAACGGGACGAACGCGTTCGCGCCGGTGTACTGCGTCTCCTCGGGGTCGCTCGCCAGGCCGCCGCTGCCGGCGACGACGCTGCGCGACTGGGCCAGGGTGCCCAGGGCCACGGGGACGCCGGTGGCGCCGAACACGCACTGCTCCCGGGTGGGGCCGGCCGCATCGTCCCCCCAGCACTGCATGATCTGGAGGTAGTCGCGCCGGAAGTCGCCCTCCGACGTCGGCTTCCCGCCCTCCCAGCTCACCCGTACGCCCTGTGAGCGCAGGTCCTTCGTCTGGTGGACGGTCACCTTCAGGCCGGAGAAGTCGTCGTACTTGCCCTTCTTGCCCGTCACCGTCACCGCGGAGTCCGTCGCCCCGTCGGCCGCCGCGGCGGCGGGCGTGGCGGACGGCACCGGGAGCAGCGCGAGGACCAGTGCGGACAGCAGCGCGCCCAGCGCCAGGAGCGGGCGCGGCCGGGGCCGGTTCGCGGCGCTCGTCATGCCGCACCCCGGTCGCGTCGCGAGCGGCCGGCCATCAGCCGGGCGAGCACGGGCGGGCCGACGACGACGCCGACCAGCAGCACCGCCGACAGCGCCATCAGCGCCGTACGCAGTCCGAGGGCGTCGCCCGAGCCGAGGGAGACCGGACTGGCGGCGACGGTGGTGTCGCCACCGCCGCTCTGTCCGGAGCCGAGCACCTCACCGGTGTCGGGGTCGACGACGGTGCCCCCGGTCGTCCCGCCGCCGGTGGTGGTGCCGCCGTTCGTGGTGCCGCCGGCGCCGCCCGTCGTACCGGCCGTGCCCGTCCCGCCGGTGCCGGTGGCGCCGCCCGTCGTACCCGAGCCGCCGGTCGAGCCGGAGCCGCCCGAGCCGCTGCCGCCGCCGGTGGCGCCGCCGCTGCCGCTCTGTGTGGTGGGCTGCTTGGCGCCGCCGGTGCCGGTGGCGCACTGGTCGGAGCCCTTCTTGTCGCAGGCCGCCGGGTAGGGGGCATTCTTCGCCAGCAGGTTCTTGCCGTCGGAGGAGAACGTCGGGTTGTTGCAGTTCTTGATGTCGATGTTCGCCGTCTCGGCACCGGGGATCTTGCGCACCTGCTCCATGGCCGCCTGGACGAGGTTGATCGGCAGCGGCGAGTAGCCGAGCCGGTCGGCCTGCTGCTGGCCCTCGCAGAGGAAGTAGTTGTCGAACGCGCTCAGCGTCGCGCCCTTGGCCTTGGTGAAGCCCATCTCCTCCTTGGTCGGGACGATCATGTAGCTGTAGCTGGAGAGCGGGTAGGTGCGCCGGTCGCCGTAGGTGTAGACCCCGTCCAGGTTCTGCGTCAGGTAGTTCGCCGAGCGCGGGTCGTTGTTGATCTGGGCCCTGGTCAGGGCGACGGCCACGCTGGAGGCGGTGGGCTCCACGTAGTAGCCGGCCGTGTTGAGGACCTTGACCACGGGGAAGCCCGCGTTCCTGGCGTAGGAGTACTCGACGTAGGTGATGGCGCCCTCGGCCTGGGGCTGCTTGGTGTAGCCCGCGACGCCGAGCGAGCCGGACTGGGCGACGAAGCCGGAGCCGGGGATGTTCGGGAAGTACGAGGTCAGCCCGCAGGGGGTGGGCTTGCCCGCGCGGCGGCAGTAGTCGTTCCACAGGGAGCTGTGCTGCTTGGACATCCAGAGCGTGAACTGCGCGGTCGTACCGGAGCCGTCGGAGCGCACGACCGGGACGATCCGGCGGGCGGGCAGGTTCAGCCTGGGGTTGTCGGCCTTGATCTCCGCCGCGTTCCACATGGTGAGTCTGCCGGTGAAGATCTTGGAGATGACGTCCCCGGACAGCCGGAGGTTGGTGACGCGCCTGCCGCCGATCTGGAGGTTGTACATGAACGACGTGCCACCGGCGACGATCGGCATGTAGGCGTACTTGCGCCGGGGCGGTGTGTCCGTCGTGCCGAACTCGGTGAGGCCGTAGGGGATCTCGGAGACGCCGAAGTCGGAGGTGCCGTTCGCGAACTGGGTGCGGCCGACCGTCGAGCCGACCGACGCGTAGTTGACGGTCATGCCCTGCTGGCGGACGTTGCGCCGCCACTGCTCGATGGCGTTGGCGCTCCAGGTCGAGCCGGAGCCGCTGATCTTCACGTACGTGACGGCGAAGGCACCTGGCGGGTGACTGGCCAGCAGCGCGCAGACCAGGGCGACCAGCAGCGCCAGCGCCTGGTACGCGCGCCGGGCGCGCGGACGACGGACAGGTGCGGGTATCACGGGGTGCTCCTCGTCGGTGCGGGTCTGTCGGACTGCCGGTCGGCGGGCGTACGGACCGCGAAGCGCTGCGCGTCGCGGCGGGACGCCTTCACCCGGCGGTGCTCCTGACGGCGGGTCAGCCGGCCCGGTCCGCGGCCGCCCACGACGCGGGCCACCACGAACAGGACGAGGACCAGCACCAGCAGGACGGCCGCCGTGCCGAAGCCGCGGGCGACATAGGTGGGTTCGGGGGACTTGACGAGTTCGAAGGCCGCCAGTGGCAGCGACACCATCGGGTCCTTGAACGGGTCGGTGTTGAGCTCGGCGGTGAAACCGGCGGTCAGCAGCACCGGCGAGGTCTCGCCCACCCCGCGGGCGGTGCCCAGGATGACGGCCGTGGTCAGCCCGGAACGGGCGGTGGGCAGCACCACGTGCCACACGGTGCGCCAGCGCGAGGTGCCCAGCGCGTACGACGCCTCGCGCAGGGTGCCGGGGACCAGTCTGATCACCACGTCCGCCGCCCTGATGATGATCGGCAGCATCATCACGGAGATCGCGAGCGCGGCGGCCAGCCCGGACCGGTCGAAGCCGAGCCCCAGGATGAAGGTCGCGTAGATGAACAGGCCGGCCACGATGGACGGCAGCGCGGTCATGGCCTCGACGATCGTGCGCACGAACCGGCTGAAGGCGCCCGGCACCTCGTTGAGGAAGACCGCGCACACCAGTCCGGCCGGGATGCAGAGCGTCAGGGCGATGCCGATCTGCCACAGCGTGCCGACGATCGCGTGCAGGATGCCGCCCACGCTGAGCGGTTCGACCGGACCGGCGTCGGCCATCGACTGGGTGTAGAAGTTCAGGTGCGGCAGCGCGTCGCGGCCTTCGTAGAGGGTGTAGACGACCACGAAGGCCAGCGCGGTCAGCATCACCAGGCCGAGGCTCTGGACGACGACGGCGGCCACCCGGTCGCGGACCGCGGGGCCGTCCTCGTCGAAGGAGACCAGCAGCGCGTAGAGGCCGACGAAGAGCGCGTAGGCGACGAGGAGGAAGCCCAGCGCGCCGTTGAAGGGCAGCAGCCGGTCGAACATCACCCAAGTCAGGGCGAGGGACGCGGCCCCGGCGCCGACCATGGCGTACACGTCGGTGGCGCGCAGCGTGGACAGGTTGCGGCGCTGCTGGGCGGGCCTCGCCGGGCCGCCGCCGGGACGGCGGGCGGGCAGGCGGGTGGCCGGCACCGGCGGTTTCGGCGGTACCGCGGGGCTCGGCCCGGTCCCCGGCCCGGGGTCGCCGGGCGGGCTCTGTGCGGCGGTGACGGTCATCGGACTCGGATCTCCTCAGGAGTCGCTCGCCGCGCCGGAACGGCTGCGGGCGACGATCGACGAAGCGGCGAAGTTGACGACGAGGGTCATCAGGAAGAGCGCGAGACCGGCGGCCATCAGCGCCGACATGCCGAGGTCGGAGGCCTCGCCGTAGCGCAGGGCGATCAGCGAGGAGACCGAACTGGTGCCGTTCTGGAGGATGTGCGGCTGGATCACGAAGACCGGCGAGATGATCATGTAGACGGCGATGGTCTCGCCGAGCGCCCGGCCCAGGCCCAGCATGGTGCCGCCGATCATGCCGCCCTTGCCGAACGGCAGGACGACGCTGCGGATCATGCCCCAGCGGTGGGCGCCGAGCGCGTAGGCGCCCTCCCGCTCGCCCACCGGGGCCTGCGAGAACACCTCGCGCATCACCGAGCAGATGATCGGCGCGACCATCAGGGACACGATCATGCCCGCGATGAAGGTGGACGAGGTGAACACGGTCGCGGTGGCGAGCGGGTCCCGCGGATCGGCGCCGTCGACCTCGAAGAGGGGGATCCAGCCGAAGTAGGTCGAGATCCAGCGCGCGACGGTGACGACGTGCCCCTGGAAGAAGAACAGACCCCACAGGCCGTAGACGACCGACGGCACGGCGGCCATCAGGTCCACCACGCTGATGAGGGTCCGGCGCAGCCGCGGCGGCGCGAACTCGGAGATGTAGAGCGCGGTGCCGAGCGCGAGCGGTACGGCGAAGACGATGGCGACGAGCGCGATCAGCACCGTGCCGACGAGCACGGCCGCGATCCCGAAGTGCCCGCCGTCCGGCTCCCAGGTCTCGGTGGTGACGAAGGACCAGCGCGCGGCCGACAGCGCCTGCCAGGCCCGGTACGTCAGGAAGCCGCCGACCAGCAGCATGATCGCGAGCACCAGGGTGCCGCCACCGCGCAGGATCCCCCGGAACACGCGGTCGGGCATACCCGGGTCGAGATGCAGGCGTCTCGGCGGTTCGTCCGCAGGAGCCACAGGTCGCTCATGGATTCGCGTCGTCACATCGGCCGACGCTCCTGAGCAGGGATGGACACCCGCGCACACGCATATGAACGAGACACCCCCGCGGGGCAACTTCCGGGGTTGACGTGAACGCAGCGACCACGACGTAGGCAGGGAGGGGGCCGGGGTCCGCCGTGCGGCGGGCCCCGGCCCCCTCCCTGCGATCGCCGGGCCGTCAGCGGCGCGCGCTCACTCCGCCTCGCCCCACGGGATCACGTCCCCGGAGCCGAGCTCGGCCAGCAGCGCGCGGAACCGTTCGTAGGCGGCCTGGCACGTCGAGTGCCGCTCGTAGGCGCGCGAGGACACCGCCACGACACCGCCGGCGCGATCACGCATCCGCCACACCCAGCCACTGCCTTCCGCGGTGTGGTGCACCGCGCCGGGTAATTCCGCGACATCGGCGCACAACCGCTCGAACGCGGCGCGGCATTCGCCGTAGTCCCGGTAGGTCCGGGCCGCCACGGCGATCACCCGCCCGTTCGTGGCCGTGAGCCGCCACGAGTAAGTGCCGTCTGCACCGATGTCTATTTGGCAGCGCGTGCCGGGTACGGCCGCGCCTCCATTTCTTGCCGCCATCCATCCCCACCCCTGTGTTCCCCGATGCCAGGAAGCCGCACGCGCCGGCTCTGGTTCGCCGTTCATGCAGCACACGCAGGGTAGTGAGGCGGCAGTGATAAGCGATCGTCGTAGTTAAGTGCCCATCGCATACTTCATGCGAAAGTTGCCCCTCGTTCACATGGTCGGCCGAGCAGCCAGGTCGAACGACCTGCGACCCCGCAGCACGTCAAGTGTGCGCAAAAGATGGTGACTTGCACGCAAAGGATTGGCTTTTTCGGAAGCTTCTGGAGTCTGGGCCAGCACCGCCACGACCGCACTCCGGCCGGGCCGCCGCGGGCTCCGGTACGCGTAGGTGGTCGCCAGGTCCGCTGAAATTCGAACCGAATTTCCCCTTCGGTTTTCCACCGAATCGAAACACCGGATATTCGACCGAGTTTCCATTGCCGAGAAATCGGCGAGCCGGTTCACCATCACCCGGAAACGTTCCTAAATCCGGACGGCATGAGTACGCTGCACACGTCATTTCCGGCCCGCCCGGCACAAATGGACGGGCCGCGGCATTCACATTGGGGAATTCGCATGCGCATTAAGTCAGCTGTCGCCGCTGCGTGCGGCGTCGTGGCCCTGTCCGCCCTCGCCGTTCCGTCCGCGCACGCGGACGAGCGCTTCGGCGACACCGACATCACCGGCGTGGTGGTCAACGGCGGCAACCCGGTCGTCGTCGGCACCGGCGCGAGAACGGTCACGGTCGACGTCATCGCGACCGACCCGTCCGGCCTCGACCAGATCAACGCCACCCTCTACCACGGCTCGTACGGCTCCCAGGACAGCACCGTCGCCTCCACCGCGGCCTGCGGCCCGACCACCGCCGTCACCAGCACCTGCACCCTGACCTTCACCCTCACGCCCGGCACCGCCCCGGCCGGCGACGCGCTGGCCGGCACCTGGCACGTCAGCGCCTACGCCATAGCCCCCGACAGCGACGCCGTCTTCCTGGACAGCGCGGCCGACTTCCTGGTGCAGCGCGAGACCCGGCTGACCGTCGACGCCACCCCCGAGCCGGTCCGCTTCGGCCGGAACCTCACCGTCGCGGGCACCGTGCAGCACGCCGGCTGGGCGGCCGGCACGGCCGTCCCCGCCGCGGCCGGCCGGTCCGTGGACCTCCAGTTCCGTCCCGCGGGCAGCAGCACCTACTGCACCCTCAAGACCGTGACCACCGCCGCCGACGGCACGGTGTCCACCACCGTCCGGGCCTACCTCGACGGCTCCTACCGCTGGTCGTACGCGGGTACGGCCGACACCGCGGCCGCGGTCTCCGCGGACGACTACGTCGACGTGCGCTGACACCCGGCCGGCCCCGTCCGGCACGTTCCCGCGCCCGCCCGGGGAGGGCGGCCGCACGGGCGTGCCGGACGGTGGTGTCCGGTCACCAGCCCCCGGACGACACCAGGGCGACCAGCGCCCCCGCCACCCACAGCACGGCGAGGGGCACCCCCAGCGGCCACAGCGGACGCCCCCGCTCCCGCTCCTCGCTGTCGCCGGTGGGCCGCAGGGCGGGATCGGCCTGCATGGCGGAGAGCTCGGCGGCCAGGGCGTCGTACGGATGGGTCAGACCGAACCTGCGCTGGCACCACGTCCAGCTGAACGTGGAGACCGCCCAGGACTCACCGCCGCGCCAGCGCAGCCTCAGTTCGAAAACCTGTCGGCGGACCGAGCGGACGTCGTCCCACGGGATGTGGGTGGTCCCGCGCAGACTGTTCAGCCACACCCCGGTGCGGTCGGCCGTGATCCGCCAGCACAGCTTCACGGGGATGCGGAACGCGCCGTACAGGCCGCCGAGGAAGCAGACGAACTGCTGCCATAGATCGCCGTCTCGGTCGGTGAACACCATCCAGCACAGAAAAACGCCCGCCAGCACCATCAGGAACGCGGACAGCCGGTCCAGCGCACCCGCGCGCCAGCGCCGTACCGGCACCGTCTCCGTCGTCAGGAGCGCGGCCGCCACCAGGCCCCGGTGCCGTTCGTCGTCCGCAGCGGTCCAAGCCGCTTGCCGCTTCGCCACCCGGAGCCGCCAGCGCACGGCGACCGCCGGCAGCGGCCGTGCGGGCCCGGTCGACCGTTCCGCCACCGGCGGGTCGCCCGGCTTGCGTGCGGCGCTGACGAGCACGACCTCGGCGCCGTCGTACGGCGCCCCGTACAGGACGGCCTCGCGCAGCGGCTTGGGCCGCTTGTCGTCGAGCTCTTCGAGGAAGTCGTCCAGCTCGGCCTCGTCGTCGGCCGTGCCGCCGTCCTCTCCGCGGTCCGCTTCGAGGTCCAGCCGGACCGTGGCGACGGTGAACAGCGGTCGCAGGCCCGCCACGTCGTCCGCCGCGTAGACCTCCGCGTCGACGCGCCGGTCCTCGCGCACCAGCACGCGCAGGACGGGCACGGGCGCGGCGCGCAGCGCGACGGCCCGCCGCCGGCCCAGCACCCCGGAGAGCAGCGCGGTGACGCCGAGCCCGGTCGCGTAGAGGCCGGCGAGAGCCACGAACCGACGCCCCTCCGACGTGTCCCACATGCCGATCGCCGCAGTCACCGGGACGCCCGCCGCGACCAGGACGATCAGTGCGATCCCGAGGCCGGAGAGAAGCCGACCGCGCCCGAGCGGCTGGTCCGCGTCCGGCAGCACGGCCGTCACGCCTCCGGCGGCGGCCACCGCCGCCTCCCGCTGCCGCCGCCGGGCCCGCAGCCGCAGCTCGGAGACGGTCAGGGACACCGCGGTCAGCAGGAACGCACCGACGAGCACGGGAAGCACCGGCTCGGGACGCACGGCGACGGTCACGAGGGCCAGGACCGGCGCGGACACCCGTACGATCTCGGGCCGCAGCGGCAGCCAGACGAGGTGGAGCCCGGCCAGCGCCGCGAGGTAGGGCGGCACACCGGCCCAGTTCAGGCCCAGCGCGGCCAGCGCACCCATCAGCCACACCAGCTGGAAGATCGACAGCCCGACCCAGCGCACCGGTATCCAGCCCGGTGGCAGTTCCCGCGTCCAGCGGCGGGTCTGTTCCGTGCTCCAGGGCAGGCAGCCGTCGGGTATCGCGGTGGCGGGCAGCGTCCGCCGGACGTCGGTGTTCATCGTTTCCCAGAGACTCGGACCACGGGGTGGCCATACGACAGACCTCGGCTTCGTCTCCGGGTGGGGGAACGGCGGTCGCGGCCGAGGCGGGGTGAGACAGCTGTGGGGGGAAGACGGGGTGGGTGCAGGCGCCGCGCGCCCGTGGCTCACGTGACCGCGAGCAGCACCGCCAGCAGCACCGCGCCGGCCAGCAGCGGCACGATGATCTCGTACGCCCAGCGCACGGTCACCTCGCCCTGCGAGCCCGCGGCCTTGTCGCGCGCCTTCAGCAGCTCGCGCAGATCGTCCATGATCTTGTCGGACTCGGCACGGGCCGGGCCCAGGTCGGCCGCCGGGCCGTGCGCCGCGCCGCCCGTGGCGTCCATGCCGCCCAGACCGCCCGCCACGCCGCCGCCGAACAGCCCGCCCCGGCGTCCGCCGGACTCCACCCGCGCCTGCGTCCGCAGCGCCCGCTTGCGCG
This sequence comes from Streptomyces adustus, assembly GCF_009377175.1. GTDB lineage: Bacteria > Actinomycetota > Actinomycetes > Streptomycetales > Streptomycetaceae > Streptomyces > Streptomyces adustus. The sequence goes on from NZ_VJZD01000009.1 coordinate 74,276, forward strand.
CGCGCAGCGACACGGGCACCGCCCAGAACTGGTACTTGGCCCCGGCCTCGGTGATCACCTCGTTGGAGTAGCCGGAGCGCAGCGAGGCGACCTCGCCCCAGGGCACCACGACGGAGCGGAAGGGATTGCGGACGCGCAGCCGGTCGTCGTTGGCGAAGACGGCGGGTCGCAGGGTGAAGGCGACCACCAGCGGTACGAAGAGGATCAGCGCGGCGAGTGCCAGCCACGGCGTGCTGCCGTGCCCGGTGAAGAGGGCGTCGAGGCCGAGCCAGCCGCCGAGCGCGAGCAGCAGCACCCCGCCGGCCAGGCCCGAGGCCGACCGGTAGATACGGTCCCTGGACTCGGGTGCCGAGGGCTGCGGCGCTGGTGACTGGTGCTCCGGGGTCGTCATGGCCCCGATTCTGCACGACGCCCGCGAAGACTTCCGTCCGCGGTGCCGCGGGATGCGTCACACCCCACGTGCACCGCCCGCCCCACGGCGGGCCCGGCGGGCCCGGGAGGACCTTCCGGGGGTGTACAGCCGCTACGCGCGTAGATATGCTCGTCTGGTGACCATGCCCACCTCTGCACCCGCTGCCCTCGCTGACGTCACCGCGTCCGACAGCACGCTGCGCCGCTTCCTCCACGGACTGCCCGGCGTCGACGCGGTCGGCCTGGAGGCGCGCGCCGCCTCGCTCGGCACCCGTTCCATCAAGACCACCGCGAAGGCGTACGCCATCGACCTGGCCATCTCGATGGTCGACCTGACGACGCTGGAAGGCGCGGACACCCCCGGCAAGGTCCGGGCGCTCGGCGCCAAGGCGGTCCATCCCGACCCGACCGACGCCTCGACGCCCTCGACCGCCGCCGTCTGCGTCTATCCCGACATGGTGGCCGCCGCCAAGGCGGCCGTGGCCGGCTCGGGCGTGAAGGTCGCCTCGGTCGCCACCGCCTTCCCGGCGGGCCGTGCCGCCCTCGCCGTGAAGCTGGCCGACGTGGCCGACGCCGTCGCCGCGGGCGCCGACGAGATCGACATGGTCATCGACCGCGGGGCGTTCCTCGCGGGCGACTACATGAAGGTGTACGACGAGATCACGGCCGTGAAGGAGGCCTGCGGGACGAGCGCCCGCCTCAAGGTCATCTTCGAGACCGGCGAGCTGTCGACGTACGACAACATCCGCCGCGCCAGCTGGCTCGGCATGCTGGCCGGGGCCGACTTCATCAAGACCTCGACCGGCAAGGTCGCCGTCAACGCGACCCCCGCGAACACCCTGTTGATGCTGGAGGCGGTGCGCGACTTCCGCGCCCAGACCGGCGTCCAGGTCGGCGTGAAGCCGGCCGGCGGCATCCGCACCACCAAGGACGCGATCAAGTTCCTGGTCCTGGTCAACGAGACCGTCGGCGCGGACTGGCTGGACAACCACTGGTTCCGCTTCGGCGCCTCCTCGCTGCTGAACGACCTGCTGATGCAGCGTCAGAAGCTGGCCACCGGCCGCTACTCCGGCCCCGACTACGTGACGGTGGACTGATCACCATGGCATCCGCATTCGAGTACGCACCGGCCCCCGAGTCCCGCTCGGTCGTCGACATCGCCCCCTCGTACGGCCTGTTCATCGACGGCGAGTTCACCGAGGCGGCCGACGGCAAGGTCTTCAAGACGGTCAGCCCGTCCACCGAGGAGGTCCTCTCCGAGGTGGCGCAGGCCGGCGCCGAGGACGTCGACCGCGCGGTGCGGGCCGCCCGCAAGGCCTTCCAGAAGTGGTCGGCGCTGCCCGGCGCCGAGCGCGCCAAGTACCTGTTCCGGATCGCCCGCATCATCCAGGAGCGCAGCCGCGAGCTGGCGGTCCTGGAGACGCTGGACAACGGAAAGCCCATCAAGGAGACCCGCGACGCCGACCTCCCGCTGGTCGCCGCGCACTTCTTCTACTACGCGGGCTGGGCCGACAAGCTGGACCACGCCGGGTTCGGCGCGAACCCGCGTCCGCTGGGTGTCGCGGGCCAGGTCATCCCGTGGAACTTCCCGCTGCTGATGCTGGCGTGGAAGATCGCCCCGGCACTGGCGACCGGCAACACGGTCGTCCTCAAGCCCGCCGAGACCACCCCGCTGTCCGCCCTGTTCTTCGCGGACATCTGCCGGCAGGCCGGTCTGCCCAAGGGCGTCGTCAACATCCTTCCGGGGTACGGCGACGCGGGCGCCGCGCTGGTCGCGCACCCGGACGTGAACAAGGTCGCCTTCACCGGCTCGACCGCGGTGGGCAAGGAGATCGCCCGCACGGTCGCCGGCAGCCGCAAGAAGCTCACCCTCGAACTGGGCGGCAAGGGCGCCAACATCGTCTTCGACGACGCCCCGATCGACCAGGCCGTCGAGGGCATCGTCAACGGCATCTTCTTCAACCAGGGCCAGGTCTGCTGCGCGGGCAGCCGTCTGCTGGTCCAGGAGTCGATCCAGGACGAGCTGCTGGACTCCCTCAAGCGCCGGCTGTCGACGCTGCGCCTGGGCGACCCGATGGACAAGAACACGGACATCGGCGCGATCAACTCCGCCGAGCAGCTGGCCCGTATCACCTCGCTCGTCGAGCAGGGCGAGGCGCAGGGCGCCGAGCGCTGGTCGCCCGCCTGCGAACTGCCCGCCGCCGGCTACTGGTTCGCGCCGACGCTCTTCACGAACGTCACCCAGGCGCACACCATCGCCCGCGACGAGATCTTCGGTCCGGTCCTCTCGGTGCTGACGTTCCGCACGCCGGACGAGGCCGTGGCCAAGGCCAACAACACGCCGTACGGCCTCTCCGCCGGCATCTGGACGGAGAAGGGCTCGCGGATCCTGGCGGTCGCGAACAAGCTGCGCGCCGGTGTCGTCTGGTCCAACACGTTCAACAAGTTCGACCCGACCTCGCCCTTCGGCGGCTACAAGGAGTCGGGCTTCGGCCGCGAGGGCGGTCGTCACGGCCTGGAGGCGTACCTCGATGTCTGAGAAGACCGAGAAGACCGAGCAGCAGCGGCTGAGCGTCTTCAAGACCTACAAGCTGTACGTCGGCGGGAAGTTCCCGCGTTCCGAGAGCGGCCGGGTGTACGAGGTGTCGGACTCGAAGGGCAACTGGCTGGCCAACGCTCCGCAGTCGTCCCGCAAGGACGCCCGTGACGCGGTGGTCGCCGCCCGCAAGGCGTTCGGCGGCTGGGCGGGCGCGACGGCGTACAACCGCGGCCAGATCCTCTACCGCATCGCGGAGATGCTGGAGGGCCGCCGCGAGCAGTTCGTGCGCGAGGTCGCCGAGGCGGAGGGCCTGTCGAAGGCCAAGGCGGCCGCGGTCGTCGACGCGGCGATCGACCGCTGGGTCTGGTACGCGGGCTGGACCGACAAGATCGCCCAGGTGGTCGGCGGCGGCAACCCGGTGGCGGGGCCGTTCTTCAACCTCTCCTCGCCCGAGCCGACCGGCGTGGTGACCGTCCTGGCGCCCCAGGAGTCGTCGTTCCTGGGTCTCGTCTCGGTGGTCGCCCCGGTCATCGCGACCGGCAACACGGCGGTCGTGATCGCCTCCGAGAAGTCCCCGCTGCCGGCGCTGTCGCTGGGCGAGGTGCTGGCCACGTCCGACCTTCCCGGCGGTGTGGTGAACATCCTCTCGGGCCGTGCGGCGGAGATCGCGCCGCCCCTCGCGGCGCACCAGGACGTCAACGCCATCGACCTCGCGGGCGCCGACGACGTACTGGCGAAGGAGCTGGAGATCGCGGCGGCGGACAACCTGAAGCGCGTTCTCCGTCCACAGCCTGTGGATTATTCGGCGACTCCCGGCATCGAGCGCATGACGGCCTTCCTGGAGACCAAGACGGTCTGGCACCCGACGGGCTCGCTGGGCGCCTCCGGGTCCGCCTACTGACCCGAGCGCACGCAGCACGACGCAGCCGCGCCCGCCCTCCGTCCGGGGCGGGCGCGGCTGTGTGCGCGCCGGGGTCGGCAGCCGTGCCGGGGTCAGCGGCCGAGCAGCCCCGTCACCTGCCCGACGACCGGGATGCCGCCGATCGACTGCGCCTGCGCGATCGGCCCGGTGAGCGCCTTCGAGGACAGCGGCTTGAAGTCCGAGAGCCGGGTGCCGACGCCGTTGTCGAGCGGGTCCACACCGGTGCCGGCGAGCGGGTTGGGCTTGAGATCGGACAGCGGGCCGGTGATGTACCGCACCGACCCGAGAAGCCCGTTCACACCCGCCTGCGGGTCGACCGCGCCGACCGTCCCGGGGTGCGTGCGCGGCGCGTCGAGCACCGGTCCGGCGGCCGCGGCGGCCGCCCCCGCACCCGCGCCGAGAGCCACCCCCGCGGTCGCGAGCGCGACCAGGACGCGTCGGCCGGTCGGGGTCTGGGGGGAGTCGTGTCGGGCCATCGCTGCTGCCACCTTCTCGCTTCGTACAGTAATCGGAACGTTGCGTAGGGTAGTTGAGATGTGATGCGTGCTTCAAAGCCGACCCGCGGGGTCGGCAGCAGCGTCACCATGCCGCAAACTGGTGTTCTGTGAGCATCCATCACCCGTCATCCACCCGTGTCGTGCTGCTGTGCGGTCCTTCGGGCTCGGGCAAGTCCCTTGTCGCGGCCCGCTCGGGACTGCCCGTGCTGCGCCTCGACGACTTCTACAAAGAAGGCAACGACCCGACGCTGCCTTTGGTGGCGGGCAGTTCCGACATCGACTGGGACCACCCCGAGTCGTGGGACGCGGAGGTCGCGGTCGAGGCCATCGCGCGGCTGTGTGCCACCGGGTCCACGGGCGTACCGGTGTACGACATCTCGCTGAGCGCCCGCACCGGCGAGGAGACGCTGCACATCGGCCGGACCCCGCTGTTCATCGCGGAGGGCATCTTCGCGGCCGAGATCGTCGAGCGCTGCCGGGAGCTGGGCGTCCTGGCGGACGCCCTGTGCCTGACCCGCGGTCCGCTCACCACGTTCCGCCGCCGCTTCCTGCGCGACCTCAAGGAGGGCCGCAAGTCGGTGCCGTTCCTGCTGCGCCGCGGCTGGCGGCTGATGCGCTCGGAGCGGTCGATCGTCACCCGTCAGACCTCCCTGGGCGCGTACGCCTGCGACCGGGACGAGGCGCTGACCAGGCTGGCGGCTGCGGCGGTGGGCCGGCAGACGCAGACGCCGACGGCGGCCTGAGCCGACCGGTCGACCAGCCGACCAGCCGACCGGCGGACCGGCGGACCGCCGACAGCGCGACAGCGCGACAGCGCGACAGCGCGACAGCGCGACAGCGCGACAGCGCGACAGCGCGACAGCGCGACAGCGCGAGAACGCGACAGCGCGAGAACGCGAAAGCGGGACTGGACGGACCCCCCGGCCCTCCAGTCCCGCTCCCTTTCGCGCTCTCCCGCGTCCCCCGTTCCCCCGTGCGGCAGAGCTCCCC